>NZ_VIVR01000001.1:6660640-6963396 GCF_007828955.1 Kitasatospora atroaurantiaca | reverse complement strand
CCGGATCGGGCCGGTCGCGTAGCGGATGGCGTTGGTGACCAGCTCGCTGAGGATCAGCTCGGTCACGAAGGCCGCCTCGTCCAGCCCCCACTGCTCCATCTGCCGGGCCACCGCCGCGCGCACCTCGCCCACCGCCGCAGGATCGGACGGCACCTCCCAGGCGGCCACCCGGTCGGCGGGCAGGACCTGGGTACGGGCGACCAGCAACGCGATGTCGTCCTTCGGGTCCGCGGGCAGCAGCGCGTCGAGCACCGCCTCACAGGTGTCCTCCGGGGCCCGGTCGGAAGGATGGGCCAGGACGCCGCGCAGCAGTTCGAGTCCGTCGTCGATGTCCCGCTCGCGGTCCTCGATCAGCCCGTCGGTGTACAGCACCAGCTGGCTGCCCTCGGGCAGTTGCAGCTCGACGCTGGAGAAGGGCAGGCCGCCGAGCCCGAGCGGCGGGCCCGCGGGCAGGTCCGGGAACTCGACCGTGCCGTCCGGGTGGACCAGCGCGGGCGGCGGGTGGCCGGCCCGGGCCATGGTGCACACCCGGGAGACCGGGTCGTAGATCGCGTACAGGCAGGTGGCTCCGGTGACGGCACCGCCGGAGCCGGTCGCCGTCTCGTCCTGGTCGATCCGGCTCACCAGCTCGTCGAGGTGCCCGAGGAGTTCGTCCGGCGGCAGGTCCAGGGTGGAGAAGTTGTGGACGGCGGTCCGCAGCCGGCCCATGGTGGCGGCGGCATGCAGACCGTGGCCGACGACGTCGCCCACCACCAGGGCGACCCGGGCGCCCGGGAGCGGGACGACGTCGAACCAGTCCCCGCCCACGCCCGCCTGCGCCGGCAGGTACCGGTAGGCCACGTCGAGGGCGCTCTGCTCGGGCAGGCCGTGCGGGAGGAGGCTGTGCTGCAGCGTCACGGCCATCGCGTGTTCGCGGGTGTAGCGGCGGGCGTTGTCGATGCACAGGGCGGCACGGGCGACCAGTTCCTCGGCGAGGGAGAGGTCGTCCCCCTCGAAGGGCTCCGGCTTCTCCGAGCGCCAGAACGTGGCCAGCCCCAGGAGGACGCCCCGGGCGCTGAGCGGGACGGTGATCAGCGAATGGATGCCCTGCTCGATGACCCGGTTGGCCGTTTCGGCGTCCTGCTCCTGCCAGGCGGCGACGGCAGGACGGAGATCGGTCTCGAGGACCGGCCGTCCGCTCTCGAGGCTCCTGGCCCGCGGCGTGGAGGGGACCAGGGTGACCAGCCGGCCCACCGGGTAGAACGGGTGGTCGTCCCGGATCCCTGCGACGGCCGCTCGGCGCATCTGGGCGCCACGCTCCGCCGGCGGTTCCTCACCGCTCAGGACCTCATCCACCAGGTCCACGGTGACGAAGTCGGCGAACCTGGGCACGGCCGCCAGCGCGAGCTCCTCCGCGGTCCGCGTCACGTCCAGGGTGGTGCCGACGGCCACGCTGGCGTCGTAGAGCAGCTTGAGGCGCCTGCGGGCCGCCTCGGCCTTGTCCGAGAGCGCGTGCAGCTCGGTGGAGTCGCGGAGTGTGGCGACGCTTCCGGGAGGTCCGCCGTTGCGGTCGGTGGGCCGGGTGTTCACCACCAGCAACCGGTCACCGGCCAGGAGCACCTCGTCACTGACGGAGCGCCCGGAGGCCAGCAGGCCGGCCGCCTCGTGGTCGAGGCCGAGGTCGGTGACGGGCCGTCCCTCGGCGTCCCGGGGAAGGTCGAGCAGGCGGCGTGCCTCGTCGTTGGCGAGCACCAGACGGCCGTCCCCGCCGACGATCACCACGCCTTCGCGTACGGCGTGCAGCACGGCGTCGTGGTGCTCGTACATGCGGGTCATCTCGGCCGGACCGAGGCCGTGCGTCTGGCGCCGCAGTCGCCGGCTGGCGAGCGCAGTGCCGGCGGTGGCCAGGGCCAGGGCCACCGCCGCGGCACCGAGCAGGATCGGCAGCTGGCGGTTGACCACCCCGCTCACCTTGGAGATGGTGATCCCGGCGGACACCAGCCCGACCACCGAGCCGTCGGTGTCCTTGACCGGGACGGTGGCCTGCACCAGCGGGCCGATGGTCCCGACGATGCGCTCGGTGATCACCTGGCCCTGCAGGGCGGGCTCGATCGTGCCGACGAACTTCTTGCCGATCCGGTCCGGCTTGGGGTGGGTGTAGCGGATGCCGTCGGTGTTCAGGACCACGATGAAGTCGACCCCGGAGCCCATCCGGGCGGCCTCGGCCTTCGGCTGGAGGATCGCCGTCGGGTCGGGCGAGCGCAGGGCCGCCACCATGCCGGGCGAGTTGGCGAAGGTCTGGGCGACGGCGACCGAGCGGTTGCGGGCCTCCTGGTTGCTGTCGTGCTCCGACTGCAGGACGAGCGCCACCACCGCGGCCACCACCAGCAGCAGCACCACGACCACCTGGAGGGCGAACACCTGACCGGCCACGCTGCGCGTGCCCGGCCGCAGCCGCGAACGGCCCTTCGAGGACGCCCGGCCGCTGTGCTCCCCGTCCGGCCTGGATTCCGCAGGCGCGGGCTCGTGCCGACTCCGCCCGCGTCGGCCGGCGGGCTGGGAGGCCGTTGACCGGCGCATCAACCGGGCCATACGCCTATGTCTACCCCGATTGCACCCCGGAGGCCAACAGCCGTGACACCGCCGTCTTCGCTCACGGTCCGACATTCCGCCGCGGTGCCGAGGCCGGCGGCGTGTCGAGGACGGCGAAGCGCAGGCCTGCGGCGGTGAGCCGGTCGATCAGCGCGGTGCCCATCGCCGCCGCCGTGGTCACCTGGCCGACGGTCTTCGGCAGCTCGTCGAAGGCCAGGCAGAGAGCGGACTCGGCGAGCATCTTGGCCGTCTCCGCATAGCCGGGATCACCGCCGGACACCTCGGTGATCACCTGCTTGCCGCCGCTCTCGCCGAGGAACCTGACGGTGAACCAGGACTTGGCCCGCTGCTCCGCGCTTGGCCCGGCCCCCGGCTTGCGCAGCGCGGACAGGGCCCGGCGCAGCGGCGGGATCTGAGCCGCGGCGACCAGCAGGGCCAGGCCGGCGGTGCCCGCCAGTGCGACCGGCAGGCGCCTGACGGCGGCGTAGTGGCCGTAGTGGAAGGACGGTCCGTAGGAGGGCAGGGCGGCGGCCGAGCGCGCGACCACCTGCGGGTCGATGGTCGGCAGCGGCCAGGCCCAGGCCTGCGCGGCGGCGGACCACCGCGGGCGGCCCGGGGCGGTGCCGATCCGACGCCCGGGCGGGCGCGGGTCGGCCTCGCGCCGCTGCCTGGCCGCGCGCGCCGTGGCCAGCGGGCGGGAGAAGGCGGTGAGCGCCGAGGCGAAGGTGCCGCCCGAGAACTGGCCCCCGGCACGGACGAATCCCTGCACGGAGACCGGCTCGCCCTCCGGCAGCCGGCCGACGGTGAAGAGCACGCCGAGGTCGTGCGGCACGGAGTCGAATCCGCAGGCGTGCACCAGCCGGGCACCCGTCTCGACGGCACGCTTGTGGTGGAGCAGGTACATCCGGTCCACGAACTCGGGTTCGCCGGTGAGGTCCACGTAGTCGGTGCCGGCGTCGGCGCAGGCGGCGACCAGCGGCTCGCCGTAGGCCATGTACGGTCCGACCGTGGAGATCACCACGCGGGCCGAGGCGGCGACGGCCCGCAGCGAGGCCGGGTCGGCGGCGTCGGCGTCCAGCAGCGGGAGTTCGGCGAGGTGCGGTGCGATGGCGGCGAGGTGCTCGCGCTGCGCCTCCAGCTTGGCGCGGTTGCGCCCGGCCAGCGCCCAGCGGCAGTCCGCAGGGGCGCTCCGGGCGAGGTACTCGGCGGTGAGGCCGCCGGTGAACCCGGTGGCTCCGAACAGGACGAGGTCGTACGGGCGTTGCGCGTCCATGCCGATCCCTACTGACTGGTAATGGGCGCCCTACGCTAGAGAGCCGTCGGAGGCCGTGTCAACGACGGCTGCAGCCGGGTGGCACGGGACACGATGGCCTCCAGCTTCGCGTGGTGCGCGCCGTGCCAGTAGACCTGTCCGCAGTCCCGGCAGCGCGCGAAGCGGTGGTAGGTCCGTCTGGTGCCCGGCTGCAACAGCTCCTCGACCTCGGTCTTGGCGACGGCGGCCAGCAGTCCGTTGCACGCCGTGCACCGGGTCCAGGGCGCCGGCCGCGGAGCGAAGCGGCCCAGCACGTCGGCGAGCTGGTCGTCCGGGTGCGCTCCCCGGACGTAGGCGCCCAGCCACAGGGCGCGGCGGCACAGCAGCGCGCGGTCCTGGGTGAGCAGGACCCGGCGGTCCGCGTTCGCCCGCTCGATCAGCTCGTCGTCGTCCAGGTCGTTGCGGTACGCGGTGTCCACGCCGACCAGCCGCAGGCGACGGGCCAGCGCGCCGAGATGGACGTCCAGGAGGAGGCGCAGCGGCACCACGGGGATCTCCTGCGGACGCCGTACGGCCGACACCCGGACGAGCGCGCCGGTGGTGGGCCGGTACGAGGGGTCGACCGGCCGGTCTCCGACGGCCAGCTCACCGACCTCGGTGAGCGGCACGCCGAGCGACTCGACCAGGTGGCCCAGGGAGGACGTGCCGTCATGGGCAACCGCCACCTCGTCCCGGCGGTGGCGGGCCTTGAGGAACAGCCACAGCTCGGGGGCGAACCGCACGGACACCTGCGAGTCGGTCACCCGCCCAGCATCACACCTCGCGCCCGCTGCGAGGCAACCGAGCCAGTTGCACTCTCCAGGGGCGCGGGGAACTGCGCGAAGTCGGAAGGCAACGGCCTGTACCCTCCCGTCTCGCGCAGTTCTCCCCCAGCCTTCGGCCGGGAGGTGCCCCCACGCGCCCCTGGGATGCCCAATCCTGATCGAGGCTCGCTACGGCTTGCGGGCGATCCCGGCCCAGTAGTACGCCGCCTCCGGGTCGGCCGGCGGCGCGCCCTCGGGGTGCCAGGCCATCACCGGCGCCACTCCCGGTTCGATCAGCTCCCAGTCGCCGAAGAACGCGGCGACCTCGTCCCGGCTGCGCGGGACCAGCGTCATGTGGCCCTGCTTCGCCGCCGTGACGACCGCGCCCATGGCCTCGGGGTTGAAGTCGGCGCTCGGGTGGGTGACGACGACGTGGCTGCCGGACGGGAGCGCGTCGAGCAGGGTGGCGACCTTGCTCTTCGGGTCGTCCTCGTCGCCGAGCAGCATCAGGATCGCCACCAGCATCAGGCCCACCGGCTGGGTGAGGTCCAGGGTGCCGACCAGGGAGGGGTGGTCGAGGATCTTCTCCGGCTCGCGCAGGTCCGCGTGGATGTAGGAGGTCTTCCCCTGGTCGCCGCTGACCATCAGGGCCCGGGCGTGCGCGAGCACGATCGGGTCGTTGTCGACGTACACGACCCGGCTGCCCGGGGCCTCGGCCTGGGCGATCTCGTGGGTGTTCCCCCCGGTGGGGATGCCGGTGCCGATGTCGAGGAACTGCCGGATGCCGGCCTCCCGGACGAGGTGGCGCACGGCGCGGCCCAGGAAGCGGCGGTTCTCCTGCGCCATGGTGCGGATGCTGGGGATCGCGCGCTCGAACGCCTCCCCCAGCGCCCGGTCGGGCGGGAAGTGGGTCTTGCCGCCCAGCCAGTAGTCGTACATCCGGGCAGAGTGGGCCACCGTGGTGTCGATCTCCGGAGGCTCCCAGCCCTCGAAGCCCTCGCCGATCCCCGCCATGCCCAGCAGCTCGCCCTGACTCTCCGACAACTCCACGCACCCCCGTTGGACTTCGCTCTTCGAAACGCCAGGAAGCCTAACCGCCCGAACACCAACGCGGAGGGGGTTCTCACCCGAACCGCACAATTCCCGTCCGTACGTCAGGGCAGCGGGAGGGCGAGGCGTACGGCGTAGGCGGCGACGATGCCGTAGCCGACCCGGAAGGTCCAGGACCGCGCGCGATCGCCGATCCGGGCGCCGGCCAGGCTGCCTGCCGCGACGAGCAGTTGCTGCCAGACCAGCGAGGCGGCGAAGACGGCGAGGACGAAGACCAGGCCGCCGGTCTGCTCCAGCGCTCGGCCCTGGCCGGTGGTGAGGGCGGTGAAGTAGAGCGCCGTGGTCGGGTTGACCAGGGTGAGGCCGGCGAAGCGTACGAAGGTCCGCCGGGCACCCGCCGCCGGCGATCCCTCGGACGCCGGCGGGCGGACGCCGGCCAGCACTCCCCGTACGGCGATCACGGCCAGCACCAGCGCAGCCCCCAGCCGCACCCACGCCTCCCCGTCGGCCAGAGCTCCGCTCAGGTGTGGCCCCAGCAGCACGGCGGCGCAGGCGTACAGCAGGTCGACGCCCGCCACGGCGCAGGCACCGGCCGCCGCGGCGCGCCGGCCGCGCAGGCTCTCCTGCAGCAGCAGGACGCCGACCGCGCCCACCGGCACCGCCACACCCAGCCCCGCCGCCGCTCCCGCGAGGGCGGCCGTCGTCAGTGAATCCGTCACCGGTGCAGTGTGGGACGCCTCGGCCGGAACACGCGGCGGATTATCGGCCCGGGCTGCGACAATCGCGGCATGGATGCCTTGGACCGCGAGATTCTCGGTGCACTGCAGGAGGATGCGCGGATCTCCTACCGCGACCTCGGCCGCCGGATCGGCCTGAGCGCGAACGCCACCGCGGACCGGGTCCGCCGCCTGCGCGCGGAGGGCGTGATCCGGGGCTTCACCACGCTGGTCGACCCGACCGCCGCCGGCGGGCCCGGCCTGGTGGCCTTCATCGACGTCCGGCTCAGGCCAGGGAGCATCAGCGAGGACTTCGAGCGGACGGCGCTGACGCTGCCCGGAATCACCGAGGTCGTGCACATCACGGGCGAGTACGACTACCTGCTGCGCGCCCGGGCCGCCGACGCCGCCGCGTTGGACGCGCTGCTGCGCACACTCAAGCGCGAGGCGGGGGTGGCCCAGTCCAACACCCGGCTGGCGCTGCGCTCGGCCACCACGTAGGGGCGCCGCCAGTAGGTGGACCGATCAGGATCGGGTATCCCAGGGGCGCGTGGGGGCACCTCCCGGCCGAAGGCTGGGGGAGAACTGCGCGAGATCGGAAGGCGACGACCTGTGCCCTACCGCTTCGCGCGGTTCCCCGCGCCCCTCTGGTTGGTCTGCTGCCTCACCTAATGGCGGCCGCTTTCAAGCGAGTGGCGCGGGATCAGCACGGCCGCCACCAGCGGGAAGGCGGCGGCCGCCGCGAAGGCCGGGGTGTAGCCGAAGGCGCCGATCAGCGCGCCCGTGAGCGAGGGGACCAGCACGATCGCGGCGTGCTGGGCCACACCGTGGATGCCCAGGGCCCGGCCTGCCCAGAACGGACCGGCGTACTCGGCGACCGCGGTGTTGTGCAGGCCGTTGGTGCTGACGGTGAGCGCGGCGGCGGCCAGCAGCGCCGCCGTTCCGACGGCGGAGTGCCAGGCCGCGCCGACGGTCAGCAGCATCAGGTCCGCGACGGTGGCGAGCGCGAGCACCCGCATCGGGCGTACCCGGCTGCCGATCCGGTCGGACCACCACCCGGCGAGCAGGCGCACGCCCGCGCCGACCAGGTTGCCGACGGCCAGCACGGCTCCCGCCACCGCGGCGGGCCAGCCGCGCGCCTCGATCAGGAAGACCAGCGCGAAGCCGGTCACCACGAACTGCGGCACGCACAGCAGCGCGGCGGCTCCGTGCAGCCGCCACAGGTGTGCGGCGCCGTAGGGGCTGCGGGTCAGCTCGCCGGGCTCCCGGCGCGGGCGCGGCGGGTCGACCGCCAGGGCGGCGACGGCCAGGCCGGCCGCGCCGCACAGCAGCGCACAGCAGAGGAAGCCGGTGGCGGCCCCCGCCGACCGCGCGACGGGCGGGAGCACGGCGGCGGCCAGGCCCACCCCGAGCGGCTGCGCGGCCTGCCGTACGCCCATCGCGACCCCGCGGCGGTCGGGCGGGAACCAGCCGATGACCAGCCGCCCGGATGCCGAGATGGTCGCGGCCGCGGCGGCCCCGGTGAGCACCAGCAGGACACCGAGTGTCCGGACGTGCTGCGCGGTCGCGGCGAGGCCCAGCAGCGCGGCGGCCGGGAGCAGCCCGGCGGTCAGTGCCGCGCGCTCCCCGTAGCGGTCCGCGACCACGCCCCAGCCGGCGAGGGTGACCAGCGCCCCGAAGACCGGGCAGGAGACCAGGAGCCCGGCGCTCGCCAGGGAGAGCCCGTACTGCCGCTGCAGGGCGGGGATCAGGTACGCCAGCCCGTACAGCACCGCGCAGCTGGCCGTCTGCCCGCCCGTACCGAGCGCGAGCATGGACCAGCTGCGGAGCCGCTCGGAATGCGCAGGCAGGGCCGCTTCGCTCATGGCCGGACCCTAACAGTGGATCAGCATGCGAGACAGGTGGTCTCGCATGTCAAGATCATGAGGATCAGACCTGGAGCGAGGCCAGGGTCAGGACGGTGATGTCCGAGGGCGCACCGACCCGGACGGGCGGGCCCCAGGCGCCCGCGCCCCGGGTGACGTACAGCTGGGTGTCGCCGTAGCGCTCCAGCCCGGCGACGGTCGGGTTGGCCAGGGCGGCGAGGTAGTTGCCCGGCCAGAGCTGGCCGCCGTGGGTGTGGCCGGAGAGCTGGAGGTCGACACCGTTCCGGACGGCGTCGTGGATGGTCACCGGCTGATGGGAGAGCAGGACGGCCGTCCGGCTGCGGTCCCGGTCGCCGAGGGCCTTGCGGTAGTCGGGCCCCTGGCCCTCGGCGGTCCCGGCGATGTCGTTGACCCCGGCGAGGTCGAACCAGGGCAGCTCGACCCGGGCGTTCTCCAGCGGGCGGACGCCCAGCGAGCGGACGAAGTCGACCCAGGGCGCGGCGCCGGAGAAGTACTCGTGGTTGCCGGTGACGAAGTACGAGCCGTCGCGCGCCCGCAGCCGGGCGAGCGGCTCGGCGGCGGGCCCGAGGTCGGCCACGGTTCCGTCGACCAGGTCACCGACGATGGCAATCAGGTCGGGCTGCGTGCTGTTGATGGTGTCGACGATGCGCTGGGTGTGCGAGCGGCCCAGGATCGGGCCGAGGTGGATGTCGCTGACCACCGTGATCCGGTAGCCGTGCGCACGCCGGGGCAGCTTCGCCAGCGGCACGGTGAGGTGCTTGAGGCGCGGCCCGCGCAGCACCCCGTACATCCCGTTGCCCACGACGGCGGCGGCCGCGCCGCCCGCGCCGATGGCCACCGTCCGGGCGACGAACAGTCGGCGCGACGCGTCCGGAGGAGCAGGGATCTCGGTGGTGGCGGGCCGGCGGACACGCATGAGCACCGGCCGGACGGCCTCCCCCACCAGGACGGCGAGCGTCAGGTAGAGCATCACGGCGAGCCAGAGGTACCCGGGCCAGGCCAGCCACCGCTCCGCGGCCAGCGGCAGGGCCCGCCCGCCGACCAGCGCACCGAGGCTGAGCAGGGGCAGCACGACGGCCAGCACCGTCCCCACCCGCCGGTACGGCCCGCCGGGCGCGGAGACGTCCCGTACCAGCCGTCGCCAGAGGTACCACTGCGTCAGGCCGATACCGGCGAGCCCCACCAGGGCGATGAACAGGAATGTCACCGGCCCAGTATCGGAGGTCGCTCCGGGCGGCCCGACAGCAGGCCTGGTCGTTCCGCGGGCTGAACGAGGAACTCCCAGCTGAACCGGAACCTGACAGGAGATCAGCGCCAATTCCCGACCGATGCATTGACGAAGCGTCCGGCCCTCCTTACTGTCTGGCTACAGATGCGATTGATGTTCACATATTTGAACTCGCTCTCCCGCCACCCACCACGCCAGAGGACCGCCCCATGCCCATTCCCCGTACGTTCCGGCTCGCCGCCCCCCTGGGGTCGGCCATGCTCACCGTCGCCCTGGCGGCCGCACCGGCCCTCGCCACGGACGGGACACAGGCCGACCGGCACCGAGACGCCGTCGGACACGCCGTCCTCGGCGCCGGGGACGGCTGGGGCTCGGCGACCACCGGCACCACGGGAGGCTCGGCTGCCGGCACCGGCTACACCCGACTCGTCCGCACCCGGGCGGAGTTGGTGGCCGCGCTGGGCGGCGACAACGCCGGGAACGGCTCCGACGCGACACCGAAGATCGTCTACATCGAGGGCACCATCGACCTCAACACCGATGACACCGGCAGGCACCTCGGCTGCGACGACTACGCCGCCGGCACCGGCTACACCCGGGACGCCTACCTCGCCGCGTACGACCCGGCGGTCTGGGGCCGGAGCGCCGAGCCCAGCGGGCCGCAGGAGGACGCCCGGCTCGCCGCGCAGAAGACCCAGGCCAGGCAGGTCCAGATCAGCGTGGGCCCCAACACCACCCTGGTGGGCATCGGCCACAAGGCGAAGCTGCTCGGGGGTGGATTCCTGCTCAAGAACGTCGACAACGTCGCCATCCGCAACCTCACCTTCCAGGACGCGGCCGACTGCTTCCCGCAGTGGGACCCGACCGACGGCTCCACGGGCACCTGGAACTCGATGTACGACAGCGTCACGCTCTACAACGCGACGCACGTCTGGATCGACCACAACACCTTCACCGACGGCGGGAACCGGGACGCCGAGCAGCCGCTGTACTACGACCGCCCGTACCAGGTGCACGACGGCCAGCTGGACATCACCAACGGCTCGGACTACGTGACCGCCTCCTGGAACGTCTTCCGGGACCACGACAAGACCAACCTGGTCGGCAGCAGCAACAGTTCCAAGGTCGACCCCGGACACCTGCGGGTGACCTTCCACCACAACCTGTGGCAGAACACGGTGCAGCGCGCACCGCGCGTGCGCTTCGGCCAGGTGGACGTCTACAACAACCTCTACACCCCGGGCGCCGCCGAATTCGAGTACAGCATCGGCGTCGGCAAGTCCTCCCAACTCGTGGTGCAGGACAACTACTTCAAGCTTCCCGCCGAGATCCCGGCCGCCAAGCTGCTCTACAACTGGGGCGGCACCGCGCTGACCGCGGACGGCAACCTGGTCAACGGCACCGAGACCGACCTGATCGGCGCGTTCAACGCGGCCAACCCGGCGGCACCGCTGGGCACTTCGGCCGGCTGGACGCCCGTCCTGCGCGCGGAGGTCTCCCCCGTGACCGCGCTGCCGCACCTGGTCGGCCACCACGCGGGTGCCGGCCGGATCTGACCCCCCGTTCCCCGGTGGCCCGGCGGTGACCAGCCGGGCCATCGGCCACCCCACCCACCCCCTCGACGAAGGGATTGTCATGATCGCGACACTCAGGAGGCGCCGGCTGCTGGCCGGGGCGATCGGCACCGCACTGCTCGCAGGCCTGCCGGCCACCCTCGGCAGCCCCGCCCAGGCGGCCACGTACGAGGCCTCCCCGTTCGGCTACGCCGCCGGCACCACCGGCGGCAGCGGTGGCACCACGACCACCGTCAACACCGCCGCCGGTCTCACCACCGCGGTCAAGGGCACCGGCGCCAAGACCGTGTACATCTCCGGCGTCATCTCGCTGAGCGGCCAGATCGACGTCGGCTCCAACACCAGCGTGATCGGCGTCGGCGCAGGCTCCGGGCTCACCGGCGGGGGCCTGCGGGTCAAGGCGTCCACCAACGTCATCATCCGCAACCTCAACATCAGCAAGGCCGTCGGCACCGACGCCATCACCGTCCAGGCCTCCACCAAGGTCTGGATCGACCACAACGACCTGTCCTCCGACCGCAGCCACGGCAAGGACTACTACGACGGGCTGCTGGACATCACCCACGGCTCGGACTACGTCACGGCCTCGTGGAACTACTTCCACGACCACTACAAGGTCAGCCTGGTCGGCCACTCCGACAAGAACGCGGCCGAGGACACCGGCAAGCTGCACGTCACCTACGGCCACAACCGCTTCAACAACGTCAACTCGCGGCTCCCCAGCGTGCGCTTCGGCACCGCCCACGTGTACAGCAACTACTACCAGAACGTCTCCGACAGCGCCGTCCACTCGCGGATGGGTGCCCAGGTGCTGGTCGAGCGGAACGCCTTCGCCGGCTCCTTCGAGTCCGTCACCACCACCGGCGACAGCCCGACCGACGGCTACGCCAACCTGTACCGCAACGACCTCGGCGGCACCACCACCGACGTCACCCGCACCGGCACGTTCACCACCGCCCCCTACACCTACGACCCGACCGGCGCGGGCGACGTCGCCTCCGTCGTGACCGCCGGCGCGGGCACCGGGCGGATCTGAGCGGGCTCCGGTGGGCGGCCGCCGACGGCTGCCCACCGGACCACCGGGGCACGCGCTCCGCGCTCGCACGCAAGGAAAGGGGTGATCCTGGTAACCGGCCGGTCACCCAGGAGTGAAGTGTCCCCATGGCTCCTGTGAGGCCGCCCACACCCCTTCCGCCTACTACTGCCCTCGATAGTCGGTAAGGACCGGGTAAGCCGACGCCTCCTCGGCGAGGAGGCCGCCGCACCACTCGGACGGGCGGGAAGAGGGCAGGTCAGGCCTGCGATGACGGCCCCCACACAGCGCAGGTTTGCGAGAAATAAGTCGTGGGTAAAGGTGTTTGAAGCGCCCGGCCCAGCACCGGGCGCTCTGCCGTGCCTACTACCGGCAGTAGTACCAAGCCCCGTTGACCCCTTCCAGACCCGTCTGACAAGAATGTCCGGGTCGCAAGGCAGCGCGGCCGGCTCGATGGTCCGAATCGAGCACGACGCCTCGCCGATCCCGCCCACCCCGGACCGACAGCCGGGGTGCCATGGCCGTCCGACACGGCACGCGGGCCTGTTCCACCGAACTCGCTTCGCGATACCCGTGTGCCCGATGCCGGCCCCGCCCGACGGAAGAGGAAGAGGTTGTCCCCCTCCATGCAGCTGCTCAAGAACCGCCGACACGCCATCATCACCGGCGTCGCCACCCTCGCGGTGGCGGGCTCCGCCACCCTCGCGCTGGCACTGCCGCAGGACACCCCCTCCGCCGCGGCCTCCGTGCCGAAGGCCGTCGCCGCCAGCTCCGCCGCGGCCAGCGCCGCCGCCGAGGCCCAGCAGATCGCCGAGGACCAGGCCAAGGCCCAGGCCGACGCGGTGAAGGCGAAGGCCGACGCGGACGCCAAGGCCCAGGCCGACGCGGACGCGAAGGCCAAGGCGGACGCCGATGCCAAGGCGAAGGCCGACGCGGACGCCAAGGCGAAGGCCGAGGCCGACGCCAAGGCCAAGGCTGCGGCCGAGGCGAAGGCCAAGGCCGACGCCAAGGCAAAGGCGGAAGCCGCCTCCCGCTCGCAGCAGCGCACCAACCTGAACACGGCCTTCACCGGCACGCCGCAGCAGATCGCCGCCCAGATCGTGCCGGCGAGCCAGCTGCAGTGCTTCAACAACATCATCGAGCGCGAAAGCGGCTGGAACGTCACCGCGACCAACCCCTCCTCCGGCGCGTACGGCCTGGTCCAGGCCCTGCCCGGCTCCAAGATGGCCTCGGCCGGCGCCGACTGGCGCACCAACCCGGCGACCCAGATCAAGTGGGGCCTGAGCTACATGAACGCCACCTACGGCAGCCCCTGTGGCGCGTGGGCCTTCTGGCAGACGCACCACGCGTACTGATCGGCCGTTCGCAAGGGCGGCGTCACCCGGGTAAGCCGGGTGACGCCGCCCTTCGTCGTTGAGCGGCCGTGGTCGGCTGGTGAAGATATCGCGTACGCCTGCCGAGCTTTGACCTGGATTGGGCAGTTTCGCGGGAATTCCGGCCTTTGCCTGGGCGTGTACACGCCTTTAGCCTCCCGCCCATGCCCTCCCCACTCATCACCGTCGTGCTGCCCGCCTATGACCAGCAGAAACAGCTGAAGGACTGCCTGGACTCCCTGCTCGCCCAGTCCTTCCGCGACTTCGAGGTCATCCTGGTCCTCGACCGCTCCCCGGACTGCCCCGAGCGGATCAGCGAGGCGTACGAGATGCGCGACCCGCGGGTGAGCGTCCTGCGCCTGAACGCCGCCGTGGGCATCGGCCGCAGCCGCGACGCCGGGACCGCCCGTGCCAAGGGCGAGTACCTGCTGTTCCTCGACAGCGACCACGTGCTCGACCCCGACGCGCTGCAGGCGATGGCCGACCGCCTGGACGAGACCGGCGGGGTGGACGTGCTGCTGTTCGGCCACAGCCGCGAGCACGGCGGCCGTACCTGGCCCGGCGGGTCCGCCCAGCTGCTCTCCGGGCTCGGCACCGGGGTGTTCACCCCGCTCGACCGCCCGCAGGTGCTCGGCGCACCGCCGCTCGTCTGGGACCGGCTGCTGCGGCGGGCAACGGTGCCGGGCTTCCCGGAGGGCCGCTACGAGGAGGTGCCCGTCGTGCACCAGGTGATGCTGGCGGCGGAGCGGATCGCGGTGCTGGACCGGGAGTGCGTCACCATCCGCCGCCGCCACACCCTGCACCCGACGGGCTCTCCGGGCAGCAGCCACTTCGACATCTTCGACCAGTACCGGCGGAGCTTCGAGCTGCTGGAGGGGCGTGAGGGATTCGACCGGGCGCGCGCGTTCCTGTTCACCCGGATGGTCCGCCACTTCCTCTTCGTCTTCGACCTGGCGGGGTGCGTGCCGCGCGCCGAGCGCCCGCAGTTCTTCCACCGCGCCGCCGAGCACTACCGCGCCTACGTGCCGGACGGATACCGGCGCCCCGACGGCCGCGAGGGCCTCAAGTTCTCGCTGCTGTCGAGCGGCGCCTACCCGGCCTTCGAGGTCGCCAAGCTCTCCCACATAGCACGGGGAGCGGTCGGCAGACGCTGAGGGGCCGAAGGACTCGGACGTGTCAGAGGTGCGCCGTGCCGCCCTCGGCCGCCATCGCCTCGGCGATCAGGCGGCCCGTCGCACGCCACTCCTCCTCCGGCAGCTTCGGCAGGACGTCGTCCCAGAGCGGCAGGCAGGTGCCGCGCAGCTGCATCATGCCCTCGGGCCTGGCCACCAGCCACAGGTGCAGGTGCGCGGCGCCGTCGCCCCACCTGTTGACGTGCACCCGGGCGATGCCGCCGAGCGACAGCACGGCCCGCTCGACCCGCTGGAGCATCGGGCCGAGCTCGGCGGCCCGCGCCGGCGGGAGGTCCGTCAGGTCGTGGTGCGCGCGGGGCTGGAGCAGGACCATCGCGGGCAGCGCGTACGGCTCGCGCATCCCGCCGAGCCTCCAGTGCTCGTCCGTCCACAGGAACGAGTCGTCGGGGCGCGCGCACTCGCCGCAGCTGTCCGCCCCCGCCTCACCGTGCCGGGGCGGCTCGGGCAGCTCGGGCTTGTCCAGCACCTTGACCTGGATGTCGCCCTCGAAGGGGAAGACGTCCCAGTTCGGGATCGAGCCCTCCGGCAGGGTGATCCGCTCGCCGATCGGCAGCCGGGCGACGTACGGACTCGGGGTGATCTCTTCACTCATGACGCCAGAGAATCCCATATGACACCTCATCAGCGGTCCACCGGGGTGGCCAACGGCCTGGGCCGCCCGGCGCTGCGATGATCTCCCCCATGGCCTCCGAACTCGCCCAAGCGCTCAGCGCGGCCCTCCGCGGGGAGGTGCGTTTCGGCACCGCCGAGCGCACGGTCTACAGCCACGACGCCTCCAACTACCGCCACCTCCCGCTCGGCGTGGTCAAACCGGCCGACTCCGACGACGTCCGGGCCGCGCTGGCCCTGTGCCGTGACCACGGCGTGCCCGTGGTGCCGCGCGGCGCCGGGACCAGCATCGGCGGCCAGGCGATCGGCCCCGGCGCCGTCGTGCTGGACTTCCGACGGCACGTCAACCGGGTGCTGGAGGTCGACCCGCAGGCCCGGACCGCCCGCGTCGAGCCCGGCGCGGTGCTGGACGACCTGCAGGCCGCCGCCCGCCCGTACGGGCTGCGCTTCGGCCCCGACCCGTCCACGCACAGCCGCTGCACCCTCGGCGGCATGATCGGCAACAACGCCTGCGGCGCCCACTCGGTGGCCTGGGGCCGCACCTCCGACAACCTCGAGTCGCTCGACCTCCTGCTCGCCGACGGCACCGAACTCACCGTCGGCGGCCCGCTCTCCCCCACCGAGCGCGAACGGCTGCGCGCCCGGCCCGGCCGTGTGGGCGAGCTGCACCGCGCCCTGCAGGACCTCACCGCGGCCCACCTCTCCGAGATCCGCCAGGGCATGCCGGACCTGCCCCGGCGGACCTCCGGCTACGCCCTGGACGCCCTGCTGCCCGAGCGCGGCTACGACCTGGCGCGCGCGCTCACCGGCACCGAGGGCACCTGCGCCGTCCTGCTCGGCGCCACCGTCCGCCTGGTCGAGGCGCCCGCCGCGCGCGCCCTGGTGGTGGCCGGCTACCCCGACGAGACGGCGGCGGCGGACGCCGTGCCCGCCCTGCTGACGCTGCATCCGCTCACCGTCGAGGGCATGGCCGCCGACCTGATCGCCGCCCTGCTCGCCACCGGCCGCCGTCCGCCCGCGCTGGACCGGCTGCCCGAGGGCGGGTGCTGGCTGTTCCTGGAGACCGGCGGCGCCACCGCCGCCGAGGCCATGGACGCGGCCCTCGTCCTGGCCGACGCCGTCCGCCGGGAGCGGCGCGCCACCACCACCGTGGTCACCGACCCGGGCGAGCAGCGCCAGCTGTGGGCCGTCCGGGAGGCCGGCGCGGGCATCGTCAGCCGCCTGCCGAGCACCGGTGGCTCGGCGGACGGCGGTGGTGCAGAGGCGTGGCCCGGCTGGGAGGACTCCGCCGTCCCGGTCGAACGGCTCGGCGGCTACCTGCGCGACCTGCGGGCCCTGCTCGGGCGGCACGGCCTGCGCGGCGTCCCGTACGGGCACTTCGGCGAGGGCTGCGTGCACCTGCGCCTCGACTTCCCACTGACGGAACCGCGCCGGCTGCCGGAGTTCCGCGCGTTCATGGAGCAGGCCGCCGACCTGGTGATCTCGCACGGCGGCTCGCTCTCCGGCGAGCACGGTGACGGGCAGGCCAGGGCGGAGCTGCTGCCCCGGATGTACCCGCCGGAGATCATCGATCTCTTCCGGCGATTCAAGCGGATCTGGGACCCTTCGAACCTGCTCAACCCCGGCGCCATGGTCGACCCGCGCCCGCTCGACGCCGATCTGCGCTTCGCCGGACGCGACCTGCCGCTCACCCTCCCGTACGAGCAGGACGGCGGCAGCCTGCTCAAGGCCGTGCACCGGTGCGTCGGCGTCGCCAAGTGCGTCGACACCAGCACCGGGGTGATGTGCCCGAGCTACATGGTGACCGCCGAGGAACGCCACTCGACCCGGGGCCGGGCCCGGCTGCTCGCCGAGATGCTGCGGGGCGAGGTCATCGCCGACGGCTGGCGCTCCGAGGAGGTCCGCGAGGCGCTCGACCTCTGCCTGGGCTGCAAGGGCTGCGCGAGCGACTGCCCGGTCCATGTCGACATGGCGACCTACAGGACCGAGTTCCTGCACCACCACTACCGGTGGCGACTGCGCCCGGCCTCCCACTACTCCATGGGGTGGCTGCCCTTGACCCTACGGGCCGCCGCGCTCGCCCCTGCCGGGGCGAACCGGCTGCTGCGGTCCCGGCCGAGCGCCGCCGTGCTCAAGCGCCTCGGCGGCATCGATCCCCGGCGTGAGCTGCCCGCCCTGCCCACCGAGAACTTCGAACGCTGGTTCCGCCGTTACCGCGCCGAGCATCCCGTCCGGCCGGGCGCCGAGCCCGTGCTGCTCTGGCCGGACACCTTCACCAACCATCTGGAGCCCGCGCCCGCCCGGGCCGCGGTCGAGGTCCTGGAGCACCTGGGCTTCGCCGTCCAGCTCCCGGCCCGCCCGGTCTGCTGCGGCCTCACCTGGCTCTCCACCGGCCAACTGGGCGTCGCCCGCCGGGTGATGCGGCGCAGCGTACGCGCCCTGCCGCCCGGGCTGCCCGTGGTCGGCCTCGACCCGAGCTGCACGGCCGCGCTGCGGGAGGAGCTGCCGAAGCTGATCGGCGCGGACGCCGGCGACGTCCCCGGGCGGGTGCGCACGCTGGCCGAGTTCCTGGACGAGGCCGAGGTCGAACTGCCCGAACTGGCAGCCGGGACACGGGCGGTGACCCAGGTGCACTGCCACCAGCACGCCGTGCTCGGCACCGAGGCGGACCGCCGGGTGGAGGCCCGGATCGGGCTGGCCAACGAGGTGCTGGACTCCGGCTGCTGCGGCCTGGCCGGGAACTTCGGCTTCGAGCGCGGCCACTACGAGGTCTCGGTCGCGGCGGCCGAACGCGTCCTGCTCCCGGCCGTCCGGGCCGCCGACCGGGAGACCGTCGTCCTGGCGGACGGCTTCAGCTGCCGCACCCAGATCAGCCAACTCTCGGGCGGCCGCACGGCCGTGCACCTCGCCGAGCTGCTCCGCCGGGCCGTCCGGGAGGGCGAATCGGGCTGACAGCCTGCAACCGATGGTGAGTCCCGCCCGGGCCATACGCAACTGGAGGTCGGATGAACAGGACAGCTGACGTGACGTACGGAAGGGTGTACCCCGGCGAGTCCGAGGACGGCTCCCGGAAGCGGGTGCTGGTGGACCGGATCTGGCCGCGCGGCCTTCGCAAGGAGGACGCCCGTCTCGATGCATGGCTCCGCGACATCGCTCCGTCGACCGAGCTGCGCCGCTGGTACGGCCACGCCCCCGAGCGTTTCGAGGAGTTCCGTCGCCGCTACCTTGCCGAACTCCGCGATCCGGAGCACCAGGAGGCTCTGCAGGGCCTGCAGGAACTCGCCGCGGGCCAACCCGTGACGCTGCTGACCGCCACCCGCGATCTCGATCACAGCCATGCCGCCGTCCTCGCGGAACGGCTCAGGCGCAGCCGGCCGTAGCGCAACCGACCGGGCCGGGATCAACACCGCGGCGCCCGTTGGCGAGGGCTACCCGCCCGGGTCTGGCGTGCCCGTCAATTCGCCCCGCACAATGGCCTCGTGACTCTCTCCGCCGCCGAGGCAGACAAGATCCTGGCCGACAACTTCGCCCCGTGGGTGCAGGCACTCGGGCTGTCGGTGACCGAAACCGGTGAGCGGCACGCCGTGCTGCGGCTGCCCTGGTCGGACCAGCTGGCCCGGGAGGGCGGCGGGCTGTCCGGCCAGGCGATGATGGCCGCCGCGGACACCGCGAGCGTGATCGCGGTGTCCGCCGCGCGTGGCGGCTTCGGGCCGATGACGACGGTTCAGCAGTCGACGACCTTTCAGCGCGCGGTGCTCGGCTCGGACGTTCTGGTGACGGCCCGGGTCGGCAAGTTGGGGCGTCGGCTCGCGTTCCTGGACATCACCCTGACGGCAGAGGGCGAGGAGGAGCCGGCGGCGCACGCGACGACGGTGTACGCGTTCCCCGGCTGAGCAGGGCCCGGCAATCCCGCGCAGTCCTGCGCAACCCCTACTCCCCCGCCCTACCGCGCAGTAGCCTCGCCGGAGCCCAATCACCCGGCTCCGTTGGAGGGTTCATGCGCTCACGCCTGCTCAGACACGTCCGGCTCACCGTGGTGGCGGCGCTGCTCGCCGCCGCCGCACTGGTCGGCTTCTCCTCCGCACCCGCCTCGGCCGCCGACGCCTCCACGCCCCGCTACTACCTCGCACTGGGCGACTCCCTGGCCGCCGGCTACCAGTCCCTGCCGGGCGGCGGGCATGTCACCGGCCGCGGCTACGCCCAGGACATCGCCCGTACGCTCGCGGCGCGGGCAGCGGCCTCGGGGCGGGCCTTCGACTTCGTCGACCTCGGCTGCCCGGGCGAGTCCACCACCACCATGATCGGCGGGGGCTGCCCGTACCCGCACCCGTACGCGGGCGCCCAACTCGCCGAGGCGGTGGACTTCCTGCGTCACCACCACGGGCAGCGGGTGGTCGTGACGCTGGACATCGGCGCCAACGACGTCAACGGCTGCCTGGCCGGCGGGAACGTCGACCTGCCGTGCGCGCTCGCCGGTATCGGCAAGGTCCGCACGGGCCTCGGCACCATCCTCGACCAGCTCAGGGCGGCGGCCGGCCCGCACACCCGGATCGTCGGCATGAACCTCTACGACCCGTTCCTGGCCGCCTGGCTGACGGGTGATCAGGGGAAGGCGCTGGCCACGCTGTCCGTACCGCTCGCGGACGCGCTCAACGCCACCCTAGGCCTCTCCGACGCCGTCCACGGAGTGCCCACCGCCGATGTGGCCGGGGCCTTCCGTACGAACGAGTTCCTCCCGCTGGTGCCGTTGAACGGGCAGCAGGTGCCGCTCAACGTGGCGCGGATCATGCAGTGGACCAACATGGCCCGCGGGGACATCCACGCCAACGACGCGGGCTACCAGGTGATCGCGGACACCTTCCTCGCGAAGCTCTGAGCCTCGCAGAGCTCCCACGCTCACAGAACGGGGCGCCCGGCCCGACGGCCCGGCGCCCCTGGTCGTGTCCTCGTCACTCGGCGCAGATCGCGGTGACGAACTCGGCCACCCTCTCCTGCGGCATACCCCGCGCGATGTCGGCCTCGCTGATCATGCCGACCAGCTTGTGCTCCGGGTGGTTGATCACGGGGAGCCGGCGGACCAGGTGCTGCTCCATGATCCGCAGGACCTGCTCCACGTCCTCGTCCGCCTCCACCACCATCGGCCGCCCCTGCGCGACCTCGCCCGCCGTGAGCCGGCTCGGGTCCAGGCCCTGGGCGACGCACTTGAGGACGATGTCCCGGTCGGTGAGGATCCCCAGCAGCTTGTCGTTCTCCCCGCAGATCGGCAGTGCGCCGACGTCCCGTTCCTTCATGATCCGGGCCGCGTCGGCCAGGGTCTCGTGCTCCCGGACGCACTCGGCCCCGGGGTGCATGATCTCTTTCGCGGTGGTCATTGTCAGGCCTCCTGACGTGGGTGCACACCCCCTGTTAGTCCATCCTGGTCCGGGCCCGGCGCTGCCGCCACCTCGACACCGAGGCTTCGACACCTCAGGGCTCAGGACTCCGGCGGGGGATCCGGAGGCTTCACCGGCTCCAACCCGTCCAGCGGCGAGCGGGCCAGGACCTCGTCGAGCGCGGGCAGCTCCAGCTGCTCGACGCCGCGCGGCGGGGCGGCCTCCTCCGACGGCTTCCCGCCGTCGGCCCGGGCCCGCTCGGCGTCCGTGGACTTGGTGGCGCTGTCCAGGAAGCGCAGCAGCTCGACCGGGAAGGGCAGGACCAGGGTCGAGTTCTTCTCGGCCGCGACCTCCACCACCGTCTGCAACAACCGCAGTTGGAGTGCCGCCGGAGCGGCGCTCATGATCGTGGCAGCCTCGGAGAGCCGCGCCGAGGCCTGGTACTCGCCGTCCGCGGTGATGATCCGGGCCCGCCGCTCGCGGTCGGCCTCGGCCTGGCGGGCCATCGAGCGCTTCATCGACTCGGGCAGGGCGACGTCCTTGATCTCCACCCGGTCGATCTGGATGCCCCAGCCGAGCGCGGGGCTGTCCAGCATCAGCTCCAGCCCCTGGTTGATCGGCTCACGGTTGGCCAGCAGATCGTCCAGCTCGCTCTTGCCGATGATCGACCGCAGCGAGGTCTGGGCGACCTGCGAGATGGCGAACTGGTAGTCCTGGACATTCACGGTCGCCCGTACGGGGTCGACCACCTTGAAGTACACCACCGCGTCGACCCGTACCGTCACGTTGTCGCGGGTGATGCCCTCCTGAGCGGGGATCGGCATGGTGACGATCTGCACGTTCACCCGCCTGATCCGGTCCGCGACCGGCATCAGCATGACCAGCCCGGGCTGGCGCAGATTCTCGCGTACCCGTCCGAAGCGGAAGACCACCCCGCGCTGCCACTGCTGGACCACCCGGATACTGAGCCCGGCCCAGACCGCGGCCACTATGACTAGCCCCAGAATCGCATCAAGAACGATCATCGCCGTCACCTCGGGAACCCGAACCCCGCTGTCGCATTCCACGCTACTCCGCAACGCGTGCCTAGGATCGGCGCCATGGAACAGCACCCCGACGCGGTGGCGGACGCCGGCAGCCTGGCCGAGCTGGACGCCGCGGTGACCGGCTGCCGGGCCTGCCCTCGGCTGGTGAGCTGGCGGGAGGAGGCCGCCCGGGTCAAGCGCCGGGCGTACCTGGACTGGGAGTACTGGGCCAGGCCGATCCCCGGCTTCGGGCCGCCGGACGCGGCGCTCGTCCTGGTCGGGCTCGCCCCCGCCGCACACGGCGCCAACCGGACCGGACGGATCTTCACCGGCGACCCGTCCGGCGATCTGCTCTACGCCGCGCTCCACGAACTGGGCCTGGCCTCCCAGCCCACCGCGACCAGCCGCGACGACGGCCTCGAGCTGTACGGGGTCCGGATCACCGATCCCGTCCGCTGCGCGCCGCCCGACAACAAGCCGACCGTGCTGGAGCGGGACACCTGCCGCCCGTGGATCGCCCGGGAGTTGACGTTCCTGCGGCCCACCGTGCGGGCGGTGGTCGCCCTGGGCGGATTCGCCTGGCAGGCGCTGCTGCCCGCGCTGGCGGCAGCGGGGTGGGAGCTGCCCCGGCCGCGCCCGGTCTTCGGGCACGGGGCCCGGGTGACCCTGCGGGCCACCGACGGCGGCCCGCCGCTGGAGCTCTTCGGCTGCTTCCACGTCAGCCCGCGCAACACCAACACCGGGCGGCTCACCACCGGGATGCTGCGCGATCTGCTCGGCACGGCGGCCGAGGTGGCCGGACTCCCGGTGCGGCGGGACTGAACCGGGGCGGCGGCTCACCGGAAGCGGGGCGGCTTCTTCGCCCGCCGCCAGACCTCGGGCAGCTGTTCGCGGGCTCGCTCGGCCACGGCGAGCTGCTCGCCGTACAGCACTCCGTAGCCGAAGCCGTGGCCACCCGCGCGGCCGAGCTCGTACAGGGCTTCGCGGGCGACCACGGCGTCCTGGTGGGTGCCCAGCACCTCCTGGAGGGCCTTCATCCTGGCCGTGAAGCGCCGGGCGGGGCGGCCGGCCGTCTCGCCCAGATAGCGGGCCCACTTGGCGGCCTTACGGGCCTCGTGCAGCTCGCGGTCGGTCTCCACGCCCGGCGCAGCCCGCCGAGCGGCCTTGATCCGCGCCGCCGTACGGCGCTGCGCCCGGCGGATCAGCTTCCTCAGGGGCGGCAGCCCCTTCCCGGACGGCGGGTCGGCCGCCAGCTCCCGCAGGGTCGCCAGCAGCGCGCGGTAGCGCGGGCTGTCCAGCCCCTCGAGGACCTGCGGCCAGGCCCGTACGTAACGCTCGTGCGACCACTCGGTGATCCGCGCCGCCAGCTCTTCCGGTTCGCACTCCGGCGGCAGCTCACGGGCCCGTTCGGTGAGCAGCGCGCCCAGCACCTCGCAGTCCCGCGCGCCGCCCAGCACCGAGCCGAGCCACTTGAGCTCCCGCTCGGGGGCCGCGAGCGGCGGCCCGTACGCGCGCAGCGCGCTGCGCAGCCTGCGGCAGGCGACCCGCATCTGGTGCACCGCGTCCGGCTCGTCGGCCCGGACCGCCGGCTCCAGCCCTGCCAGCACCTCGGCCTGCTCGGCGATCCGGGCCGCCAGCAGCTCCCCCGTGGCCGGAAGCGCCTTGTGCGACATGCTGCGCTCACCCTTCGTGGTGCGTTCGAAGGTCTGTAGCCAGGCTATGCCGCCACGAGCGTCAGCGGGGTAACCACAGGGGCGCGGGGAACTGCGCGAGATCGGAAGGCACCGACCCGTGCCCTACCGCTTCGCGCAGTTCCTCGCGCCCCTGGGATGCCCCTTCCTGATCGGTTACCGACCTGATGGCGGAGCCGCTAGGGCCGGAGCTGGACCGCCAGCGAGAGGGTGTAGCCCACCAGGGCGCCGAAGAAGGCGACGGCAGCGGAGTGCCGTGCGGTGAACGGCAGGCCGGCCAGCGAGGGGTAGAGCAGCACCGCGAACCCGGCGGCCGCATCGGCGGCGTACAGGCCGATCGGCGGGACGACCTTGGTGGTGTGTGCGGCCCAGCCGGTGGCCACCAGGAACCCGGTGAGCAGCACGAAGCCGGAGAGCAGGCCGGCGCCGATGGTGGACAGCGCGGGGTGCGGCGAGTCGGGCTCCTCGCCCTCCGGGACGGCGGGGCGCAGGCGCTGCGCGGTGGCGAGGCTGCCGACGGCGACGGTGATCGCAAGGGCGGCGCCGATGAGCGGGGCGGGGTTCAACTGCGACTCCGGGTGACGTTCTGGAACGGGTGAAGGACGGCGGCGAGCGCGGCCGGGACGAGAACGGTGACCAGCATGACGACCGTCCACACCACCGGGTCGAGCGTCAGCGGGGGCGCCGGCTGCACAGGGGCGGGCAGCGGTGCGGCGACGGCCGTTCCGACCACGGGTACCGGAGTCGGCGCGGCGGGCGGCGAAGTGACCTCGCGCTCCGGCGACTTGGACGGCTTGGGCAGGTGCGGGACGGCAGCGGCGACCGTGGGTGCGGCGTGCGGCTGTTCCGGGCTCGGCGGAGCAGGAGGACTGGGAGCGGGCGGCGGGGTCGGCGTCGGAATGTCGGGCGGGCTCGGCGGCGTGGGTGGGGCAGGTGGCGTGGGCGGCTCGACGGTGGGTGGGCAGATGCACAGGTCGGGCGGCGGGGGCGGCGGGCAGCCGGGGGCGTCGTCCATCGGCTGATTGTGCATTCCGTCGCGACCGCCCGGCCCGAAAAGAGCCCGGTTGACGCCGATGATCGCTCCGACGAGTGATCAACTCCCAACTACCGTACGAATCGGTTCATCCGACGGAGAAGAAATGTTCTGATACACCGACAGTTGGCAACGGGCGCAGGCGCGAAAGGGACACCATGAGCTATCTGGCCGGCATCACCAGCCTCGGCAACGAGGTGGCGGACGTACAACTCCCCGTGTCCGGCACGCTGCCCGACTGGCTCCGGGGCACCCTGCTGCGCAACGGCCCGGCGCTCTTCGAGGCCGGCGAGCGGTCCTTCCGGCACTGGTTCGACGGGCAGGCCATGCTGCACCGCTTCAGCATCTCCGACAGCGGCGTCTCGTACACCAACCGCTTCCTGGACACGCCGGGCCTCCGCGCCGCCCGCGACGAACAGGTCCTGCGCTACAGCGGGTTCGCCACCGACCCGTGCCGCTCGATCTTCGCCCGGCTGTTCTCCGTGTTCACACCCCGCAGGGACTCGGAGAACGCCAACGTCAACATCACCCGGTTCGGTGAGCGCTTCGTCGCCCTGACCGAGACTCCGCTGCCGGTCGAGTTCGACCCGGAGACCCTGGCCACGGCGGGCGTGCTCGGCTACCAGGACGACCTGGACGGGCAGGTGACCACCGCGCACCCCCACCAGGCTCCCATCACCGGCGACCTGGTCAACTACATCCTGAAGTTCGGCCGCAGGAGCGAGTACCGCGTCTACCGCCAGAAGCCCGGCAGTCTCACCCGCGAGCTGATCACCAGCCACCACTCGGACCGCCCTTCCTACATGCACAGCTTCGCGATCACCGAGAACCACGTCGTCCTGGCCGAGTTCCCGTTCCGGGTCAACCCGCTCGCGCTCCTGCTGAGCGGGCGCCCGTTCATCGAGAACTACCACTGGGACCAGGCGCGCGGCACCGAGCTGGTGGTGATCGACCAGCGCGACGGCAGCGTGCGTGCGGTCCACCGGACGGACAGCCTCTTCGCGTTTCATCACATCAACGCCTTCGAGCAGGACGGCGAGCTGGTGCTCGACCTCTGCGCGTACCGAGACGCCTCGGTCATCCGGGCGCTCTACCTGGACCGCCTGCGAGCCGGCGGCGAAGTCCCGCAGGCACTGCCGACCCGGCTGCGGATCGGCCTCGACGGCGGCGGCGTCACGCGTGAGGTGCTCTCCGAGGAGCCCCTGGAGCTGCCCCGGATCGACTACGCCCGGCACAACGGGCGCGACTACCGCTTCACGTACGGCGTCGGCTCCCACGACCGGCGGGGCGGCGACTTCTTCGACCAGTTGGTGAAACTGGACGTCACCGCCAGGGAGACCATCATCTGGTACGAGCCGGG
Organism: Kitasatospora atroaurantiaca; assembly: GCF_007828955.1. Lineage (NCBI taxonomy): Bacteria > Bacillati > Actinomycetota > Actinomycetes > Kitasatosporales > Streptomycetaceae > Kitasatospora > Kitasatospora atroaurantiaca. Next base: position 6,937,627 of record NZ_VIVR01000001.1, on the reverse strand, counting down.
CTGCTACCCGGGCGAGCCGGTGTTCGTCGCCGCTCCGCAGCAGTCGGCCGAGGACGACGGCGTGGTGCTCTCGGTGGTGCTGGACTCCGCTCGCGGCGCCTCCTTCCTGCTCGTCCTGGACGCCGCCGGCTTCACCGAGCTGGCCCGGGCCGAGGTGCCGCACGCGGTGCCGTTCGGCTTCCACGGCGTCTTCACCCGGGGGTGAGCCTCCTCGGCCCGGACTACAGGGCCGACGCACCCTCGTGTCCAGCGGCGGGCCCGTGACATACTCCGAACGATGACTGACAACCAGGCGACCAGGGCTCTGCGGGCCGCGGTGTTCACCGCGCTCGCCGTTCCGCTGTCCGCACTCGGCCAGGTCGTCATCACCGGGCGGCCGCTGCCGCTCTCGCTCGTGGCCGCCGCGACGGCGGCCGTCTTCCTGGTCGCGCTCGCCGCCTCGGGCACGCAGCGCCGCCTCCTGCACATCTGCGCCGTCCTGATGCCGGTCGAGCTGCTGCTCAACACGGCGTTCAATCTGGGCCAGGACGCCTGTGCCGCGCCGAGCCACGGCGTCGACCTGCTGGTCTGCGGCGGCGGTTCGGTGGACGGGTCCTTCCTCGCCACCAGCGCCCCCGGTACGGCGCAGGCGCTGGTCCTGATGGTCCACGTCCTGCTCGCCCTCGCCGCCGCCCTGTGGCTGCGGCTCGGCGACGCGGCGCTCTGCGGCCTCGCCGAGGCACTGCGCGCGCTGGGCGGGCTGGTGACCGCTCCGTACCGGGCGCTGCTGCTCAGCTCGCCGCTGCCGAGCTGCCCGGCCACTCTGACACCCGTACCGGACGCGGAGCAGGCCCCGCCGCGCCGCGCGGACGTGGTGCTCTCCCCCGCGCCCCGGCGCGGCCCGCCGGCTCTCGCGCTCGCCTGCTGACGGCGTCCGCCACCCGGCCCTGCAAGTTCCCCGGCCTCTTCCGGTCTGACGCTCCGTCGGCTCACCACTCGTAGCCCACACACCTTCGGCATGCCCCCGCGCCACGGCGCGGCCGTGCGGCGTGCCCGCATTCCCAGGAGTAGACGGATGACCACTTCCCAGCAGCCCAGGCCCACCGCTCGCGAGCGTCTCCAGGAGGCGCAGCGCCGGGAGGCGCGCGCCGCCGTCGTGCGCCGCCGGGCCGTGGTGGGCGCCTCCATCGCCGCCGTACTCGCCCTGGCCGGGGCCACCGCCGTGGCCGTCGGCACGGCGAGCGGCGACGAGCCCGGCACCGCCGCCCCGGCCGCGATCCCGGCCAACGCCTCCGGCAAGGACGGCACGGTGATCGTGTACGGCCGTGCGGACGCTCCGCACACCCTGCAGGTCTACGAGGACTTCCGCTGCCCGGTCTGCCGGACCTTCGAGGAGTCGGCCGGCAAGGCCGTGCAGCAGCTCGCCGACAGCGGAACGTACAAGATCGAGTACCACCTGGCCGCCTTCCTCGACGACGGGCTCGGCGGCAAGGGCTCCAAGACAGCCCTCGCGGCGGCCGGTGCGGCGCTCAACGAGGGCGTCGACAAGTTCAAGCAGTTCCACGACGTGCTCTACGCCAACCAGCCCGAGGAGCGGGTGGACGGCTTCGGCGACGTCAACCACCTGCTGGACCTGGCAGGTAAGGTGCCCGGGCTGAGGACCGAGGCGTTCACCAAGGCCGTCACCGAGGGCACCTACCGCTCCTGGGCACGCAAGGTCGCCGCCACCTTCGACGACAGCGGCGTACGCGGCACGCCGACCCTGCTGCTCGACGGCAAGCCGCTGCGGATCTTCGACGCCCAGGGCACGCCGGTCACGGCGGAGCAGTACACCACGCTGGTCCGCCAGGCGACGGGGAGCTGACGCCATGACCAGAAGAAGCACCCCGACCGGCGCGGACCGGGGCCTTGCCGTCCTGCTGATGGTCTGCGGCGCCCTCGGCCTGGCCGCCTCGGCCGTCCTCACCGTCGACAAGATCCGCCTGCTGCAGAACCCCGGCTACACGCCGAGCTGCAACATCAACCCGGTGATCAGTTGCGGTTCGGTCATGCGCACCGCCCAGGCCGAGGCCTTCGGGTTCCCCAACTCGTTGATCGGCCTGGCCGCCTTCGCCGTCGTCCTGGCCGTCGGTGTGGGGCTGATGGCCGGCGCGGTGTACCGGCGCTGGTTCTGGGTGGGCCTCCAGCTGGGTACCGTGCTCGGCCTCGGCTTCGTGCTCTGGCTGATCGACCAGGCGCTGTACGAGATCGGGGCGCTCTGCCCGTACTGCATGGTGGTGTGGGCCGTGGTGCTGCCGCTCTGCTGGTACACGACCCTGCACAACCACCCCAGGTTGCGCACCCGCTACCACTGGGTGGTCCCCGCCCTCTGGTACGTGGGGATCGCCCTGCTGGTGCTCAACCGCTTCTGGTACTACTGGCGCACCCTTCTGTGAGCGGGGGTGTCCCGGGGGTGCGGGGCTCTGCTCCGCACCCCCGGGACACCCGATCCCTACTGCACGGTGACGTTCCGGTACTCGGTGTGGGCGTCCTCGTTGTACAGGCCGACGCTGCCGGCCAGGTACGGGCGCTCCTCGTCGGTGAAGGTGACCAGTTGCTTGTCGTCCACCGTGACCGACATGGTCGGGCCGCTCTGGCGGATCTCGACGTCGTACCAGGGGCCGACCGGGTAGGCGGGGAGGCCGGTGGCGAGGAATCGCTGGGCGCCCGGGTAGGCGGGGTCCTCCTTGCCCAGCTCCCAGCCGGTCGGCTTGAGCGCCACGTAGTAGAAGTGCTGGGAGTCGGTGTAGTGCCAGAGCACCCAGGAGACCTCCCAGGAGTTGGGCGTGGGCTGCCGGAGCTGCTGGGTGGTGCGCGTCTGGAGGCGGTAGTCCAGGTCGCCGTACGAGCCGACCGAGACCACCAGGGCGGCGTGGGTCTCGGACGGTTGGAGGGAGCGGCGGGGCTCCAGGATCACCTTGCCGTCGTCGCCGCCGACGAAGCCCTCACCGTGGAACACGGCGCGCCAGGGGCCGTGCGTGGTCCCTTCGGGCCACTTCTGCAGGCCCGGACCGGAGCTCAGGACCAGGGTCATCACGAGCACCAGCGCGACGAGCGGGATGCCGACGAGAAAGAGGATCCGTCGGGTTCGAGGGGAGAGCCGGGAGAACGGGGGCCGACGGCGGTCCGGTCGGAACGGGCGTTCCGGCGGGCGTCCTGTGAGCGCGGCCCATTTGGGCCGGTCAAGGTGCATGCCCACCAGCATGGCCGCCTGCGCGGTCGTTGTCGTGTCCGGAGGAGAGCCGCAGGCCCGCGTCACAGCTGCGCCAGGGAGACGTCGGCCGTGGCGGCACCGACCGCGACACCGGCCGTCGGCGTGGCGGCGAAGTCCTCGGCCAATCGGGTGACGATCCGCTGCGCGGCACGGCCGTCGCCGAAGGGGCACGGTGCGTCGGCCATGCTCCGGTAGAGGGCGGGGTCGTCCAGCAGGCTGTTGGCCGCGGCGTGGATCGCGTCGGGGTCCGTGCCGACCAGCCGGGCGGCGCCGGTGGAGACCACCTCGGGGCGTTCGGTGGTGGCGCGCAGCACCAGGACCGGCTTGTCCAGGCTGGGGGCCTCCTCCTGCACGCCGCCGGAGTCGGTGAGGACCAGTTCGCTGGCGGCGAGGGAGGCGGTGAAGTCGAAGTAGTCCAGCGGATCGGTGAGGGTGATGTGCGGGTGGTCGCGGAGCGCGGTCACCAGTACGTCACGGACGGCGGGGCTGCGGTGCACGGGCAGCAGGATCTCGACGTCCGACCGCTGGGCCAGGCGCAGCAGGGTGGCAGCCATGGCCCGCATCCGGTCGCCCTGGTTCTCGCGCCGGTGCAGCGTGACCAGGATGCCGCGGCGGGTGGTGCGGAAGGCGGACCGGCCGGCACCCCGGTGCCGCACCCAGAGCAGGTTGTCGATGACGGTGTTGCCGGTGACGGAGATGCTGTCGGCGGGGATGCCCTCGGCGTGGAGCCGGGCACCGGCGCGTTCGGTGGGGGCGAAGTGCCAGCGGGCGAGCCGGCTGACCAGGAGGCGGTTGAGCTCCTCGGGAAACGGGTTGTCGAGGACGCCGCTGCGCAGGCCGGCCTCCACGTGGGCCACCGGGATGCGCTCGTAGAAGGCGGCGAGCGCGCCGCACAGGGTGCTGGTGGTGTCGCCCTGGACGATCACCAGGTCGGGCCCCTCGTCCCGCAGCACCTCCCCGAGAGCGCCGATCAGGAGGGCGGTCAGGTCGGACAGCTGCTGGCGGTCGGTCATCACGCCGAGGTCGTAATGGGGCTGCAGCTGAAGGCGGGTCAGCATCTGGTAGAGCATCTCGCGGTGCTGGCCGGTGTTGATCAGCAGCGGGGCGAAGTCCTCGGAGTCCTCCAGAGCCCGTAGGACCGGGGCGAGTTTGACGGCCTCGGGCCGGGTGCCCAGGATCACGGCAGCGTGCAGCGGGCGAAAGCCGTGGTGCTGTGACCGGCCCGGCGTCGAGGCGACGCCGACACGGTCGGGAAATGGCAGGTGGGACATGGTGACCCTCCTCTGCGGTGGGACGTGGGGCGGGGCATGACGGGACACGGGCATGACGTTCACGGGTACGGCTCGGCCCGGCCCCCAGGGCGAGCCGGTGACACGGCGTCAGGTGCGGGCGGTCTTGAGCCAGCTGGTGCGGCCGCTCACCACGCGGCCCATGGCCCACCAGCCGGCCGCGAACCACAGGTAGCCGTAGGCCACGAAGAGATGGGACAGCAGCAGGCAGCGCAGCAGTCCGAGGTCGCGCTCCCGCTTCCGGTACACGATGGCGTAGGCATAGGCGGGAGCGAAGGCGAGCAGGTACAGCGGGACCAGCCAGATGACCGGGAAGGTGCTGTGGCCCGCCGTGATGGAGTCCGCCGCGAAGCCGAACATCCCGGCGACGAAGGCGAGCGGCAGGAAGGATGTGAGAAGCAGTATCGCCGGGCTGGACAGGTGGTAGACCAGGTCGGCGGCGGCGCGCGGCGGGACCTCCCGGAGGACCAGCGGCAGCAGCCGGGTGGCCTGGACGTGCCCCTGGAACCAGCGGGAGCGCTGGCGGACCAGCCGACGGAGCCGGATCACGGCCTGTTGGTGGACGGCTGCGGTCGGACAGAACTGGTTCTGCCAGCCTGCGGCGATCAGGCGGACGCCGAGGTCGAGGTCCTCGGTCAGCTGGTGGCTCCAGGGCTTCGAGCCCAGCGAGCGCAGGGCGCTCAGCCGCATGAACTGGCCGTTGCCGCCCATGCCCACGCTGCCGATGTGCCGGCGGGCGGTCTGGAAGATGTCGGTGTAGACGACGAACTCCATGTCCTGCATCCGGGCCAGCAGGCTGTCGGTCCGGTTGTACATCCGGACGCCGATCTGGACAGCTCCGGTGGCCGGGTCGGCGAAGTACCGGTCGACCTCGGCGACGGCCTCCGGTTCGAGCCGGCCGTCGGCGTCGAGGACGCAGATGATGACGTCGTCGGGGTCGTGGCCGTCCAGGACCCTCGAGGGACCGAGATGGCGCAGGCCGTCGTTGAGAGCAGCGCCCTTGCCCCGTCTGGCGTTCGGGAGGCTGCGCTGGTGAAGCAGGACGCGTTCCGAGTCCACGGCCCGGACGATCTCGGCGGTGCCGTCGTCCGACGCGTCGTCAACAACCATGGCCACGCAGTCGGCCACGGGCAGCGCCAGCAGCCGGCGCAGGCTCTCCCCCAGCACCTTCTCCTCGTTGAGGCAGGCGAGCAGGAAGACGTAGAAATGCCGCTGCTCCTGGGGCTCCGCGAGCGGGATCCGACGGCGTGACAGGGCGAACATGCCGGAGTTGTAGCTCAGGGTCGTCACGATGACCGCGGTGCTCAGCCACAGGAGGACGGTCACCATCGCGCACCCCGGCGGACTGCAGTCGCTCCGGTACCCGAGGGCGAGCTCGGGCCTGGCTTGGTGCGCGCGCCGCGTCTGCGGTGACGCAGCACCACCGCGGCCATCAGCAGGACGATCCACGTCGCCGCGTAGAGGCCGAAGCCCATGCCGGCGACCTCGAGGAGGACACGGGCGATCTCGGATCCCGACATGCCGGACGGTATGACCGATGCGGCGGTGAAGCAGACGCCACTGGTGACGCCGCAACTCCCGTACATGGGACTGCCCAATCAGGAGAACGGGGCCCCGGCAGACCCGGACATGGGCACGGATCGCAGGCGCAGGGCGATTGGATGTGATCGGATGCCGGCCACGGCACAGCCCTCGCTGTCACGATGCAGGGGGCCGGTCTCGCCACTCACTCCCCGAGCCAGGGAGGCGACCGTCTTCCTCCCCTCGCCGCCCTTACGAGGACGCGGGGGAGCCGACTCGGATCATCATTTGCCCCTAAGGGACCAATCAGGGCAAACGTACCACAGGGGTCAAGGCCGTTCAATAATCCAATTCCCCTGAAGAATGCTATTCGGCGCAAAGTACCCAGGGTGACGCAATGCCACTTCCGGTGATACCTGTCGGAGGGGTGTTGACACGCCGCCACACCGGTGGGAACGTCATTTATACGCCTGTACTGCGTGGTTGCTACCGCAGAGGCCTTGATCGAGGGCGGGCAGAGCGAGGATCAAGGGCAGGCATTACGGGGGCGTTCACCTGGAGGGCCGGGGGCCCCGTCGGTTCCGGGCACCGTGGCCCATGTCCCGTGTCATGAATTGAATCCGTAATTCGCACGAGGGGCCACCATGCCTTTGCATTCGAAGACCCGGGGGTGGGGCCGTCCGTCGAGAGCGACGGTGGCCATCGCCCTGGGCCTCAGCATCGGGCTGGCTGCGCCGACCACCGCGTCGGCGAAGCCACCCCCGGACCACACGAGCCCGACCTCGCTGCTCCACGAGAGGCTCAGCGGTGACATCTCCGCCACCTTCGGCGACGCGCAGAAGAAGGCCGAACAGGACCGTCAGCAGGACCCGCACAAGAAGCTGAAGTCCGTTCTGGACACGGCCGGCGGCGTCCTGCAGGCGTTGCCCTCAGCACTGGCACAGCCGACGGTCGCTGACGCGGTGTCAGCCGCGACCGACCCGACCACGCTGGTGCTCTACGACACCACGGGCCCGTACGGGTATCTGGGCGAGCTCTACGCGATGGTCACCGCCAACCTCGCCGGCCACTTCGGCCAGGTCACCACCATGCCGGTCTCCTCCTACCAGGCCGGGCAGGTCAACAACTACACCGCCACGATCTACTTCGGCTCCACCTACTACGGAGGAGCGATCCCCGACGGCATCCCCGCCGCCTTCTACAGCGACGTGACCACCACGTCGCACCCGGTCGTCTGGCTGTACGACAACATCTGGAACCTGGCCAACAACGTCGGCCCGGCCCAGTTCTCGTCCACCTACGGCTGGGACCCGACGACCTCCTACTTCAACTTCAACTCGATCACCTCGGTCTCCTACAAGGGCCAGTCGACCACCCGTAACGCGCTCAACGGCGGCGGCGTCCTGGGTGACAACATCACGGACCCCTCCAAGGTGACCGTGCTCGCCCAGGCGACCGACAGCACCGGGGCTTCCGTGCCCTGGGCGATCCGCTCGGGCAACCTCACCTACATCGGCGACATCCCGTTCTCCTACGTGAGCGAGACCGACCGGGTGATGATCTTCGCCGACCTGCTCTTCGACGCGCTCGCCCCGACGACCCCCACACGGCACCGGGCGATGGTCAGGCTGGAGGACATCAGCCCCACCGACGACCCGCTCCAGCTGATCCAGACCGGCCAGTACCTGAAGTCCCAGAACATCCCGTTCAGCTTCGGCGTCATCCCGGTCTACACCGACCCCAACGGCACCTACAACAACGGCCGGCCGGAGACCGTCAAGCTCTCGCAGCGGCCCCTCTTGGTCACCGCGATCAGGTCGCTGATCTCCAACGGCGGCACGATGGTGATGCACGGCTACACGCACCAGTACAGCAACATCGCCAACCCCTACGACGGCGTCAGCGGTGACGACTTCGAGTTCTACCGGGCCCAGTGCTCCACCACCCGGACCCCGCCGTACCACTTCGAGGTCCCCTGCCAGAACACCGACTGGGTGATCCACCAGGGGCCGGTCCCGGAGGACTCCGCCGCGTGGGCGCAGAGCCGCGTCACCGCCAGCAGCAACGAGTTCAAGGCTGCCGGCCTCACCCCGCCGACGATCTTCGAGTTCCCGCACTACGCGGGCTCGGCGACCGACTACAAGACCTTCGAACCGCTCTTCAAGGCCCGCTACGAGCGCTCGCTGTACTTCGGCGGACAGCTCAACGGCGGCCCGATCGACTACGGCCTCCTGATCGGACAGTTCTTCCCGTACCTCGTCCACGACGTGTACGGCGAGACCGTGCTGCCGGAGAACCTCGGCAACTACGAGCCGACGGCCTCCAACAACAACCCGCCGCGCTCGCCCGCGGACATGATCAACTCGGCCAAGCTGAACCTCACCGTCAGGGACGGCTTCGCGAGCTTCTTCTACCACCCGTACTACGGGCTGAACGCACTGAAGCAGACCGTCACCGGGATCAAGGCGCTCGGCTACACCTTCGTCTCCCCCGCCTCCGTGCTCGGCCCCTGACCGGGCATCATGCCCGGCGTCGGCCGCTCGCCCGGCCGACGCCGGACTCCCCAACCGAAGAGGTACTGCGAAGAGGTACTGATCGTCATGTGCGGAATCGTGGGATACACCGGGCGCGAGGCCGCCCTCGACGTCGTGATCGAGGGGCTGGAACGGCTGGAGTACCGGGGGTACGACTCGGCCGGCGTGACCGTGCTGGCCGACGGCCGGCTGGCCACCGAGAAACGGGCCGGCAAGCTCGCCGTCCTGAGGAAGAGACTCGCCGAGGATCCGCTGCCGGCGGCGACCATGGGCATCGGCCACACCCGCTGGGCCACCCACGGCGGTCCGACCGACGCCAATGCCCACCCCCACCTGGACGACGCCCAGCGGGTGGCGGTCGTCCACAACGGCATCATCGAGAACTTCGCCCAGCTGCGCGCGGAGATCGCCGAGCGCGGCCACACCCTGCGCTCGGAGACCGACACCGAGGTCGTCGCCCACCTGCTGGGCGAGGCGTACGAGGGTGACCTGGCCGAGGCCATGCGGGCCGTCTGCCGACGGCTGGACGGCGCGTTCACCCTGGTCGCCGTCCACGCGGACGCTCCGGACGTGGTGGTCGGCGCGCGGCGGAACTCGCCGCTGGTGGTCGGGCGCGGCGAGGGCGAGAACTTCCTCGCCTCGGACGTGGCCGCCTTCATCGCGTACACCCGCGAGGCGATCGAGCTGGGCCAGGACCAGGTCGTGGAGCTGCGGCGCGACGGCGTGACGGTGACCAACTTCGACGGCAGCCCGGCCGAGGTGCGCGAGTACCACGTCGACTGGGACGCCTCCGCCGCCGAGAAGGGCGGCTACGACTACTTCATGCTCAAGGAGATCGCCGAGCAGCCCAAGGCCGTCGCCGACACCCTGCTGGGCCGGATCGGCACCGACGGACGGCTGACCCTGGACGAGCTGCGCATGCCGGCCTCGGTGCTGCGCGAGGTCGACAAGGTCGTGATCGTGGCGTGCGGGACGGCGTTCCACGCCGGCTTGATCGCCAAGTACGTGATCGAGCACTGGACCCGGGTGCCCTGCGAGGTCGAGGTCGCCTCGGAGTTCCGCTACCGCGACCCGATCATGAACGACCGCACGCTGGTCATCGCCATCTCGCAGTCCGGCGAGACCATGGACACCCTGATGGCAGTGCGGCACGCGCGCGAGCAGGGCGCCAAGGTGCTGGCGATCTGCAACACCAACGGTTCCACCATCCCGCGCGAGTCGGACGCCGTGCTCTACACGCACGCCGGCCCCGAGGTCGCGGTGGCGTCGACGAAGGCGTTCCTGACGCAGCTGGTGGCCTGCTACCTGGTCGCGCTGTACCTCGGCCAAGCCCGTGGCGGCAGGCGGGACAACGAGATCCTCACCGTCATCGCGCAGATCGGCGACGCGCCGAAGCAGGTCGAGCAGGTCCTCGGGACCATGGAACCGGTCCGCGCGCTCGCCCGCTCCCTCGCCGACACCCACGCGGTGCTGTTCCTGGGCCGGCACGTGGGCTTCCCGGTCGCCCTGGAGGGTGCGCTGAAGCTCAAGGAGCTGGCGTACATGCACGCCGAGGGCTTCGCGGCGGGCGAGCTCAAGCACGGGCCGATCGCGCTGATCGACGACGGGCTGCCGGTGGTCGTCGTGGTTCCCTCGCCGCGCGGGCGGTCGATCCTGCACGACAAGATCGTCTCCAACATCCAGGAGATCCGGGCCCGTGGCGCGCGGACCATCGTGATCGCAGAGGAGGGCGACGAGGCCGTCGTCCCGTACGCCGACCACCTGGTCCGCATCCCGGCCACCCCGACGCTGCTTCAGCCGCTGGTGTCGACCGTCCCGCTGCAGGTGTTCGCCTGCGAGCTGGCCACGGCCAAGGGCCACGAGGTCGACCAGCCCCGCAACCTCGCCAAGTCCGTCACGGTCGAGTGACCGGCGTGGGAGCTCGGATCGCCGGCGAACGCGAACGAGCATGGTGCCAGGTACTCCTGGCGTGTGGAAGGCAGCGCAATGGCTTCTCGAGCGCGCACCTCGCGGCTCCTGCCGGCGGCCTGCCTGTGCTGTCTGCTGGCGGCCTGTGCGCTGCCGGGTTCGGCCGCCCATGTGCCGTCCGCTGTGCCGTCCGCGACGAGCCCGACGAACCCTTCGGCCCGGCCCGTCCTGCGTCCGCTGCCGGATGTGCTCAACGGTGTCACGCTTGACGATGTGTCAGCTCTCCCCCAGCTCGTCGCATCACTGGAAGCGCTGCCTCAGCGGCCGACCGAGCGCATCGTCTTCGATCAGGGAGAGCCCCCCTCCGCCTACACGGCGGCCGTGGCGGCACTGCAGCCGATCAGCTATCTGATGGCCGAGCCGGTGGACTCCTCCCAGGTCGCCGGCGCCTCCCTGGCGGACTACCACGCCAGGACGGCCGCCCTGCTGGCGGCATTCGGCACCCGGATCGACCTCTGGGAGGTCGGGAACGAGATCAACGGGGAGTGGCTGGGTTCCGCCGCCGACGTCACGGCCAAGGTGGCGGACTCCTACCGTCAGGTGGCCGCGGCGGGAGGGCGGACGGCGATCACGCTGTACTACAACCCGAACTGCTCCGAGGACACGGCTCATCAGATGCTGCCGTGGACCAGGGAGAACGTGCCGCAGGACCTGAAGAACGGCCTCGACTACGTCCTCGTCTCCTACTACGAGGACAACTGCCACCACTACCGCCCGCCGCTGTCCGAGTGGAACCAGGTCTTCACCGAGCTGGCCCAGCTCTTCCCGCACGCCCGGGTGGGCTTCGGGGAGAACGGCACCTCCGAGCGAACCGCTCCGCTCGACCAGAAGGCGGAGCAGCTCACCCACTACTACACCCTGCCGGTCACCGCGCCCCGCTACATGGGTGGCCACTTCTGGTGGTACTACGCCGAGGACATGCTCCCGTACCCACCGGCCAACGCCCTGTGGACGGCTCTCTCACGCGCCCTGACTCCGCTGTCCTGACTCCGCCACTCCCGCGATCCGGAGGAGATCATGATCACGCAGGCGATCGGCCCGCACGCCATGCCGTCTCTGTCCGACGGCTCGCTGGCGGCAATTCGGGCCACCATCACCGCCTTTGCTCCCCGCCGGCTTCCCGAGCTGGAGCGTGAGCGGGACCAGGCGTTCTCACAGGCCCTGGAGACCGACAGCCTCGGCCCGGTACACCTGTTCCTCCGGCGCTGGCGCGAGGTCGCCGCCGACGAGCGCGACCTGGCCATCGCCACGCGTTTCCTGCGCGAGGACCGCGAGGACCGCGACTCCGAGGAGCGCCACGAGGTCTCCATCGAGATCGCGGCGATCCTCCTCACCGCGGCCGCAGAGGCCCACCGCGGCTGATCACCAGCCATCCTGACGGACCGTCAGCTGCCCCACTCCTGGGAGTTCCGGTCGTCCGGGTCACCCCACTCGTCGAGGTACCGGTCGATCTCGTCGGGCGTACAGACCCGGCAGGTGGGCGGGCCCTCCATGGACACCCCACCGGGCCACGACTGCAGCGGGAGCTGCTCCCGGATGAGCGGCAGCCGGCAACGCGGGCACCTGCCCCATGGTGCGGCCGGGTCCAACGGCGTGCTCATGCTCCCAGCGTAAGGGCCTTCCGCGGACTCGGTTCCGCCCCCGAAAGCGGCCGGTAGGGTCCCCCCACCGGCCGCTTTGGCGGTCAGGCGCCTAGCGGCTTGCCCAGGCAGACGCTCTGCGGAGAGTCCTTGTAGAAACCGAACTTGGTGATCGGCTCGTACCCCTCGGAGGCGTAGAGGGCCAGCGCCTCCGGCTGCTCGGTGCCCGTCTCCAGCACGAAGCGGGTACGGCCTGCCTCGGCCGCCGTCCGCTCCAGGTGGCGGAGGATCTCGCGGGCCAGACCCCGGCCGCGGGCCGAGGGCACCACGTACATCCGCTTGAGCTCCGCGTCGCCGTCCAGCAGCCCGTCGTCGTTGCGCTCCTTGGCCCGCCACCCTCCGCAGGCCACCGGCTCGCCGTCGAGGTACCCGACCACGAACAGGCCGGCCGGCGGGTCGAAGTGGTCCGGGTGCATCGCGGTCACGTCCATGTCGCCGTAGCGCTGGACGTACTCCTGCTGGACCTCGGCCGACAGCTTCTCGGCGTCCGGGTGTCCGTACCCGGTCGTGCGTATCTCCATGGTCAGCAAGCGTACGGTGCCCTGGTCAGCGCCCTTCGAACCGGGCCACCAGGTCGTCCTTGCCGAACATCCGGGCGGTGTCGACGGCCGAGGGCGTACCGGCCTGCGGGTCGGCACCGCCGCCGAGCAGCGCGGTGATCACCTTCTCCTCGCCCTTGAACACCGCGCCCGCGAGCGGCGTCTGGCCGCGGTCGTTGGGCTGGTCCGGGTCGGCACCGTGCTCCAGCAGGGCCTGCACGGTGTCCGCGTGGCCGTGGTACGCGGCCAGCATCACCAGGGTGTCGCCGCGGTCGTTGGAGAGGTTCGCGGGGGCGCCGGCATCCAGGTAGGCCGCGAGCAGCGCCGTCTCGCCCGTGCGGGCGGCGTCGAAGAGCTTGCCGGCGAGCGCGATCACATCGGCGTCGGGGGTCTGCGGGGCGGAGTCGGCCATGACGGGCCCTCTCGAATCGGGAGCGTTGACGTACCGCACCGTAGCGGACGACACGACGCCTCGCGGGTAACGCATCCGTTCGAGCGAACTTTGCCGCCGCAGCGAACGCACATTCGGCGTGGCGGGGGACCAGAGAGTGCGGAAATTCAGCGGCCCACCAGGTCCGCACGTATACGGCCGATGGGCATCCGCGACAGAGAACCACCCATTCGCCACACTCCATCATCTATTACTTTTTGTCACGATAAGGACACTTTCAGTAACGCTTGGCCCCGTCCTCCCCCATGTCCCACCTCACCGAGGAGTAGACGCGTGATCCTCTCCATCTCAGGAATCGTCCTGTTCGGCACCATTGCCTTCCTCTTCTTCCGGCGCGACGGCCTCAAGATCTCGCATGCGATCGTCTGTGCCCTTCTCGGCTTCTACATCGCGGGATCCTCGATCGCCCCCAGCATCCAGGCAGGCGGCGCGAGTCTGGCCAGCCTGGTCGGCGGCATCAAGTTCTGAGCCACCCAGCCGGTCACGGGCCCGGGTGCGGATCCCACCGCCCCCGGGCCCTCTGCCACCACCGAACGGCCCGCCGTCCCACCCGCGTCCCGCCCGCCGTCCCACCCGCCCGGGGAGTCCAGGAATGTCCCTCAACCGCCACCTCAGCCGGAGTCGCGACCTCGCCCGTACCGCCGGCGACCACGCCGCCGACATGTTCGCCCCGCTCACCCTCATCGGGCGCGGGCTGCGCCACCACGCCGAGTGGGCCAAGGGCCGCTGGGCGGCCACCCCGAGGGAGCGCCGCGGGCCGACGCTCTTCCTGGCGGCGGCCGCGGTGCTCGGCATCGTCCTGCTGCCGCACGGCCTGCTCTTCTCCCTGGTCGCCCTGATGGCCAGCGCCGCCTGGGTCGGACGCAGACCGAAGGGGGCCACCGCCCCCGAGCCGGATGCCCGGGACCTCAAGCTGGCCGCCCTGTACGCCGCGCTGACGCCCTACCTGGCAGGGCCCGACGACCTCGCCCCGCTCTACAGCTTCGACGGTCAGTACAAGTCGGCGTTCGGCTCCTGGGAGTTCGACGGCGAGGGCCGGCTCGTCGCGCTGGAGCTCGCCTACCCCGCGTACTTCACCGACACCGAGCCGACCGCGCGGGCCCGGATCGAGCAGGTCGTCCAGGGCAAGGCGGGCCGGGCCAGGGAGTACCGGTTCGACTGGGACGAGGAGTCCAACAAGCTGAGGGTCAGCGCGCTCGCCCCGCTGGCCACCGACATCGCGGCGCAGCCGTTCGTGACCGCGCCGGGCGAGATCGTGCTCGGCTTCACCGACGCGGTGGGCAGCCAACGGACCATCCCGGTCAACCAGGGCGGCGTCGCCGCCCAGCAGCCACCGGTCGTGTGGCGGACGGGCGCACGCTCCGCCGAGCCGCACCTGCTGGCGCTCGGCACGGCGGGGTACGGGACGTCCAGCCTGCTCCGGTCGATCGCACTCCAGGCGCTGCCGTACGGCGACCTGGTGGTGATCGACGGCGCGGGCACCGGGGAGCACGCCTGCCTGGTCAACCGTCCCGGCGTGCACACCGTGGAGACCAGCCTGCACGGCGCCCAGGCCGCCCTGGAGTGGGCCGCCCTGGAGACCGAGCGCCGGCTGACCGCGCTCAACACGGCCCGCCACAGCGGAGTGGCCGCCCCCGAGGACGTCACCCGCCCGCTCTGGCTGCTGCTCGACCACCCCACCGAGCTCAGCGAGCTGGCCAACGCCGAGGGCCGCCCGGACCCTCAGGACCTGCTGGAGACGCCGTTGCGGCACGGCCGGGCGGCGCGGGTGACGGTGGTGATCGCCGACGACATCGAGGCCCGGGAGCGGATCTCCCCCACCGTCCGCGCCACCACCCGCGCCCGGGTGGTGCTCGGCCCGAGCACCCCCGAGGTGGCGCAGGCCGCGCTCGGCGTACCGCTGGACATCGCCCCGGCCGCGCAGACCCCCGCCGGACGCGGCTACGCCCGGATCGGCGCCACCCTTCCGGTGCGCCTGCAGGTCCCGGCCACCGTCGACCCGCTGGACGACGAGGCACCGGCCCAGCTGCGGGACGCCGTGATCGCGCTGCTGCCGCACCGGGACACCCGGACCGAGGCCGCCGCGCAGACAGTCCAGCTGAAAAAGGAGAGCTCGGGAGTCCAGCCGCGCCCGGTGTGGTGACATCCGGCGACCTCAGCCCGATAGGGTGCTCTCTGGTATCCGAAATGCTCGCTGTGTGCACAATGTGTGACACACAGGGTGATATCTACGCTCAGATGTGACAAATCGGGCGGCGATGGGTACAAACAGGGGCGGCACGACAGGCGACGCATGTCCCGGGACGGGAATCTTCGTCGACGGCCGAGCGTTGACCGAACGACGATGACAGCGACCACTAGTCCTGTGGGCCATAAGCCCGGGAGGCACGATTCATGAGCGAGCGAGCTCTCCGCGGCACGCGACTCGGGGCCACTAGCTACGAGACCGACCGTGGAATCGATCTGGCTCCCCGCCAGACCGTCGAGTACGCATGTCAGAACGGACACCGTTTCGAGGTTCCTTTCTCCGTTGAGGCGGAGATCCCCTCGGCCTGGGAATGCCGTTTCTGCGGCCAGGAGGCAGTCCTGCTCGACGGCGATGAGCCGGAGGAGAAGAAGACCAAGCCGACGCGTACCCATTGGGACATGCTGATGGAGCGTCGGACACGCGAGGAGCTGGAGGAGGTGCTGGCCGAGCGGCTGGCCGTGCTCCGCTCCGGCGGGATGAACCTCGCGGTCCACCCGCGCGACACGCGCAAGAGCGCCTGACCCAGGCCGCTACTGCGGCGGGATCGAACGAAGGGGCCCCGGGCAACAGCCCGGGGCCCCTCGTCATCCCCTCAACCCGTCAGGCGCTCAGCCCGCGAGCGGCGGGCGGTACTCGGTGTCGGAGGGGCCCGAGGAGGGCCCGGCGCCCGGCTCGACCACCTCGCCCTGGATCACCTTGCCGTCGGGGCGGTGGATGCGCAGCTGCTCCTGGAGGCGTGCCGCGTCCGCGAAGGGGTCGGCCCCGACCGGCGTGGTCGACCGCAGCGCCGCCTTGGTGAGCCGGCGGCCCACCGCTCGCCAGAGCGCCCTGGTGGGCGGCAGCAGCAGGGTCAGCGCCAGGGCGTCCGAGAGGAAGCCCGGCAGGATCAGCAGCACTCCGGCGAGCACCGTCATGCTGGTGCCGGTCTGCGGCTGCTCCGACTGCGGCTGCTTGCTCTGCTCGATGGCGGCCGACAGCGCCTTCAGCCCGGCCCGCTTGATCAGCCAGCCGCCGAGGAAGGCCCCGCCCACCAGCAGCATCAGCACCGCGAACCAGCCGAGCTGGGACGCGACCACGGTCAGCAGCCAGATCTCCAGCACCAGCCAGGCGGTGATCACAAGGGGCAGCACCCGCCGCAGACGGCTGCGAGGGGCCGGACGGGCCGGGGTAGCTTGCTGGGTCACGGTACGAATCCACTCCATCGCGGTGCGCTCTGTGCACCGGTCGGCTCGGTCCGGCCCGGCTACTGCACCACTGGGGTCAACGACTCGGCCTCGACCGGTGTTCCACCGGACCGGCGCCGCCGGATGCCGCCCACCACGACCGCGCCGCAGGCCAGCAGGCCCGCGACGGCCAGCGCCCACTCGGGTGCGGCGCCCACCTTGTCGGCGACGGTCCTGGCGTCGCGCAGCGGCACCACGGCGCTCAGCTCGGCCGGGGTGAGCTCCTGGGTGCGGGAGACCACCGAACCGTCCGGGGCGATGATCGCGCTGATCCCGCTGGTCGCGGCGATCAGGACGGCCCGGCCGTGCTCGACGGCCCGTAGCCGGGACATCGCCAGCTGCTGGTCGGGCTGGCCGCTCTTCGCGTAGGTGGCGTTGTTGGTCTGGACGACCAGGACGCGGCCGCCCTGGTTGACGGTGTCGCGGACGATCTCGTCGTAGGCGACCTCGAAGCAGATCACGTCGCCGATCCGGGCCGGGCCGAGCTGCATCACGCCGTTGTGGGTGCCCGGGTAGAAGTCGCGGGCGACGCGCTGCAGGCGGGTGATGACCTTGGAGAGCTGGTCGCGGAAGGGGACGTACTCGCCGAAGGGCACCGGGTGCTGCTTGGTGTACGAGGCGCCGGGGCCGGTCGTCGGGTCCCAGACGATGCCCTCGTTCTGGACGTGCTGGTTGTCAGGGCCGTCGACCAGGGTGCCGACCAGGGTCGGGACGCCGACCGCCCGGACGGCCTGGTCGATGCGCTGGTGCGCCTCGGGGACGCTGAACGGGTCCAGGTCGGAGGAGTTCTCCGGCCAGATCACCACGTCCGGGCGCTCGGCCCGGCCGGCCGCGATGTCGGCGGCGAGGCGTTCGGTGGCGGAGGCGTGGTTGTTGAGGACCATCATCGGGCGGCCGAGGAAGTCCATACCGGGGTTGGGGACGTTGCCCTGGATCACCGCGACCTTGACGGTGTCGGCGGCCGCCGTGGGCACCGGGACGACGTACCCGGCGAGCAGGGCCGTGACGGCTCCGGCGCCGGCCAGGGCGGCGGCCCTGGGGGCCCGGCGCGGGCCGCGCAGGCGCGGGGCGGCCCAGGCGAGCAGAGCGGCGGCGAGGGCGACGGCGAAGGTGACCAGCGGGGCGCCGCCGAGGGCGGCGAGCGGGGTGAAGGGGCTGGCGGTGTTGGCGAAGGCGAGGCGGCCCCAGGGGAAGCCGCCGAGCGGGAGCCGGTCACGGGCCCACTCCTGGGTCACCCAGAGGCAGGCCGCCCAGAGCGGCCAGGCGCGCAGCCTGGAGGTGGCGGCGAGGCCCGCGCCGAGGGCGGCGATGAACAGGGCCTCGACGACCGAGAGCCCGATCGTCGCGTCCAGGCCGATCACCCGCAGCCAGGAGAGCAGCCAGAGGAAGAACGGCAGGCCGAACGCGAAGCCCGTCCAGGCACCCTGACGGGCCGTCCGGCCCCGGGTCAGCAGGGAGAGTCCGGCCACGGCCAGGATGGAGAGCGGCCAGAGGTCGTACGGGGGGAAGGCGGCGGCGAGCAGCAGTCCGCAGAGGACGGCCAGGCCGGTCCGGGGCAGGCCGCCACGGATTCGGGCGAGCCGTCCTGGGCGGGCCTCGGGGCGCTCCACCGCCGGTTCCGCCACGGGCCGCTCCTGCTCCACAGGCAGTGCCACCTGCGCACCACCTCTCTGGCTGTGCTTGCTGATCGTTCGAATGAAGGTACCTCGGATCACCGGAAGCACGAAGCGCGGCCCGGGACTGAGAGGCTCTGCCAGTAGGTAGGCAGCGCAGCCAGTTGCACTATGTCAGGGGCGCGGGGAACTGCGCGAAACCGGAAGGGCAGAGGTAGTTGCCTTCCGATCTCGCGCAGTTCCCCGCGCCCCCTGGGGTGCCCCTTCCCGGAGCGCTACGCCTGGTGGACCGTGCGGCCGCGCACCACGGTGCGGAGGCAGGTGGGGAGGGGGAGGCCCGGGGTCAGGTCGGGGAGGCCGGGGGTGCCGGAGCGGGGGTCGGTGGACCAGCCGGCGACGCGGGAGTCGGGGGCCTGGACGACGAGGTCGCCGACGGCCCAGACCGCGTAGCTGGCGACCGCGCCCGGGACGAGCACGCCGTCCTGGTCCCGGCCGAGGGCCCGCCAGCCGCCGCGGGTGTGCGCGGTGAAGGCGGCCCGGACGGAGATCCGGTGGTCGAGCGTCTGGTGGAAGGCGGCGGCCCGGACGGTGCCCCACGGGTCCAGGGCGGTGACCGGGGCGTCCGAGCCGAAGGCGAGCGGTACACCGGCCCGCAGCAGGGCGGCGAAGGGGTTGAGAGCGGCGGCCCGCTCGGCGCCGAGGCGCTGGACGTACATGCCGTCGGGCCCGCCCCAGGCGGCGTCGAAGGCGGGCTGGACGGAGGCGGTCAGGCCGAGCTCCGCGAAGGCGGCGATGGCCTTGTCGTCCAGGGCCTCGGCGTGCTCGACGCGGTGGCGCAGCGCCTTGACCCTGGCCGGCCCGACCCGGTCGGCGGCGGCCCGTACGCCGTCGAGCACGGCGGCCAGCGCGGCGTCGCCGATGGCGTGGAAGCCCGCCTGCAGTCCGGCCTCGGTGCAGGCGGCGACATGGTCGGCGACCTGCTGGGCCGTCAGGTAGGCGGTGCCGGTGTGCGGGGCGTCGTCGTAGGGGGCGTGCAGGCAGGCGGTGTGCGAGCCGAGCGCGCCGTCCACGAAGAGGTCGCCGCCGGCGCCGAAAGCGCCCAGGCGGCGCGCGGTCTCGACACCACCGAGCTCGCCCCAGTAGCCGAAGACCTCGGGGCCCTTGTTCTCGGCGGCGAGGGCGAGCAGGGCCGCGAGGTCCTCCTCGGAGGAGATCTCGGGCCCGGCGCACTCGTGCAGGGCGCCGATGCCGAGTTCGGCGGCGCGGTCGAGGGTGGCCTGCTGGGCGGCGCGGCGCTGGGCCGGCGTCAGGTGGGCGAGCGCGGCGCGGCGGACGGCGTGGTGGGCGTCGCGGGTGAGGGGGGCGTCCGGGTGGAAGCCGGGGAGGCCCTCGAGGCCCTCGGCGAGCTCGCGCAGGGCGGTGGAGGCGAGCGCGGAGTGCACGTCGGTACGGGAGAGGTAGAGCGGCGCACCGCCTGCCGCCCGGTCGAGCTCCTCGAGGGTCGGCGGGCGGCCCTCGGGCCACTTGGTCTCGTCCCAGCCGTGGCCGATCAGCACGCCACCGTTGTGCCCGGCGTACCCGGCGATCCGGGCCAGCGCCTCGGGGAGCGAGGGGCAGCCGGTGAGGTCGAGCCCGGTCAGGGCGAGGCCGGCGGAGGTGGCGTGCACATGGGCGTCGACGAAGGCGGGGGTGACCAGCGCACCGGCCAGCTCCACCACCTCGTCGGCGACATCGGCGTACGCCTCGGCGGCGCCGTCGCTGCCGACCCAGGCGACGTGTTCGCCCTCGACCAGCATCGCGGTGGCGAACGGGTCGGCGGGGCTGTAGACGGTGCCGCCGCGCAGCAGCACGGTCCGGTTGGTGCGTTCGGTCATGGGCCTAAGCTACTTGGCCGGTCAGAGCTTCGGGGGCCGGGCCTCGTACGGGGTACTGAGGACGACGGTGGTACGGGTGGAGACGCCGGCGGCGCTGCGGATCCTGGCCAGCAGGTCCTCCAGGTCGCCGGGGGCTCCGACGCGCACCTTGAGGATGTAGTTCTCCTCGCCGGCGACGCTGTGGCAGGCCTCGATCTCCGGGAGCGGGGCCAGCCGTTCCGGGGTGTCGTCGGGCGCGCTGGGGTCGAAGGGCTTGACCGAGATGAAGGCGGTCAGCGCCAGATCGACGGCGTCCGGGTCGATGATCGCCGTGTAGCCGCGGATCACCCCACGCTGTTCGAGGCGGCGCACGCGCTGGTGCACCGCCGAGGTGGACAGGCCGGTGGCCTTGCCCAGGTCCGTGTAGCTCATCCGGCCGTCCTCAAGGAGCAGCTGAACGATGCGCTGGTCGAGATCCTCCACAAGGCGCAAACCTACTGCCCCGGAGGGCGGATTGCCGACCCGGCGTGTCGGGGGCGTGCGGACAGTAGTGCGGGTGGCATGTGCCGGGCGAATGTGGCGAAGGACACAGGCGAATGCATCACGGTGCGCCGGACCGCAGGGTTATGACACCGCGTCGGCGGGAAGTGCTGGTTGTGGCCAGGGCCGACGTTGGCCCGGTCCGATCCGAGGGGGATCACATGCCTGCTACCGACCAGCCCTCCCGCAGCGTGGAGGACCACGAACGCCTCGACGCCGAGGACTTCCCCGGAGTCGACCCGGGCGAGATGGACACCTGGGAGATCTTCCGGGTGCACTGCCCCGAGTGCGACCGCCCGATCGCCCTGGTGGGCGACGAGGAGCGGCTCCCACAGCACGCCGTACTGCCGACCGCCTGGCACCCCTTCTCCCCGGCGCTCTGCCCCGGCTCCGGGGTACCCACCGACGACCTCGCCGAGTGCGACTCCCCCGCCCACTCCGCCACGCCCGGCCTGGACGCGCTGCTGGCGCTGCCCGCCGAGCTGGACTGGCGTACCCAGCCCTTCTCGCACGTCGGCGGGCCCGGTGCGGCGCCTGTCACGAGGCACCACCGGGTACCGGCGCAGCGCGCCCGGAGCCTGGCACGGCACTGACGCCGCACCAGGCCGCGGCCGTCACTTCCCGGTCAGGTGCCGCCCGATCACGAGGCGCTGGATCTGGTTGGTGCCCTCCACGATCTGCAGCACCTTGGCCTCCCGCATGTACCGCTCGGCGGGGTAGTCCTGGGTGTACCCGTACCCGCCGAGCACCTGCACCGCGTCCGTGGTGACCCGCATCGCGGTGTCGGTGCAGAACAGCTTCGCCATCGCCGCTTCCTTGGAGAAGGCCAGCCCGCTGTCCCGGCGGCGGGCTGCGGCCAGGTAGAGCGAGCGGCCGGCCTCGATCTGGGTGGCCATGTCGGCCAGCATGAAGGACAGCCCCTGGAAGTCGGCGATCGGCCGCCCGAACTGCTGCCGGGTGCGCGCGTAGTCGACCGCCAGGTCGAGCGCCGCCTGGGCGACGCCTATCGCGCAGGCCGCGATGCCGAGCCGGCCGGAGTCCAGCGCGGACAGCGCGATCTGGAAGCCCTGGCCCTCCTCGCCGATCAGGCGCTCCCGGGAGACCCGGACGCCGTCGAAGTGCATCTGGGCGGTGGGCGAGCTGCGCATGCCCATCTTGTGCTCCGGCGGCGCCGCCGAGAGGCCCTCGCTGCCGGCCGGCACGAGCAGGCAGCTGATGCCGCGCGCGCCGTCCTCGCCGGTGCGCACCATCGTGCTGTAGAAGTCGGCGTGGCCACCGTGGGTGATCCATGCCTTCGTGCCGTTCACCACGTACTCATCGCCGTCGAGGTCGGCCCGGGTGCGCAGCGCGGCGGCGTCGGAGCCGGACTGCGGCTCGGAGAGGCAGTAGGCGCCGAGCTGGTCGCCGCCGAGCATGCCGGGCAGCCAGCGGTCGCGCTGCTCGTCGGTGCCGAAGGTGGCGAGCGCGTGGCAGGAGAGGGTGTGCACGCTGACGCCGAGGCCGACCGCGAGCCAGCCGGCCGCGAGCTCCTCCAGTACCTGCAGGTAGACCTCGTACGGCTGGTCGCCACCGCCGTGCTGCTCGCCGTACGGGAGCGACAGCAGACCGGCCTCGCCCAGGGTGCGGAAGACCTCGCGGGGGAAGCGGTCGGCCGCTTCGTCCTCGGCGGCGCGCGGGTGCAGCTCGCGCTGGACCAGGTCGCGGGTGAGGCTCAGCAGCTCCCGGGCCTCGTCGCTGGGCAGCTGGCGGTCGACGGGCTTGGCGGATGCGGGGCTCATGAGAGTACGTGGCCTCCTCGATCGGGCGCCGGGCCCCGGGGTGAGTGGGCACGGCACGGCAGGTGCGCCCGACCGTCACCGGGTTACGGTGAACGATCGTTCACAGGTGTGGCGATGCGAGTATGCCCGATAGCAGGCGGTCCGTCACGGCCTGTCCCCGATCACCGCCCGTAGAGTGGTCCCATGCGCGATCCGGACGGCCACGTCGACGCCCTGGCGGCAAGGATCGCCGGCCTGACTCCCTCCTGCGGGCCGGTGCGGCTGGTGGCCGTGGACGGGCATGCGGGATCGGGGAAGACCACCTTCGCGGGCCGGCTCGCGGCGGCGCTGGGCGGTGCGCCGGTGGTGCACCTGGACGACCTCGCCACCCATACCGAGCCCTTCGGCTGGGTCGGGCGGCTGCGCGAGCAGGTACTGGAGCCGCTGGAGCGCGGCGAGGACGCCGAACACCGGGTGTACGACTGGGTGCTGCGCCGCTTCGAGGAGACCCGGCCGGTCCCGGCCGCGCCCGTGGTGCTGGTCGAGGGGGTCGGGGCGGGCCGCCGCGAACTGCGGCCGTGGCTGGCCCAGCTGGTCTGGATGGAGCTGGACGCGCACGCGGCCCGAGCTCGGGGCGAACTGCGCGACGGGCCGGAACTGGCCGAATTCTGGGCGGGTTGGGCCCGGGCGGAGCAGGCGCACTTCGCCGCCGACCCCAGTCGTCCGTACGCGGACCTCCGGGTGGACGGCGTCACCGGGCGGATCCTGCGGAGCACCCTCGGTGAGCCCGTCGCAGGCCCTTGACCAGCGGCGTCGCCAGGAACTAGGTTCTCCACATCGCGAGATTTTGTTGATCTCGCAACATTAGACGCGGCATCCCCGGCTTGTTCCCCCGTGAGCCGGGGATGCCGTCCTGCTTCCCGGCAGGCTCCCCACCGTTCCGGTTGGACCCCAACAACCCAGTGGGCACTTAGATTTGGCCCCGCGCGGCACCCTTCCGGATCAGCCCGGCGCCGGTACGATTCGAGGCAGGCGCGGATGCGTCCCGGGGGCGTCGCCCATGGCGGGTGTGACGTGGCCACCCCTCGGCCGACCGAGCCTCGGTGCACACAGCGGGGGGCGTGAGTGACGGTGGAGAGTTCCAGTACAAGAGGACCGAACAGACTGGCCGACCGCGCCTGGCTGCGCGCGATGGACGCCTATGCCGCAGGCGCGTACGCCCGCGCCGAGGAGGAGTTCCGAGCAGCCGTCCGGCTGGACCCGGGGATGGCCGACGCCTGGCTCGGCCTGCACGCGCTGCGCTGCGACACCTCGGGCGCACTCCTGGCCATGCACCGCAACCAGGAACGCTTCGGCGAACAGCGCGAGCGGCACCGACGGCCCCTCAGCTCCTGGTACTGGCTCGGCTGGTGGGTGCAGCCGGTCCTGGAGGACGCCCGCGACCTGGCCCTGGCACACGCCTCGCACTGGCTGGACGGCCGGCACCTGGCCGAGCTCGACCGCGCGCTCACCGAGTGCCCGCCGGTCGACCGGGACCCTTCGGTCCGCTTCCTGCACGCCTGCCGCTCCTACCTGCTGAAGGACTGGGAGCAGCTGATCCGGGACACCGACCCGCTGCTGGACGACCCGCTGCTGGGCATCGAGGCCGGGCTGTTCGGCGGCATGGCGCGGGTGCGCCTGGACATGTGCGCACAGGCCCAGAGCCCGCTGGCCGCCTCGCTGGCCCGCTGCCGGTCCGAGCAGCCCCAGCGCAAGGAGCTGCGCTACTGGCTGGCCCGTGCGTACGAGGGCGCCGGGCGCAGCGCCGCCGCCCTGCCGCTGTACCGGGCCGTCAACCGGGCCGATCCGGCCTTCATGGACGCCGCGGCGCGGCTGGCGGCGATCTCCGCCGAGGACGGCGTGATGGACGGGCTGCTGGGCGGCGGCGAGCTGGAGGGCCCCGGCGGACTGCTGCTGCCGGAGGCGGAGTTCGAGCCCGGCTACGAGCCGGAGTACACGGATTTCGTGGAGTACGGGCCCGAGGAGGGGCGTACCGAGGCCGCCGAGGAGCCGGAGCCCAGGGCCGCCCCCGAGCGCTCAGGCGCCGCGGCCGGCGAACCGGCTCCGGGCCCGGCGCCGCGCGCCGTGGAGACCGAGGCCGTCGCCGCGGCGGCCGTGCCCTCCCGAGCCGGCCGGCTGCGCGGCCAGGAGGGGCTGGACGCCGCCCTCGGGGCGCTGGAGCAGATGGTCGGCCTGGACCCGGTGAAGCGCCAGGTCCGGGCGCTGTCCGCGCAGTTGCGGATGTCGCGGCTGCGCGCCGACCAGGGTCTGCCGGTGCAGCCGCCGAAGCGGCACTTCGTCTTCTCCGGCCCGTCCGGCACCGGCAAGACCACCGTCGCCCGGATCCTCGGCCAGGTGTTCCACGCCCTCGGCCTGCTCTCCGGGGACCACCTGGTGGAGGCCCAGCGCGCCGACCTGGTCGGCGAGTTCCTCGGCCAGACGGCCGTGAAGGCGAACGAGCTGATCGACTCCGCGCTCGACGGGGTGCTCTTCATCGACGAGGCGTACAGCCTCTCCAACTCCGGTTACAGCAAGGGCGACGCGTACGGCGACGAGGCCCTGCAGGTGCTGCTCAAGCGGGCCGAGGACAACCGGGACCGGCTGGTGGTGATCCTGGCCGGCTACCCCGAGGGCATGAACCGGCTGCTCGCCACCAACCCCGGCCTCAACTCCCGCTTCACCACGCGCGTGGACTTCCCCAGTTACCGCCCCGAGGAGCTCACCGCCATCGGCCGCACGCTGGCGGCCGGGGGCGGCGACGGCTGGGACGAGGACGCGGCCGACGAGCTCGCCAGCATCTGCGCCCACGTGGTCCGCGAGGGCTGGATCGACGAGCTCGGCAACGGCCGCTTCATCCGGACCCTGTACGAGAAGTCCTGCGCCTACCGGGACCTGCGGCTCTCCGCCCTGCGCGAGCTGCCCACCCGCGAGGACCTGGCCACCCTCCGGCTGCCCGACCTCGTCCAGGCGTACGGGGAGCTGATCGACGGCCGTTCCTGAGCTTGTGCACCCGATCAGCCATGGACGCTCCAGGGGCGCGGGGAACTGCGCTGCCAACCATGCACCTCCGTAGAGGGCTGGTCGCGCACGCAGTTGATCAAACAGAGCCCCGCGCCCCTGGTGGTTGCCCGGCCGGACAGGACTACGCGTGGGCCGTGGCCTGACGGTGGTCCGGGTCGTGCATCTCGCCGACCAGTTCCTCCAGGACGTCCTCCAGGGCCACCATGCCCAGCTGGCGCCCGTCCTGGTCCACCACGGCGGCCAGGTGCGAGGCGGCCCTGCGCATCGCGCCGAGGGCGTCGTCCAGCGGCAGGCTGCCCCGCAGCACGGTGACGGGCCGCCAGAGCCGGGGCGGGAGGACTGCGTCCGGGGCGTCGACCTCCAGGATGTCCTTGACGTGCAGGTAGCCGAGGACGGAGCCCTCGTCGTCCACCACCGGGAAGCGCGAGAAGCCGGTGCGGACGGCCAGCTGTTCGACCTCCCGGGCGGTCACCGAGGTGCCGACGGTGACCAGCTGCTCGGGCGGCAGCAGGACCTCGGTCACCGGCCGGTGGCCGAGTTCGAGCGCGTCCTCCAGCCGCTCCTGGCGGCCTTCGTCCAGCAGACCGGCGTCGCGTGAGTCGGCCAGCAGGTGGAGCAGCTGCTCGGTGGTGAAGACCGACTCGACCTCGTCCCTGGCGTGGACCTTGAAGAGCCGCAGCACGGCGTTGGCGAAGGCGTTCAGGAAGCGGATCGCCGGGCTGAGCCAGCGGGCCAGCCGGTCCAGCGGCGGGCCGAGCCAGAGCGCGGCCTTCTCGGGGCCGGCCAGCGCGATGTTCTTCGGGACCATCTCGCCGACCACCATGTGCAGGAACACCACCAGGGCAAGCGCCAGCCCGTAGCCGATCGGGTGGATCAGCGAGTCGGGGATGCCGGCCGCCTGGGCCGGGCCCTCGATCAGGTGCGCGATGGTCGGCTCGGCGAGCGCACCGAGGGCCAGCGAGCAGACGGTGATGCCCAGTTGGGCGGCGGCCAGCATCGCGGAGACGTTGGAGAGCGCGTGCAGCACCGTCCGGGCGCGCTTGTTTCCGGCCTCGGCGAGCGGTTCGATCTGGCTGCGGCGCACCGAGATCACCGCGAACTCCGCGCCGACGAAGAAGCCGTTGCCCAGCAGGAGCAGCAGCGCGGCGCCCAGTTGGAGCACGATCATCGGGTCCCCTCCTCCTCGTGCGCCGCGTGGTCACGGCCCTCACGGACGCGCTGGACCAGCACCCGGCTGGTGCGGTGGCGTTCGACGCCCAGCACGGTGAACCGCCAGCCCGGCAGTTCGGCGTGCTCGCCCGGCGCGGGGAGCTTGCCCAGCAGGTCGGCCAGCAGGCCGCCCAGCGTCTCGTACGGGCCGTCGGGGGCGTGCAGGCCGATGGCCTCCAGCTGGTCGATCCGGGCCCGGCCGTCGGCCTCCCAGACCGGGAGCCCGTCGATCGGCGGGAGCGGGCGCAACTCGGGGATGTCGGCGGGGTCGTGCTCGTCCTGCACCTCGCCGACGATCTCCTCGACGATGTCCTCGATGGTGACCACGCCGGCCGTGCCGCCGTACTCGTCCACCACGATGGCCATCGGCTGCTGCCGGCGCAGCCGGTCCAGCAGCCGCTCGGCGGGCAGGGACTCGGGCACCAGCAGCGGGGACGAGGCCAGGGCGGCGACCCGGGTCGTGACCCGGTGGTCGGCGGGGACGGCGAGCGCGTCCTTGAGGGTGACGATGCCGACGACCTCGTCCAGGCTGTGGCCGTACACCGGGAAGCGGGAGAGGCCGGTGGCCCGGGTGAGGTTGAGGACGTCTGCGGCACTGGCGTCTCGCTGCAGGGCGGCAACGTCGACGCGCGGGGTCATCACGCTCTCGGCGGTGAGCTCGCCGAGGCTGAGCGTCTTGACGAAGAGGGTCGCCGACTGCTCGTCTATGGCACCTTCCTTGGCGGAGTGCCGGGCGAGCGAGACCAGTTCGGCGGGCGTGCGGGCGTGGCCGAGCTCCTCCTGGGGCTCGATGCCCAGAGCCCGCACCATCCGGTCGGCGGAGCCGTTCAGGAAGGTGATCAGCGGTCGGCAGGCGCGCGAGAAGGCCCGCTGCGGGCCCACCACGGCGTACGCCACCTGGAGCGGCCGGGAGATCGCCCAGTTCTTCGGGACGAGCTCGCCGATCACCATCTGCAGCACGGTGGCCAGCAGCATGCCGACCACCACGGCCGTGCCGGTGGCGGCGGCCTCGCGCAGGCCGATGCCGACGAACAGCGGGCCGAGCAGGACGGACAGGGCGGGCTCGGCGAGCATGCCGACCACCAGGGAGGTGACGGTGATGCCGAGCTGGGCGCCGGAGAGCTGGAAGGAGAGCTTGCGCAGGGCGCTCGCGATGTTGGCCGCCTTGCGGTCACCGGCCGCGGCGGCGCGTTCGACAGCTCCGCGGTCCACGGTCACCAGGGCGAACTCGGCGGCCACGAAGAGGCCGTTGGCGAGGATGAGCAGGAAGGCCGCGATCAGCAGCAGAACGGCGGTGATCACAGTGCCGCCTGCCTTCCGGGGCTCGGAAGTGAGGCGGCACGGGTACTACCGGACGGATCGTCCATCGAGGGGAGGTGTCACTCCTCAGGTTGTGAGTCTGCAGATGCGGGGCTTTGCCCCGGCTTTACCAGCGTATCCGATGGCCGTACGAGATTCGGCCATGGGTTCGTACGTGTCAGCGCCGGGCCGTGCTGCGCTGCTCGACCAGGTCGCGCAGCGCGCGGGCCGCGCGGATCGCCTGCTCGTGGCCGCCGGCGGGCTGGATGCCGACGGCGGCCAGGGCGGTGCCGTCGGCGAGGTCGAGGGTGACCCAGGGGTCACCCTGACGGAAGTTCACCCGGACGATCTCCGCCCAGGCCAGCCGGCGGCTGCGGACGAAGTTGACCACCGTGACACCCTCGTCGTCCGCGGACACCCGGGGCCGTACCAGCATCAGGCCGACCCCGGCGAAGAGCAGACCGCTGACGACCAGGGCGGCCCGGTCGTTGAGGTGCCAGTTCGGGGGCAGCGCGAAGGCGATCACGGTGAACATGGTCACCAGCAGCACACAGAGCGGCAGCAGCACGACCCTGTTGCGCCGCGGCGCCCAGGTGACGGGGAGCTCGACGGAGGTGGACACGGTGGACTACCTCAGAGCCGGCAGGCGTGGATGTTCGTGACCAGGATGGCCCGGGCGCCGATGCCCCAGAGGTCGTCCATGATCCGCTGGGCCTCCTTGCGGAGCACCATCGAGCGGACGGCCACCCAGCCCTCGGTGTGCAGCGGGGAGACGGTCGGCGACTCCAGCCCCGGCGTCAGCGCGACGGCCGCGCTGACGTTCTCGGCCCGGATGTCGTAGTCCATCAGCACGTACCGCCGGGCCACCAGCACACCCTGCAGACGGCGCAGGAACTGGTCGACGCCCGCGTCCTCGCCCGCGCCCTTGGGGCGGATGACGACCGCGTCGGAGATCAGGATCGGCTCGCCGAAGATCTCCAGGCCGGCGTTGCGCAGGCTGGTGCCGGTCTCCACGACGTCCGCGATCACGTCGGCGACGCCGAGCTGGACGGCCGTCTCGACCGCCCCGTCCAGCTTGGTCACCGTCGCCTTGACGCCCTGCTCGGCCAGGTGCTGCTCGACCAGGCCGGTGTACGAGGTGGCGATCCGCAGGCCCTCCAGGCCCTGGACGTCCTTGACCTCGAAGCCGACCGGGCGGGCGAAGCGGAAGGTCGAGCCGCCGAAGCCGAGGGCGAGCACCTCCTCGGCGTTGGACGCCGAGTCCAGCAGCAGGTCGCGGCCGGTGATGCCGATGTCCAGGCGGCCGGAGCCGACGTACACGGCGATGTCGCGCGGGCGGAGGAAGAAGAACTCGACCTGGTTCTCCGGGTCGACCAGCACCAGTTCCTTGGGGTCCTTGCGCTGGCGGTAGCCGGCCTCATGGAGCATCTCCGCCGCGGGACCCGAGAGCGAACCCTTGTTGGGGACGGCGATGCGCAGCATGAGAGGTGAGTTCCTTACCTGTGGGTGGTGGAGTGTGCGGTTCGGACGGATCAGAGGTGCTTGTAGACGTCTTCGAGCGTCAGCCCACGAGCGATCATCATCACCTGAAGGTGGTAGAGGAGCTGGGAGATCTCCTCGGCCGTCTCCGCGTCCGACTGGTACTCGGCGGCCATCCAGACCTCGGCGGCCTCCTCGACGACCTTCTTGCCGATCGCATGAACGCCCTGCTGGACGAGCTGCGCGGTACGGGAGGACGAGGGGTCGCCGGTGGCGGCCTTCTGCTGGAGCTCGGTGAAGAGCTCCTCGAATGTCTTCGAAGCCATGATGGGCTCACCTTACGGCTTGCAGGCTGACGGACGGTAAACAGTCCCGGACCGTGGACAGTCCGCTGGACGCCGTTACCGCCAGGGCTCCGAGACCGACCGCAGCGTGGCGGCGGTCGCGACGGCCGCGGTGACAGCCTCGTGGCCCTTGTCCTCGGCCGAGTCGGGAAGGCCCGCGCGGTCCAGCGCCTGCTGCTCGTTGTCGCAGGTCAGCACACCGAAGCCGACCGGCACGCCGGTGGCGACGCTGACCTGGGTGAGGCCGAGGGCGGCCGCCTCGCACACGTAGTCGAAGTGCGGGGTGCCGCCCCGGATGACCACGCCGAGCGCCACCACGGCGTCGTAGCCGCGCTCGGCGAGCTGCTTCGCGGCGACCGGGAGCTCGAAGGTGCCGGGGACGCGGATGACCGTCGGCTCCTCGATGCCCAGCTCCTTGAGCGCCCGGTGGGCGCCGTCCAGCAGGCCGTTCATGACCTGCTCGTGCCACTGCGCGGCGATCACCGCGACCCGCAGGTCGGCGCAGTTCTTGATGGTCAGCTCGGGGGCTCCGTGGCCGCTCACGTGCGTGGTCCTCTCGGTGGTACGGGGGGTTGTGTCAGGAGTTGGTGTCGAGCCAGGGCAGCTCGTGGCCCATCCGGTCGCGCTTGGTGCGCAGGTAGGCGGCGTTGTGCTCGCCGGGCTCGACGGCGACCGGCCGGCGGCCCTTGACCTTGAGGCCGTGCTCGGTGAGCGCGGCCGTCTTGTCCGGGTTGTTGGTCAGCAGGGTCAGCGAGCGCACGCCGAGGTCGGCGAGCATCTGGGCGCCGATGCTGTAGTCCCGGGCGTCGGCGGGCAGGCCGAGATCCAGGTTGGCGTCGACGGTGTCCCGGCCCTGCTCCTGCAGCTCGTACGCGCGCAGCTTGTGGGAGAGGCCGATGCCCCGGCCCTCGTGCCCGCGCAGGTAGAGGACGACGCCTCGGCCCGCCTCGGCGACCTGCTCCAGCGAGGCCTGCAGCTGCGGGCCGCAGTCGCAGCGCAGCGAGCCGAAGACGTCGCCGGTGAGGCACTCGGAGTGCAGCCGGACCAGCACGTCCTCGCCGTCGGGCAGCCGGCCGTCGGCGTCCAGGCCGCCGGCCACCAGGGCGATGTGCTCCACGCCGTCCAGGGTGCCCCGGTAGCCGACGGCGGTGAAGTCGCCGTGGGCGGTCGGCAGCTTGGTGACCGCGGAGCGGTCGACGTGCAGCTCGGTGCGGCGGCGGTAGGCGATCAGGTCCTCGATCGAGATGATCGCCAGGCCGTGCTCGCGGGCGAAGGCGACCAGCTCGGGGAGGCGGGCCATCGTCCCGTCGTCGTTGACCACCTCGGCGATGGCACCGGCCGGGGCCAGCCCGGCGAGGCGGGCCAGGTCGACGGCGGCCTCGGTGTGGCCGGGGCGCACCAGCACGCCGCCCTCGACGGCGCGCAGCGGGAAGACGTGGCCCGGCCGGGTGAGGTCGGCGGGCTCGGTCGCCTCGGTGGCGAGCAGCTTGACGGTCCGGGCGCGGTCGGCGGCCGAGATGCCGGTGTCGACGCCCTCGCGGGCGTCCACCGAGACGGCGTAGGCGGTGCCCTTGCGGTCCTCGTTGACCTGCGTCATCGGGGGCAGCTTGAGCCGGTCCAGCTCGTCCCCGGTCATCGGGACGCAGATCACGCCGGAGGTGTAGCGGATGGTGAAGGCCATCAGCTCGGGGGTGGCTGCCGAGGCGGCGAAGACGATGTCGCCCTCGTTCTCGCGGTCCTCGTCGTCCACCACGATCACCGGGCGGCCGAGGGCGATGTCGGTGACGGCGCGCTCGACCGGGTCGAGGGCGAGGGCGTCGAAGGCGGGCTGCGTGCTCATGCGGAGGCTCCCTGCAGGACGTTGGCGGGCGCGATAGGGGCGGTGCGGGTGCGCAGCCACCAGGCGCGCAGGCCGAGCAGGACCAGGACGAAGTAGATGCTGTAGGTCAGGCCGGAGAAGGCGTAACCGCTGTTGAAGGCGAGCGGGACACCGACGATGTCGACGGCGACCCAGGCGAACCAGAACTCGATCCAGCCACGGGCCTGGGCGTACATCGCGGCCAGCGTGCCGACGAAGATGTAGGCATCGGCCCACGGGCTCCAGGACAGCTCCGGGACGGCCAGGAAGAGCCCGGCCACGGCGGCCGTGCCGAGCGCCGTCGCACCCGCGAGGACGGCGCGCTGGCGCCAGGTCGCGAAGCGGACCTCGATCTCGCCGCTGTCACGGCGTCCGCGCTGCCACTGGGTCCAGCCCCAGCTCGCGGCGGCGATCACGATGAGCTGCTTGCCGATCAGTCCGGGCACATGGCCGGAGAGGTAGGCGGCGATCAGGACGACGCCGGAGAGCAGCTGGACGGGCCAGCTGAGCACCGCGCGGCGCCAACCGAGGGCCAGGGCGCCCAGACCGAGCAGGTTGCCGATCATGTCGGCCCACTTCACCTGCTCGCCGAAGGCGGTGAAGGCTATGCCGCTGAGCCAGCTCATGAGGCGTCCTTCGCGAGCGTGGCGGGCAGGGTGCGGGTGTCGAGCAGCCGCTCGACGTACTTCGCGAGGACGTCGACCTCGAGGTTGACCGGGTCGCCGATGCCCTTGGTGCCCAGGGTGGTCAGGGCGAGGGTGGCGGGGATGAGGCTGACGGTGAAGCTGTCGATGGCGGCCTCGACCACGGTGAGGCTGACGCCGTCGACGGTGATGGAGCCCTTCTCGACCAGGTACCGGGTGATGCTCTGCGGCAGCGAGAAGCGCAGCACCTCCCAGCGCGGCAGCCCCTCGGAGTCGAGGTCGCCGGGCTCGCGGCTCAGCAGGCTGCCGGTCGCGTCGACGTGGCCCTGGACGAGGTGTCCGCCGAGCCGGGCGCCGAGCGCCATGGCCCGCTCCAGGTTGACCCGGGAGCCGGGCTTCAGGGCGCCCAGGCTGGAGCGCTGCAAGGTTTCTGCCATCACGTCGGCGCTGAACTCGCCGGTCTCGGCGGCCAGTTGCTCAGGGGTGTCGACCACGGTCAGGCAGACGCCGTTGACCGCGATGGAGTCGCCGTGGCGGGCACCGGAACAGACCACGGGGCCGCGCAGACGAATACGCGAGGATTCGCCGATCTCCTCGATGGAGATGACCTCGCCGAGCTCTTCGATGATGCCGGTGAACACCCGGGTTCTCCTCGCGCTTGGGGCGCGGACTCCGGGGCGGCATGGGAGATGACGCGGACAGCTCGACGTACCGAAGGCTCCGCCCCGTCGCCGACACTCCGTCGCCGAAGGGAGTTCTCCCGCACACCTTCCACGGCTCACGGGAGCCGTGGCACTACCTGTCCGCCCGCGCACGCCTCCCATCCGGACTTTAACCGTCGGTCCAGGAATTTCACCTGGTCAACCGGCCGCTGGCTGCGGACGGGTCGCGGACTGTAACCGCCGGTTCGGATTTTCACCGACCCCGGAGTGCGCTGAACGTCACTGCTACTGCCGTCATTCTGCCATGATCCGCCGCGAACCCGGGAGGGGCTTTCCCTGTGTCCTGATTCACTCTGTCAGGTCGGCCGCGCCGGGAATACCGCCGGGGTCGGCGGGCGACCGGGCACGGCCACCGGCACGGGGTGCAACTGGGCTGCGTGGGGCGGGAACTGACCGTTCGCATCCGGATGGTGGGCGGTGGCGTACGGCCGCCACCACCTCGGCGACCTCCTCGGGGTTGCCGAGCCTGCCGAGCGGGTACGCCGCCAGGTTGCGGGCCCGGTCGGCCTCGCCCCGCCGGCGATGAGCATGGCGGTCGACGGCCAACGAGACCGGGCCCGACCATATGGCTCAGCCCGCACGGTCCCTCGCGCAGCACCGCCGGGTCGGTGCCGTCGCCCAGCAGCGGTGTGCTCTCAGGCGCGCAGCAGCTCCACGTCGCGGGCGTGCGCCTGCTGCCGGGCCTGGTCCCAGTCACCCGTGCAGTACACCGAGAGCTCGCTGATGACCCCGTCCTCCACGTCGGCCCGCATCAACTCCCGGCAGTACCAGCTCTGCCCGCCCTGCTCCCAGCGCTCCTCGACCTCCAGCACGAAACCGGTCGGCGTCGGGTCCAGTCGGCGGCGCGGCACCCTGCCGGGCGAGGGGTGGCCCTCGTGACGCAGGGCCACCAGACCGCCGACCCCGGCGGCCTGCCGCCGCCAGAGCGGCACGGTCAGGTCGGTGAAGACCTCCGGAGCGAACAGGCCCTCCGGCGGCGTTCCGGTCTCCAGGAACTCGACCAGCCTGTCGGCCAGCTCCTTGGCCTGTGCGGCGTTCATGAGGTCACCTCCGCCATGTTCCGGCCGACGACGGCCATCGTGCGGCCCAGCGCCTCGGTGGGGCTGAACTCGACCAGCTCGGTGCCGGCGAAGATCAGCGGCAGATGGCCGGGGGCGCCGTAGTAGGCGTCGCCCGCGCGGAAGACCTCGTCGTGATCGGCGTAGCGGAACACCACCTTGCCGGTCACCACCATCCCCCAGTGCGGGCACTGGCAGCGGTCGCCGGGCAGGCCCCGGAAGAGCGGGGCGGGGTCGGTGTCCGCCTTGTGCGTCTCGAAGCCGACGGTGTAGCCGTCGAGTTCGGTGTACCGGCCCTCGATCACCGGCTCGTCCAGGACGAGCGGCGCCTCGGCCTTCGATGTGCGTGGCATGGTGGCCTCCTCGGTCTCCTACGGAGCCTCCTGCGGTCCCCGTTCACAGGAGGAGGCGTGAGATCGGGCCGCACGATGTGCCGGCCGGGCTCACAGCTGCCAGCGCGGCGGTGTCTCCGGCTGGTACACGCAGAGCGTGCCGGTCCTGACCGA
Organism: Kitasatospora atroaurantiaca; assembly: GCF_007828955.1. Lineage (NCBI taxonomy): Bacteria > Bacillati > Actinomycetota > Actinomycetes > Kitasatosporales > Streptomycetaceae > Kitasatospora > Kitasatospora atroaurantiaca. The sequence goes on along the minus strand of NZ_VIVR01000001.1, from coordinate 6,903,040 downwards.
GCCGCTCAGGTGGCGGCCCAGCTCGGGATGGGCCCGTCCGATCCGGCCGACGGCGGCCTTGATCCGGGCCGTGACCGCCGTACGGGCCCGCTCCGCCGCCGAGCCCGTACGCCGCACCCGGCCGCCCAGGCCGTACGCGGCGGAGAGCTGGCCGACCAGGGCGTCGCGCTCCACCGCGATCCGCGCGGAGCGCTCGGAGTCTCCCGCGGCGTCAGCCTCCTCGGCCTCCTGTTCCAGCTCCTGGAGCCGTCGGCGGTAGGCCGTCCGCGCGGTGGCGTCGAGCAACTCGCCGGTGTCCCCCGGCCGATGAAGCCCCTCGGCCTCCGTGGTCGACCGCCCGGTCGGCCCGGCCGGCTCGGTCACCAGGTCGAGAGCGGGGACGGGGATGCCCGGGCGGGCCAGCAGGGTGGCGAGGTCGTGCAGGCCCTTGCTGTCCGGCAGGCGCACCTCGCGGCCCGCGAATCTCAGCTGCCAGAGCTCGCCGTCGAGGCGGAAGACGCCGTCCTCCGGCGGGCCCGGCGCAGCCCCGGCCCCAGGCCCGACCTGGCCGAGCTGCCCGAGCAGGCGCGCTGCCCCGGTGGAGCGGGCCGCCGCAAGCGCCGCCTCGGCGTGCTCACGGGCGGCGGCCGAGTCGCCGAGGGCGGCGGCCAGCAGTGCCAGCCAGCGCTGGACGGGACCGCGCACCGCGGCACCGATGCCCTCCACGACGAAGAGCTGCGCATGAGGTGACAGCAAGTCATACAGCTGCTGCGCCAAGGGATGTGGTCCGATCAGACCGATCGTGTCGGCGGCCTGTGCCAGCATCGGCAGCCACTCGCTGTCGCGTGGCGCGCCGGCCAGGCTCGGGGCGACCGCCGACAGCCGCTGCGCTGCCTCCTCGGCCCGGCCGAACTGCGCCGCCAGCAGGGCGAGGGTGACGCGTGGCCACACTCCCGGAATCCGGTCGAGCGGCGGCCGGTCGGCCAACAGCCTCTCGATACCCGGCAGATCCCCCGACTCGGCCAGCAGGCACCAGCGTTGGGTCCCCACCAGGATGGCGGCGTTGCCACTGCCGGCCTGCTCGCCGAGCGACTCCGCCTCGTCGAGTGCCGCCCTGCAGTCCTCGAACCGGCCCTCCATCAGGGCCCGCGCGCCCCGCCAGAGCGGCACGTACCACTCGTACAGCGGCCGGTGGAGCGGGCGGGCCGCCGCCTCGTAGGCGAGCGCCTCCGCGTCGGCACCCGCGATGTCGCCGGTCTCCAGCAGGGCGACCAGGCGCAGCCGCCTGCCGAGCAGTTCGAGGGTCGGCTCGCCCGCCTGCCGGGCCAGGGCGACCGACTCCCCCGCCCACCCGAGCCGGTCCCGGCAGTGGTCCGGCCCCGAGCGGACGTCGCAGAGCGCCGAGAGGGCGTACGCCAGGGTGGCTGGGTCACGCGCCGACCTGGCCGTGCGCACCGCCTCCTCGGCGAGGGCGAGGCGCCGCTGCTCGGGCTCGATCAGGGCCGTCGCCACCGAGAGGCGGGCCGTGACCGCCGCGCGGAGCGCTGTGCGGCCCGCGGTCTCTGCCCCACCCGGGCCCTTGCCCTCTCGGAGCCCGGCTCTCGCCTCCTCCAGCAGGTCGGTCTGCTCCCGGTCGACGAGGTCCACCTCGAAGCCGGTCGGCCCGGCCCCGAGTCCGAGCGCCGCCGAGGCCAGCAGGTCCGGGCGGCCCGCCGTACGCGCCAGACCGGCGGCGCGCAGGAACTCGGCGCGCGCCGCCTGCCGCCGGCCCGCGCCCAGCCGCGCCGTACCGAGCGCGATCAGCTCCTCCACCAGCGCCTCGCCGCTGCTGCCAGGGAGGCTGCGCTCGTACCACTGCGCGGCGTCCTCGTACGCGAGCAGCTCCGCCGCCCGGTCCCCCGCCTGCCGCGCGTACCGCGCCGCGGCCTCCGCCCGCTCCGGGCCGGCGAGCAGCAGGTGGTGGGCGACCTCGGCCGGCCCGACGTCCCGTCCACGCCGGGCCAGCTCGGCGAGCACCTCGCCGGAACGGCGGTGCAGGGCCACCTGCTCCGCCGGCCGGAGCTCCGCGTACACGGCCTCGCGCAGCAGGTCGTGCCGGAACGCACCCGAGCCCGGCTCGACCGGAGCGAGCAGGCCCGCCGCCGCAGCGTCGGCGAGCACGGCGCGCAGGTCGTCGAGCGGCACCCCGGCGGCCTCGGCCAGGACATCGAGGCGAAAGCGCGTACCCAGCACGGAGGCGGCGGCCAGCACCCGCGCACCCTCCGGCGCGAGCTCCGCCACGCGCGCCGCCACGGCAGCCCGTACCGTCGTCGGCAGCCCGCTCCCGGCCCGCAGCAGCTCCGTGACGAAGAAGGGCTCGCCCCCGGTGTGCTCGGCCAGTTCCCGCACCGCCTGCGGCGAGGCATCGGTGCCGGTCGCCGCCGTGAGCAGCGCGGCGATGTCCCGCTCCGGCAGCGGGCCCAGCGGCAGGCTGTGGGCCCTGCGGACCAGGGCGGCCCGAGCCTGCGGACGGCCCCGCCACGCCGCCTCGTCGTCCCGCGCGGTGACCAGCAGCAGGACCCGGGCCGTCCGGACGGTCGAGGCCAGCTCCTGGAGCAGGTGCAGCGAGGAGGGGTCGGCGTCGTGGACGTCGTCCAGCACCAGCAGCAGCGGCGCCCGCTCGGCGCTCAGCCGGACGAGCTCCGCCACGTCCCCGGCCAGCCGCAGCCGCGCCGTCTCCGGGTCCGCGGCCCTGAGCACACCGGCCACCTGCCCGGCCACCAGCGCGCGGAGCGGCGGGGAGCCCTGGGCGAGCCGCCCGCACCGGACGTCGTCCGCCACCAGCTCGCGCAGCAGACCCGCCCACGGCCGGAACGAGCTGCCCGCCGACTCCGGCGGGCACCAGGACCACAGCACCCGGAATCCCTCGGCCCGCGCGGCCGCCTCCTCCGCCGTGCGGGTCTTCCCCGCACCGGCCGCGCCGGTGAGCGCGACCAGGCCGCCGCGGCCCGCTCTGGCGCTCTCCAGCGCTGCGGCGATCTCGGCCAGCACATCACCACGCCCGACGAACGGACAGGCCGCCATCCTCGGTCCCCTCTCGCCACCTCCGAGCGTAGGGCCGGCCGGGGCCCGCCGTCCGGAGGCGCCGAGGCCGCCGAAAGCCGTCCGAAGCCGTCCTACGCCGGAAACCCCTTCCCGCCAAGATCGACAGTCCGCTAGATTGCCGGTACGTGACCACACCGACGCCGGCCACCGGCCGCCTCTTCGACGCCCTGCAGTCCACCGCCGTACGTGAGGTGGCCGCACTCCGTGAGATCTACGAGCACCCCGGTGAGCACGCCCGGCGCAAGCAGGTGGACCACATCCACGAAGTCGCCCGCGGACTGATCGGCTGCTCCTCGCTCGTCTTCATGGCCAGCGCCGGAGCCGACGGCCGCTGCGACGTGACGCCCCGCGGCGGACCGGCCGGCTTCGTCTCCGTCCTCGACGAGCACACCCTGGCCATCCCCGACGCGACCGGCAACAAGCGCCTCGACAGCCTGCACAACATCGTGGAGACCGGGCAGGTCGGCCTGCTCTTCGTGATACCCGGGCGCGACTCCACCCTGCGGGTCAACGGCCGGGCCTGCATCTCCACCGACCCCCGCCTGCTGGAGCAGCTGACCGCCGTCGGCAAGCCGCCGCGCAGCGCGGTCATCGTCGGCGTCGAGGAGGTGTACGGCCACTGCCCCAAGGCCTTCCTGCGCGGCTCCGCCTGGAAGCCCGAGCAGTGGCTCGCCCCCGACGCCGCCCCCAGCTCGGCCGAGGTCACCCTCTCCCACCTCGGCGACCCCGCCCTGACGGTCGAGCTCATCGAGCAGGCCGAGCGTGAGGCTCTGCTCTACCGGTACGAATAGGCGAGGCCCGCGGCTCTCAAGGATTTCGGGGTGCGTCCGGCGGGTTACCGGCGTTTCGCATCGCCACGGTGAGGCCCGGGGCGGGTGCCTCCCCGGACGGCACCATTTTTCCGGTGAGGTAACCCGCGTGGCTGATCCCGAGCAAGGTCACGAAGGTCGCCGAGAGATCGGGAAGCGATGTGACGGCAGCGGGATCCGCGGAATGTCGTAGCTGCGAGACGGCGGTTCCGATATAGCCGACGAGTAATACCACGGTCACCAGGAAATTCTGGAACTTCGCCACGTCAATCAGTCGGTCGGCCAAAGGCCCCTCCTCGACGAGGAAGACCTGAGACAGCCGTGGCGGGTCCTTGAGGCGCCAGCTGCTGGCCGCGACCACGTCGGAACGCCGCACATTCGCATTGTTCTTGATGACCGTCGACGTCACCGTGGAGCCGATGGCGATGCCGAGAACACCCAGCACCTGGGCCGGCAGCGTGAAGTCGAGTGCGTCTGTCACGCCGTCCACGAGCCGACCGATGGCGATCCCGGCAACGAGGGGAAGCACGACGAGGGTCCAGAGGACGATCTGCAGATGCGTCAGGCTGTAGCGACCGCGGCCGTCGATCAGGATCCCCAGCAGGCCGCGCCCGATCTTCACACCGAGGGCGACCGCCAGGAGTATGGCGAGGACGGCCGAGATGATCCACGCCCAGTACACAGGAGCCATCGGGGATTCGCCCCTTTCGGATGACGGGGCCGCAGCTCGAGAGCTGAAGCCCCGTCAACCTGAGGTGTGGATGCGGTGGTCGTGCTCAGTTTCCGACTCGGAAGCCGTACTTCTCCCCGAGTTTGGTGAGGGACGACAGGCCGGGCTTGCCGTCCGCGTCCGCGCCGTTCAATCCGAGACTGCGCTGCCAGGCCGCGTAGGCGGCGATGGTCAGCGTCCCGAAGGAGCCGTCCACGTACTGCGGGGCGAGCAGCCCCTCCGCCGCCAGGGCCTTCTCGACCAGCAGCACCTGCTCCCACGAGTACGACCGGGCCCCTTGTTCCCTCGGCGGGTCCCATGCCGCGGCGTGGTTGACCTGGCCGACGTAGACCCACGGCAGCTGGCCGTCCGGCGGCGGGGACGCCGGCGGGGCGGCCGGCGGGGCGGAGGCCCACTTCGGATCCGCCGAGACGATGCCCTCCGCGTAGTTCGGGTACCCGTAGGCGTAGACACCGGACGTCTCGTTCCCGAACCGGGACCGGGTCTTGGCGTAGCAGCCGTCGCCTTCGGAGGATCCGGTGTCGTTGGTGTTGAACTCGACCGTCTGGATGTGGTCGTCGTCGTACCCGACCACGAAGCCGGTGTGCGCGCCCCCGCGCGGAAGTTCGCCGGAGGAGACGAAGAACTGGGCGCCGATCGCCGGGTACTCGGAGTAGCGGTCGACCTGCTGGTAGCCGGCGATCGAGCTGTAGCAACTGGCCGACTTCGGGATCAGCGCCTCCAGGCCCTCCAACTTGAAGCACACCCAGAAGCCGATGTCGCACCAGGCGACGAAGTTCATACCGAAGACTTCGGCGAAGTTCACGCCGTGGATGTTCCGGATGTCGTTGTTCCAGTGTCCGTTGGCGGAGCCTTCGTGGGCACCGACGAACGACTGGAATCTCTGCGTGACGTTCTCGACCTGACTCATTGCTGAGCCTCCATAGGGACGAGGGGCGGTGGCGCCGGTCATGAAGTCCGGGTAGGCGCCGCTGCTTGAAGGGGAAGACGGATTACCGAAGGAATGACATTCGGCGTGAACGGCGCCCGTCGGCCTTGTGCAAAGGCTCGGATTCGGCAGCCGCAAAGCCCGACAAGTCAGTCAAACCGACCGTATGGCCAGGTCGAGAACGCGGCAACCGGAACGGGTGGGCGGCGGATCGCGCCGGTGCTGTCCGCGGATTACCGGCGCACTCGGACGCGCCCCGGCGCATTTCCGCCGCCTCAGCCGACCTTGACCGGGTCCGGCGTGCTTAGCGTGTAGCGCATCTTCTCGCGCCGCACCGCGCCCAGACGGTCGTAGAAGCGGATCGCGCCCTCGTTCCACGCCGGGGTGTTCCACTGCACCTCGTCGAGCCCCAGGGCCTTCGCCTCGGCCACCACGGCATCGACCAGGTGCCGGCCCAGACCGAGCCCGCGGTGCTCGTCGCGCAGATAGAGGCAGTCCAGGTGCAGGTACGGCCTCCCCTGCCAGGTGCTGAACTCCGTCGTGAAGCTGGCGTACCCGGCGAGCGCGCCGCCCGGCAGCTCCGCGACCAGGCAGCTCAGCCGTGGCTGCGGACGGTCGAAGAGCTCCGCCGCCAGCAGCCCCGCCAGACCGGCGGCCGGCGGGGCGGCCTGCTCGTAGGCGGCGTGCTCGGCCGCCAGGGCCGCCACCTCCGCCAGGTCGCCGCGCACCGCGCGGCGGACCTGTGATGTCTCGTGATCGATCATGCGCGTCATCATGCCTGGTCCGCGTGGCTGACGAGCCGTCACAGCAGCACGTGCTCCCCCGCCCGGTACGCGCGTACGGTGACGCCGTCCGCGCTCGCCCGTACCAGATGGACCCGGCCGAGGCCGCGGACCCGGGCGTCGGCGCCGTCCACGGCCAGTGCGGTGTTCTCGTCGATCGCCACCCCGGACGCGACGTCGCCTCGGGCAACCGCCTCGACCAGGCGCGGCAGGGTGCCCCACTGGGCGGCGTGGACGTCCACCGCGAGGTCGAGCAGGGCAAGGCCGTCGCGGACCTCGATCTCCTCCAGGTCCTCGGACGTCTCCTCGGCGCAGACCTGCACGCCGTCCGACAGCCAGCCACCGACCAGCGCCCGCCGGGCCGCGATCGCGGCGCCCGCCGAGAAGCCCGCGTACGGCAGCGGGCGCGCGGCCAGGTAGGCGCCGAGCGGGCCGGCCAGCGCGTCCTGGTAGGCGGGGGTCAGCCCGCCGCCGACCAGCAGGGCGTCGGCGGTGTCCAGCACCGCCGGGTCGAAGTCACCACCGATCGGCACCAGCACCGCGAGCGGCCGGCACGGCGCCGCCTTCCGCAGCCTGGCGTCCCACAGCGCGAACTGCTCGGCGCCGTCCCCCTCGTCGATCAGAACGCAGGCCACCACCGGGTCCGGCCCGGCCTCCGCCAGGAACGGCCCGTACAGCTCCGCGAGTACGCCTTCGTCCCGCCCGCCGCCGACCAGATGAACCGTCATGTGTGTCTCCCCCTCCGTGAACGTCGGGTCAGCCTAGGTGACCGCCTGCCGGTTCAGCGACGGGTTTGTGAGGCACCCGGAAATTTCTGTTATCCCTGTGGCGCCCGCTGATCTCCCAGGTATCGGAAGTCAGGCAAGCGGGCTGAACGGGGATCCCGGTCGGAGCGCCTGCCGTATCCAGGAACGGGAGAACGTGCATGGCAGGGAGAAGAGCCGCACACCGGCGGCGGAACCACCGCGGTCTGCTCATCACCGTGGCAGCGGTGACCGCCGGCGTCATCGCGAGCGCGGTCGGCATCGGAGCCGTGGGGGACGGCCGGCCGACGGCCGCAGCCGGAGTCACCGCGCTGTCCGCGACCGCCGCGTCCCCGGCAGCCGCGCCACGGCACGACGAGGCCCCGACGCCGATACGCGAGATACCGAAGAGCGACCCCGCGCGCGGCCTGGTCTACACGGGACTGGTCCCCGCGGCCAAGGACGACAAGTGCTCGGGCGTGTTCAAGGTCTCGACGGCCGATCTGTGCACCCACGGGCCTGATGTGCCGCCCAAGGGCGTCGACATCCACAAGACCACTCAGCCCGCCGTGGCCGCGGTCGACAAGGACCCCGAGCTGCCGGGCGCGGACGGCTCCGAACCGCCGTCCTCGGCCGACCTGTTGAAGGACCAGCCGCCGGTCCTGGACGCACCGACCGGCACCACAGTCGCCGCGGCCTCGCCCGCCGGCGCCTCGCCCTCGGCATCCGGCGGGAACACGGCGGCCGCGGCCGCCGGTACGACCGTCGTCTGCGACGGGGACGGGACGACGGGCAACCGCGTCCAGGTCCTCTACGTCCACGCACCGGGCCAGGACCGCTTCGGGCAGTACCTGCCCTCGTTCAAGAAGTGGGCGGCCGACGCCGACGCGATCTACAACGCCAGCGCCGGGGAGACCGGGGGCGTACGCCACATCCGGTTCGTGACCCAGCCGGACTGCACCGCCTCGGTCCTCGACGTGGAGCTCTCGGCCGGAGCGATCCGGGAGTTCGGCGCCGGCAACAGCGCGCTGGCCTCCCAGGGCTTCAACCGCCGCGACCGCAAGTACATGATCTTCGCGGACGCCCAGGTCTACTGCGGTATCGGCACCTTCAACGGTGACGAGCGCCCGGGCCAGGACAACCTCAGCAACTTCGGCCCCTCGTACGGGCGGACGGACAACGGCTGCTGGGGCGGCTCCACCGCCGCGCACGAACTCGGCCACAACCTCGGCGCGGTGAACAACAGCGCCCCGAACTCGAGCAAGGCCGGCCACTGCGTCGACGAGTGGGACATCATGTGCTACTCGGACGCGCCGTACTACCCGCAGATGCAGATCCACTGCGCGGACCGCAGCCACGACGACCGTCTCGACTGCAACCACGACGACTACTACAGCACCAACGTGAAGCCGGGCAGCTACCTGGCCACGCACTGGAACGTCGCCAACAACCAGTTCCTGATCCCGCGCGGCGGCAGCAACCCGGACCCCAACCCGAGCCCGACGCCCACGCCGACCTCGAGCCCGACCCCCTCGCCCTCGCCGACGTCCACCACCGGTCCCGACGTGACCGTGGGTCAGCTGACGGCGGACTCGGTGGTCCTGAGCTGGCAGCAGGTCAACGGCGCCGCGGAGTACGAGATCCGGCTGAACGGCCGGGCAATCGGCAGCGTCAAGTCGACCGTGGTGCGCGTGGTCCGTCTGCAGGCGGACACCGCCTACACCGTCGCCATCGCCGTGCGCGACGCGAACGGCCGTACCTCGAAGCCGGGCCGCCAGGCCTCCTTCCGCACCCTCAAGTCCGGCGGACCGGTCGGGCCCACCAAGCCCGGCACGCCGTACCAGATGCTCAACGGCCTCACCGGCCAGGCCGCGGACCTGTGGGGCAGCTCCACCAATGACGGCACCGTCCTCATCGCGTACCAGAGCACGGGTTACGCCAACCAGCGCTGGATCTTCGACGACGCCGGCGACGGGTACCTGAGGATCAAGTCTGCGCTCACCGGCAAGTGCCTCCAGCTCGGGGGCCGCCTGGTCCAGGGCCAGTACGTGGCGCAGCAGCCCTGCAGCGGAGACGCCTCGCAGCAGTGGAAGGTCACGGCCGGCGGCAGCGGTTACACGCTCGCGGCCAAGGGCAGCTCGCTCGTCCTCGGCGTCAGCCACCGCTGGTACTACGGCGGCTGGCTGCTGGAGCTCCAGCGGCCGGACGGCCAGGCGTACCAGAACTGGAGCCTGCAGCAGGCCTCCTGACCCGTCCACTCCCAGGTGCGGCCCGGCCCGACGCCCGGGCCGCACCCGCTCACCCCTCCCTCAAGGAGCCGTTCCGCCATGCGTACCCGCCCTGCCGCGATCCTGACGGCACTCGTCCTGACCGGCCTGCTCACCGTGGGGACTTCGGGCCCGGCGGCCGCGCACGGCGACGCCATCCATTTCGAGTTCGCCGGACCGGCCGGCGGGCACCCGCAAACGGTCGCCACCTGGGAGAACGACGGCGATCCGGTCACCGAGGACGTCTCGGCGACGCTGAGCGCGGTCTCCGCGGACGGCCGTTCGCTCGGGCCCTGGCGCCTGATCGCCGTCCCGGGGCACGAGGCCACCTTCACCACCCGGGAGGAACTGCCCGCCGGGAAGTGGACGGTGACCGTGGAGTCCGGCTTCCCGGCCCTCGGCCGGGGCGAGGCCGAGATCACCGTCACCCCGGCTCCGCGGACGGCCGGCCCGTCCGTGACCCCGGCCGCCGCGTCGGCCGGCCCTGTGGTGACGCCGACTCCGACGCCGACGGCTGCGGCTGCGGCTGGCGATGGGCGGTCCGGTTCGTCGATGCCGGTGGGCTGGATCGCCGTCGGCGTGTCCATCCTTGCGGGCCTGGCCGTGGCGGCAGCCGTGCTCCGACGGCGCCGGGCTTAGAGGCTGGGCAACCGGCTGGACCGGGCATCCCAGGGGCGCGAGGTACTGCGCGAAGCGGGAGGCTCGGGGCCGTCCTTCCGATCTCGCGCTCTTCCCCGCGCCCCTGAACCGTGCATGGCTGAGCGCCTGCCCACGGGCTCAGTCCTGGGCGTCCTCGCTGCTCAGCAGCTGCCCCAGGCCCGCGCGGGTGGCCACCACGACCAGCCGGTCACCCTCGGCGAGCACCTGGTCCGGCGGCGGGTTCCAGCGGGGTTCGCCCTGGTCGCCGAGGGCCACGGCGAGGACCCGCCACAGGCCGGGGCGGTGCGTCTCGGCGACGGTGCGTCCCGCCAGGTCCGGGTTGCCGGCCACCTCGACGGCCGCGACCAGCAGGACCCGGCGGCCCACCGCGATCGCGCCGAGGACCTCGCGCCCCATCATCGCGGAGGCGAAGGAGGGGGCCGCCAGGAAGGAGACGCTGCGGCTGCGGGTCTCGGCCTGCGGGTAGGAGTCGCGAAGAGCCCGGTAGATGTCCCCGGCGAGGTCGTCGTCGAAGAGCCGCAGCACCACCCGGACCTCCGGGTTGCACTCGCGGGCGTAGAGGACGGTCTCCACGTTGGTGTTGTCGTTGCTGGTGAGCGTGATGAGGGCCGTGCTGCGGCCGATCTTCGCGGCTTCGAGCACGCCGTCCTGGGTGGCGTCGCCGATCACCACGGGAATCCCGTACGCGCGGGCCCTGGCGACTCCGCGGGCGGTCGGGTCGCTGTCCACGCACACGATGGGCACGTCCAGCTCCCACAGCCGGTCCAGCACCCGGCTGCCGACCCGGCCGAGGCCGACCACGATCACATGGCCGGACAGCCCGCGTGGCGGCCGGCGCAGCCCGGATGCCGTGCGGAAGGTGCCGAGCGCCTCCAGAGCGAGCGCGATGAGCAATGGCATCAGCAGCATGCCGCTGACCGCGGCCAGTATCTGCAGCAGCTTGCGGCCCGGCCCGTCGTCGGTGGCGGGGTCGGCGATGCCGAGGACGTCGAGGACGGCCAGCCAGGCGGCGTGCAGGGGGGACTGCCCGGTCAGTGCGGAGGTCAGGCCGGCGAGCAGGGCCACCAGGCCGGCCAGCCCGGCGAGGGCCCAGCGCAGCCGGGAGGAGAACAGGGCGGCCAGCGGCACGCCCGACACGCCCGGCAGCCTGATCGGGCGGCGGTGCGGCTGCCGGGCCTGGCCGAGGAGCTCCAGGACCACCCGCCCGGCCTCCGGCGCGATCGAGTCCGGGTCGGGCAGCAGCTCGTCGCTGACCTCCAGACGCCCCGGGCCGGCCGGCAGGGCCAGGGTCGCGATCTCGCTCTCACCCGGTTGCCGGCCCGGCTCGACCTCGGCGACGCGCAGCAGCCGCCCGTCCACGTGCACGACATGACTGCGGCCGGACAGGGCTGCCGCGACCAGGGCAGGGGCGGCGGTGGAGGAGGGCGAGAGGATGGTGGTGGAGGCCCCCGGGGCGGCAGGCGACAGCCCGGGGCGTCGGACATCCGCAGCCCGGTCGAGGAGCTGCTCGACACGCCGGCCGAGCCTGCGGTTGTAGACGCGGATGACGAGGCGCAGCCCGGGGTTGATCCGGCGTGCGCGCAGCCCGGCGTGGATGTTCGCCTGGTCGTCCTCGGAGGTGAGGGCGAGCGCGACGGCGTTGCGGATGCCGACCGCCGCCAGCGTGGCGTGGTTGAGGTCGGCGGCCTCGACCACGGTGACGGCGAGCCGGCCGTCGGCGGCGAGCGCCGCGATCTGCGGTCCGTGGCCCTGCCGCAACGAGGGCAGTACGACGGTGACCCGCTGGCCGTACAGCCGGGCGAGCTCCAGTGCCAGGCGGTGCGCGAGCGCGTCTCCGCCGCAGATGACCATGTGCCCGGTCGGTGTCCCGGGCGGGATCTGCTGACCGGGCAGCACAGGACCGGGCCTGGTCCGGTCGGTGACTGACGTGGGTGACATGCCGTCAGTCTGCCGGTCCCCGCGGCGCAGCCCGACACGGAGTCCGATAATCCGCTGGTCGCAGTTGCCGTGACCAGCGACACGATTCGCCGACTCGCGCAGACATTTCCGCCGTTCGCGCCCGGACCCTGCTACAGTCGAAGAAGTTGCAGTTGTGGTTCCCATGAACTTTGTGTGCGCCTGCTGGTTGTGACCACCAGGCGCATTTTTGTTTCCCGGAGATTTCCGGGCGGGTCATCATCGCGGCGACGCGAAGCGCGCAAAATCGCGGGCTTCGGAGAGCCCCATGAAGGAGATACATAGATGGCTACTGGCACCGTGAAGTGGTTCAACGCGGAAAAGGGCTTTGGCTTCATCGAGCAGGACGGTGGCGGCGCCGACGTCTTCGCCCACTACTCGAACATCAACGCTCAGGGTTTCCGCGAGCTGCTTGAGGGCCAGAAGGTCGAGTTCGACGTCACGCAGGGCCAGAAGGGCCCGCAGGCGGAGAACATTCGCCCGCTCTGATTTCACTGCATCGGCATCCGCTACGCAGCAGGGGCCCGCATCGTGTACACGCACGGTGCGGGCCCCTGGCCGTTCGGCCGCCCACGCCCGGTCCCATATTTCTGGTTCGTTCTCGTGGCCTTCGTGCGGCCCTGCGCTGCGGAGTCTTCCTCGACAGGCGACCCCCGAGGAAGGTTCTCGCATGACCCGACCCACCCGTAGCCCGCACCGAAGTACCGGCTCCCGCCCGGCCGGCCCGCAGCGTTCGTCGAGCCGCCAACGGCCTTCCAGGCAGAGCGAGTTCGCACTGCCCGTGAGCACCACACCCGCCCTCCCCGCCGTCGAGTCCTTCGACGAGCTGGACATGCCGGCGGCCCTGCTCACCACGCTGACCCGCAAGGGCGTCACCGCTCCCTTCCCGATCCAGGCCTCCACCCTGCCGAACGCACTGGCCGGACGCGACGTCCTCGGCCGCGGCCGTACGGGCTCCGGCAAGACCATCGCCTTCGGCCTCGCGCTGCTGGCCCGCACCGCCGGACGCCGGGCCGAGCCGCGCCGCCCGCTGGCCCTGGTGCTGGTCCCCACCCGTGAGCTCGCCCAGCAGGTCACCGAGGCGCTCATGCCGTACGCCCACTCGGTCCGGCTCCGGCTCGCGACCGTGGTCGGCGGGATGCCGATCAGCCGCCAGGCCCATGCACTGGGCCGGGGCGCCGAGGTCGTCGTGGCCACACCGGGCCGGCTCAAGGACCTGATCGAACGGGGCGACTGCCGGCTCGACGAGGTCTCGATCACCGTCCTGGACGAGGCGGACCAGATGGCCGACATGGGCTTCCTGCCGCAGGTCACCGAGCTGCTCGAGCAGGTGGCCCCCGACGGCCAGACCATGCTCTTCTCGGCCACGCTCGACCGGAACGTCGACCGGCTGGTCCGCCGCTTCCTCGAAGATCCGGTGACCCACTCGGTGGACCCCTCCGCCGCCACGGTCAGCACCATGGAGCATCACCTGCTGCATGTGCAGAGCTCGGACAAGAACGCGGCCATCGCCCACATCGCCTCCCGTGACGGCGGGGTGATCATGTTCACGGACACCAAGGACGGCGCGGACCGCCTGGTGGAGAACCTACTGGCCAACGGCGTGAAGGCCGCCGCCCTGCACGGCGGCAAGTCCCAGCCGCAGCGGACCCGCACCCTCGAGCAGTTCCGTACGGGTGAGGTCACCGCGCTGATCGCCACCAACGTCGCCGCCCGCGGCATCCACATCGACGGGCTCGACCTGGTCGTGAACGTCGACCCGCCGACCGACCACAAGGACTACCTGCACCGCGGCGGCCGCACCGCCCGCGCGGGCGAGTCCGGCACCGTGGTCACCCTGGTGCTGCCCAACCAGCGCCGGGCGACGGCCCGCCTGATGGCCACCGCCGGCATCACCCCCGGCTCCGCCCGGGTGCAGTCCGGCGACGCGGAGCTCGCCCGGATCACCGGCGCCCGCGTGCCCACCGGCGTGCCCGTCGTAGTGCCCGACCCGGTGGTCGAACGCCCCCGCCGCCGCCCCTCCTCCTCCTACCGGGGCGGCCCCCGTCGCGGCGCCGCCCCCACCAGCCGCGGCTCCCGGGCCGCCGCACCAGGGCGCACGGGGCTCGCTGCCTGACACTGACGGTCCCTTGGCCGAGGCAGCAGGGTCACCACAGGGGCGCGGGGAACTGCGCGAAGCGGAAGGCTGCAGACCGTTGCCTTCCGCTTCGCGCAGTTCCCCGCGCCCCTGTCTCTGGTCACCCGATCATGTTCGGTTGCCCACAACTCGGCCACAGCCGCGAGTGAACCTCCACAGACATCTGGTGCGCGACCGGAGGACCACCTACAGTGATCGATGCTCTTTCGCGAGCACCATCTGAGGTCACCTCACGGGACAGGTGGGAGTACAGCAGACATGCGCGACGACCCCTGCAGACTCGGCCCCGGCCACGGCGTCACGCTCGTCCGTGAGCACGCGCTGGCCCGGCTCGCCGAGGACGCGTCCGAGCGGCTGGCGCTGCTCGTCGCGCCCGCCGGGTACGGCAAGACCACCGTGCTGGCACAGTACGCCGACCGCTTCCCGGGGCAGGTCGTACGGTGGCGCCCGTGCCGCGGGACCACCGAGCCGGAGTCGCTGCTCGCCGCTATCGCCCGCCAACTGCCCAGCGTGACGCGCAAGCTGAGCGTCGAGACGTGCGTGCTCGCCGTCGAGCGCCGGCCGGGCCCGGTGCTGCTCCTCGTCGACGACCTCCACCTGATCCACGGCACGGCGGCGGAACACGCCCTGGAGGAGATCGCCCTGCTGGCACCGCCCAATCTCCGGGTGGTGGCGGCCGGCCGACGGCTCCCGCTGCTCAACCTGACCCGGCGTGAGCTGCTCGGCACCACCGTGCTCCGGGCGGCGGACCTGCGGTTCCGGACGGACGAGACCCGAGAGTTCCTCGGCAACGCCCCGCAGGGGCCGGACGACCTGGCGGCCCTCACCCTGGGCTGGCCCGCCGTCCTCCACCTGCTTCGCCCGGTACTCGTCCACCGTCTCGATGCGACCGCCCTGGGGCTGCTGACCCGCGGTTATCTCGACCGCGAAGTGCTCGGAGCCCTGCCCGACCGGCTGCTCGGGTTCCTGGAGCAGGTGAGCGCGCTTCCCGTACTCGACCCGGAACGCTGCGACGCCTTGCTCGGCAGCCCGGACAGCACCTGGCTGCTGGACGAACTGGCCAACGACCGCGGCCTGTTGGAGCCTGGCCGGGATGCCGGTACGTTCCACTGGGTCCCGCTGCTGCGCGAGCACCTGGCCCGCAGGCCGGCCAGCCGGGGCACGGCCGAGCCACGACCGGTGGGCCGGGCCACCGCCCCCGCCGAACCCGCCGTCGCCGTACGCTGCTTCGGCGGCTTCGACCTCACCCTCGGCGACCGGCCGCTGGACTGGAGCCTGGTCCGGCCCCGCGCCCGCGCCCTGCTGCGGATGCTGGCCATCCACCCCGGCCGACCCGTTCACCGCGAGCTGCTGATGGAAGCGCTCTGGCCGCACCGCCCACCCGCCACCGCCGCCCGGGCGCTGCACGTCGCCGTCTCGACGCTGCGCACGTTCCTGGAGCCGGGGGTCGGACGGGGCGCCGCCCAGCTGCTGGTGCGCTCCGGCGAGGCGTACGTGCTGCGGATCCCGGCGCAGGCGAGCTGCGACCTGCGACGGTTCGAGACCGCCGTCGCCGAGGGACTGCGCGCCATTGCCGCCGGCCGGCCGAGGGTGGCCGCCCAGGCGCTGCGCCTCGCGCTGGACACGTACACCGGGGACCTGCTGCCCGAGGACGGACCCGCCGAGTGGGTGGTGGACCGCCGCGAGCACTACCGGCGTACGGCCGCCGAGGCGGCGCTCGCACTCGCCAAGCTCGAGCTCGCCGGCGGGCGGCCGCCGGCCGCCGCCCAGGCCGCCGGCCGGAGCCTGGACATCGACCCGTTCCGGGACGACGCCTGGCAGACGCTGATCGCGGCCCAGCAACGGTGCGGGGACACGGCCGCTGCCGAGCGGAGCCGTAAGGGGCACGCCCGGATGCTGCTCTCGCTCGGGCTGCCCTCCGTCTCCCCGGGTGCCGGCGAACCGGGCCTGGGGGATCTCACGGTCGCCTGAAGAACTCGATCTCCGCCACGGCCACCCGCCGCTCCTGGGCCGAGCCGAAGCTGGACTCCACGGTCAGCCGTACGCGCACCACGCCGCTCACCGCGACGTGGAAGCGCTGCGGGCCCGGCGAGTCGGCGAGCTTCAGGTGCCGCACGGTCACCGTGCCGTCGGAGGCGGTCAGGGTGAGGGCGAGTGACTGCGGGCGCGCCTGGGTGAGGAACTGCTCCGCGTTGGCGGAGGTTCCGGGGTGGACCACGACGTCCAGCAGGCGGAACGATTCGGCGAACCCCGCCTCCAGGTACTCGCCCTTGCCGTCGCCGGTGCGGGCGGGAGCCCAGTAGCGGTCGGTGGTACCGTCGGCAGCCAGCTTGGCGGGGTGCGCCGGGTCCTCGCTGGAGGCCCGGAGGGTGACCGCGTGGATCTGCTGCGGCGTCGCCATGCGGTCCCGGACGACCTCCACGCCGGAGGCCAGCCGCCCCCGGAGGGCGAAGGCCCCACCGGCCAGGAGCAGCAGCACCAGCAGCGGCACCACCAGCCGAGGCCGCCGCCACGCCCGCTGCCTCGGCCGCTCACCCGCGAGCGGCTTCGGGCGCGGGCGCCGGGTGAGCAGCCGACGCCACCACGGAGGCTTGGCGGCGACCGGGGCGTCCTTGAGCGAGGCGCCGCAACGGCGGCAGAACAGGCGGGTCGGGACGTTCCCCACGCCGCACTGGCCACAGATCAACTCGCCTGGCGCAGGCGGCGGTTCGCTCTGGGGCCGGGCAGCCGTCGTGAGGGCCGGCTCCACGGGCCGACCCGGCTGAACGGCAACCGCCACCGGCTCGGCGGGCGCCCCGGCGGGTGGAGAAGCAAGTGGAGGAACAGGTGGAGCAGCAGGCACGACGGGCGGTTCGGACGGCCGGGGTGGCACGGTCGGGGCAGGCGTGGCCTCGGGCTGCCCCTCCCAGGACAGATAGGCCCCGCACCCACCGCAGAAGTCCTCGCCGCGTGTGCACGGGCGCCCGCAGGCCTCACAGGTCACCATGGGCTTCCTCCCTTCCCGTCGTCACGATCTCCACCCTCGGCACCAGGTGAGCCGGACAGCCCGCGCTCACCAGCGCCGTCAGCGCCCGGCGGTCGACCGATGCCGGGTCCGCCACCCGCAGCCGAACCAGCAGGCCCGGTACCGCCGTTCCCGGCAGCGGGCCGCCCGGCACCGCCGACCAGGCTGCGCCGCCGCTCTCCTCGATCTCGGGCTCCACCCCGAACGCCAGCCGCACCTGGGCCGCCAGACCCGCCCGGGTGCCGCGCAGGGCGTGCAACTGCACGGCCCTGGCCACCGCTTCACGCTCCCGCTCGGCCGCCTGCTGCGCGCCGACCCAGCGCGCCAGGTAGGCCAGGAAGTCCTCCGGCGCCAGCTCCGGATCGAAGTAGGCGGGCAGGTTGTCGAGGGTGCAGAGCACGGGTGCGAGCACCTCGTCCAGGGCGGCGGTGAAGCGATGGAGGAAGTCGTCCTCGGCGTAGACGGCGGGCAGTTGGCCCCCGATCGGGTGCCGGGTGCCGAGCCCGGGGAGCGAGGTCCGACCGCCGGCCGCTTCCCCGCTCACCCGACCCGCACCTGGTGCTCGTAGGAGAAGACCAGGGCGTGCGGTCCGAGTTGCACGCGGTCGGTCGCCTCGCCGCGCTGCCCGGTGCGCGGATCGGCCGGGAACAGCCGTACCCGGTCGACCAGTTCGACCCCGGGCAGCTGCTGCAGCACCGCGAACACCTCCCCGGACTGCACCGGCCGGCCGAACGGCCAGCCAGTCCCCTCCGGCCCGCCGGTGAGCGGGTTGAGGTGGCGGTGGAGCGCGGTCAGCGCCGCCCGCTGCAGGGCACCTCGCGAGTGGCCGGGCTTCGCCTGCAACTCGGCGACCACGGTGACCCCTTGATAGTACGGCGGCTCGACCAGGAGTCGGGCGCCGAGCAGCCGCCGCTCGTCGAGGAAGCGGGTGACCTGGCCGAGCAGCTCGTCCGAGCAGGCCAGCCCGGCGAAGTCGAGCCGCCCCTGCCCGTCGTCCTGCGCCCGGGGGACCAGCAGCACCCGGACCCCGCCGGCGTCCGGGCCGCTCTCCGTGGCCACGCAGCGGACCCGCCCGACCTCCGGCGCGGCCTCCCGGGCCAGTTCCTCGTAGTCCTCGGCCGTGACGGCCCGCCCCCTGGTGCGCAGCACGATCGGGCCGCGCAGGCGAGCGTTGGCAACGTCCTCGCCGTCCACTCCCCCGCTCGCCGCCTGCCGGTTCTCCACCCGGGCGACGTACGGGATCGAGCTGCGCAGCACAGTGAGAGCGCCGCGCGCGACGTTGCCCCGGCGGCCGCCGCCCGTCCGGTAGGAACGGACGCGGATCGGCACGCCCTTGGGAGGTACCGCGCCGTGCCGGCGCAGGGTGCCGTCGGGTTCGCGCAGGGCCGGGCCGAGGGTGATCTCGCCGGTGGTCCGGTCGAGCCGGAAGTGGCGGTCGTCCTCGGTGGAGCCGCCGAAGCCCTCGACCTTCTGCCACTCCTCGCCGCCCACCTCCAGCACGACCGGCTCTCCGCCGGCCGCCACCGGAGGGCGGGCCACCGTGAAGGACTGCCCGGGCACGCCCTCGGACGGGCCCAGCAGCTCGCCCCGGACGACCTCGGCGTGGGCGGCGGAGGCGGTGCCGCCGATGGTGAAGGCCCGCGCCGAGATCAGCACGGGAGTCGCGGAGTAGGCCGGCTGCCCGGGGACGACCGGGGTGACCCGGCAGCGCAGCCAGCCGGCCCGGTGTCCCGCCTCCACCGAGGCCGTGTGCCCCGGAGGGACGTGCAGGATGACATCGCCGGGGCGGTTGAACCCGCCGGTGGCATCACCGTCGACCTCGCAGGCCGTCCAGCCCTCGCCCGTCCAGGCCTCCCAGGTCAGCGGTGGGTGCCGGGGGTTGATGCCGTGCCCCTTGACCGGGAAGTCGAGCCGGAGCGCGACCACGCAGTGCGGTACGGGCTGGGAGAGGCCGAACAGCAGGAGGTCGCCGACCTGCGGGGTCATCGAGAAACAGGGCGTCCCCCGGCCGTCCGCCAGGTCGGTGTCGCGGTCGGTGACGGTGCCCTGGGCGCCGCCCGCAAGGTGCGACAACTCGCAGGGGAGGATGGAGAGTTCCCTCTCCGTGGTGAAGACCACCGCCTCCTCGGTCTCGGTCCGCAGGGTCGCCACCTCCGTACCGGGGCGCACCTCGACGGGCTGCGGCAGCGGGGCGGAGAGCCAGAACGTGACGTCGGTGCGGGCGGCGGCCGGCGGGAAGAGCTGGACCCCGATCAGGTCGAGGAAGGCCAGGTGGTTCTTGTCCGGCACCCGGTTGAGCCGGTAGAGCAGCTGGTCGACCATGTGGGCGAAGGTCTCGATCAGGGTGATGCCCGGGTCGGAGACGTTGTGGTCGGTCCACTCCGGGCAGCTCTGCTGCACCATCCGCTTGGCCTCGTCCACGAGGGCCTGAAAGCGGCGGTCGTCCAGGTTGGGTTGCGGCAGTGCCATCAGGCCCCGCCTTCCGGGCCGTCGTGAGAGGGGATGACGTAGAACGGGAAGACCAGGTTGCGCGGGTCGTTGGTGCCGCGCAGCGCGTAGCGGATGTCGATGTAGAGCGTGCCGGAGTCCACCGCGTCGAAGCTGACGGTGACGTCGACCAGCTCGATCCGGGGCTCCCAGCGCTCGAGCGACAGCCGTACCTCGTACGCCAGCAGACCCGCCGTGGCGGCGTCGGCCGGGGCGAAGACATGGTCGTGGATGGCACAGCCGAACATCGGCCGCATCGGCCGCTCACCCGGTGCGGTGCCGAGGATCAGCCGAATACTCTCCTCGATCTCCCGTTCCATGGTGACCAGCGCGATCGAGCCGGTCGGGTCGGTCCGTACCGGGAAGGCCCAGCCGGCGCCGGTGAACTGCTCGCCCATGGCCGCCGTCACCCGCCGATCAGGACGGTCGGGCAGCCCAGGATCACCGGGGCACCGCAGGCGGCCATGTCCCCCAGCCGGGCTGCGGGCATGCCGCCGATCAGCACGGTCGGACAGCCGGGCGGGGCGATGGCGCTCGGCGGGTGGACGGCCGGCGGGGGGAATGAGCAGATGTGCGGGGTGCCCACCACCGCGGCCGGCATACCGCCGATGAGCACGGTCGGCACCCCGGGCGGCCCGATGACGCCCGGGTGTCCGGTGGGGTCGCCGACCCTGGCGGCAGGAGGCATGTCCCGTACTCCTTCAGTTGATCTTCACCAGTGCGGCACTGATCGAGCAGGTGGCCCCGCCCTTGATCTCGGTGCTGGCCCGGCCGTTGACCCCGACCGTCGTTCCCTGGACGTCGACCTGGCCCTGTGTCTGCAGCTTCAGCGCACCCGAACCGCCGTCCAGCTGGACGCCCGAGCGGGCCGTCACCTCGACGGACTGGCCGGCCAGTTCGAGCTTTCCGCTGCCCGCGTCGACGGAGATTCCCTGGTCGGCGCGGACGGTCACCTTCTCCTTGGCCTCGACGACCACGGTGCCGTCGCTGTGCACCACGACGGAGGTCTGCTTCTCGTCCAGGTGAAGGGTGAGCTTGCCGTCACCCGTGGAGAGCCGGACGCCCTTGGGGCCGGAGGCGCTGTCCAGCAGCTCCAGCCGGTTCCCGCTGCGCGAGACCAGCGAGCGCCGGTTGATCGCACCGCTGGTGGAGTCCACCAGGTCCCCGTCGTGGCCGGAGGGGTGGTCCACCCCGTTGTAGAGGCCGCCGACCACGTACGGGTGGTCGACCAGGCCCTGCTCGAAGCCGACCAGCACCTCGTCGCCGACCTCGGGGCTGAACACTCCGCCCCCGCTCTTACCGCCGAGCTGCGCCGTCCGGGCCCAGTCGCTGACGTACTCCTCCGACAGCCAGGGAAAGGAGAGCTTGACCCGCCCCTGCCCCTGCGGGTCCCGGGTGTCCGTGACCGTCGCGCTGACCAGGCCCGGGATCCGGGCGCTGCTCGGCCGGGAGCCACCGCCGCCCGAGGTGAGCCCGAAGAGCGAGCGGTCGGACCGCCCGCTGACGGTGACCCAGGTCTGGTAGCCCACGGCCGGGTCGAAGACATGGCGCGTGGAGGTCACGGTGTACTTGCCCTCGAAGGGCGCGCCGACGTTGGTGAGCGTCACGGCGGTGCCGGCGCGAAGCCTGGGGATCCCCATCGCCACCGCCTCGAGCTCCGCGAAGGAGGAGGCGACGTCGGCGGCGAGCGAGCGGGCCGCCTGGTCCGCCTCGGCCTGGGTGCCGTACGGCACGTCGGTGGCGAGGAAGACCGACTCGCCGAAGGGATCGGCGACCTGCTTCGGGGTCAGCCCGAGGGAGAGCCGGTCGGTGCTGCCGGCCGGGGCATGGCCGACCACGGCCCGCTTCGCCTGGACGTCCCAGCCCCTGGCCTCGACCTCCCGTACCTGGTCGGCCGAGGTCACCATGGCGTGGCAGCGCAGCAGGTTGCGGCCCAGCTCCAGCACGAACGGGCTCGACCGGACGGGCGTCGAGGTGCCGGGGGCGGCGGCCGCCTCGGCGGGACGGCGGAACTCGAACTTCCCGTCGACCACGGCCACCTCGCGTCCGGCGCCGGCCGCCAGCTGCTGCAGGAACTCCCAGTCGGTGACGCTAGGTTGGGTGACGTACGGCCGGACGGCCGTGGTGGCGTCCACCGTGCCGAGCGGCAGCCCGGCCCGGCGAGCCACCGCGGTGGCGATGTCGGAGGCGGTCATCTGCCGGTAGGCGGCCACCCGGCGGCCGCGGAAGAGCCGGTGGGAGTGGTCGAGGCCCCGGACGACGGTGAAGGTGCCGGTGGAGTCGAGGTCGATCTCCAGGGCGGTGACCTCGCCGGAGACCAGGAGTTGGCGCTGCGGATCGTCCCCCGCGCGGGCGTACAGCCGCAGGGGTGTACCGATGGTGATGCCCGCCTTCTGCAGGACGAGGTGGTGCGGGTCCCGGAAGCGGAGCACGAAGAGGTCGGGCAGTCGACGGCTGTCGTCGACGTACCCGGAGACCAGCAGCTCGGCCACCCCGGCGGGCAGCGGCCGGCCGGCCGCCTCGACGGCAAGGGTGTTGGCGAAGCTCTCTCCGGCCATGGTGCGCTCACCTCCGGTGGTTGGGGTCGGGGATTGGGTCAGGGGTTGGGGTCAGGGCGTGCCGGTCAGTTCCTCCGCGCCGGGCAGCAGCAGCTCGGTGCCGGGTCGCAGGCGCATCGGGTCGTCGATGCCGTTCGCCTCGGCGATCTCCCGCCAGGCGCCCGGGTCGCCGTACTCCCGCCAGGCGAGCAGCGCGAGGGTGTCCCCCGCCACCACCCGGTGCACCCGCCGGGCGGCCAGGGCACCCGAGGTGGGGTTCTGGCCCGCCTTCTCGCCGCTGAGCTCCTCCAGGGTGACCTGGCAGACCGCCCTGATCGGCAGGCCGCCCGCCGTGAAGAGGGTGTACTTCGCCTGCACCTGGCTGATGTACCCGACGAAACCGGTCAGCCCGCCCCAGTGGAAGATCACCCACGGGGGTACGCCCTGCTGCTTGCTGTGGGTCTGGGAGGTCGGCACGCAGCAGGAGAACAGCTGCTCCACCGCCTGGACCACCCGGTCGTCCTGACGGTCCGTGGCGTCGAAGAACATCTCCAGGGTGAGCTTGCTCGGCTCGGGCCCCTTGAACTCCGCCGGGCCCGCGGTCTTGGCTCCCCGGGCGGTCTTCCGCTCCCACTTCGCCGCCTTGGCGAGGCTGAGCTCCTTCGGGTTGAACTGGAAGTCGATCTTGCTCAGGTGCGGGCCCGGCGCACTCGTACCGCCGTCCGCCGGGGGATGCCGCAACTCCAGGTACGCGCGCTCCAGTTTGGGCCGGCCGCCGCCGGACGGGCCACTGGAGGCCGCGCTGAACGCGACAGGGGAGGATGACATCGGGCGCGCCCCCGCTCAGCCGCGACCGGAGTCGAGGAAGCCGTGATGCGCGATCTCCAGCGTCTCCGTGGCGACCTTCGCGTTCTCCGGGCTCAGCGAAGGCCCCTGCCAGCGGACCGGGACCACGTCCATCAGGCTCCAGCGGGCGACGACCCTGCCGTCCGCCGTCATCGCGCTGATCTGGCCGGTCTTGCGCGTGACACCGGAGACCATCCCGGCGATCCACCGGGTGACCTTCTCGGTGTCCTTGGTCACCGGACGGGTGAGCTTGATGTTGGAGTACTTGATCCGGGACGGCAGTTGCCACACGTAACCGTTGTTGCCGCCCTCCTCACGCTGCTCCATCACCACCTCGCAGCCCAGACCCTCGCAGCTGTTGAACGCCCCGAGGCTGAAGTCGTCGATCTTGACGATGAAGCACACGCTCACCGCCGGGTCGTCGTCGGCCATCCGCGCATCTCCCTTCTGCTGGTGGGTCGGTGAAGCGGGTGAGTCGGTCAGTTCCTGCCGTCGAGCCGCAGCCCGGCGCGTTCGCGGTCCAGGCGGAGCTCGGCCCTGAGCAGCCTGCTCAGCGGGTCGATCAGGCGGCGGACCAGGTCGTCGGTGCTCTCCGCCTGCGCCGCCTGCGGCTGCGGTGGTGGTGGCGGTGGTGCGGAGGCCTGGGGCGTCGTGGCCGGCTCGGGCGGCGCGGCGGGCGGGGGGTCGGGCGAGGGCGGGTCGGGGGCTCGCTGTACGGGAGCGGGCTCGGGCTGCGGCTCGTACACTCGCTGCACATAGGGCAGTTGAGTGAGGGTGGCAGGTGGCGATTCCGGTCCTGGCACCGGCAGCGGTGGTGCGAACAGCACGGAGCCGTCCGGCATGCGCTGAGCTATGCCTGCCGCCACCGCGACCGATCCCGGGTCGGTCGGCTTAGGCGCGGGGGGAGCCACGCGCGGTGCGGCGGCCTGGATGACGCGCTGCACCGACGGCGGACGCGGGGCGGGCACCCCGCCGACCGAGGCGACCCGGGCCTCCGGCACGGCCGCCAGTGGCTGCCCTTGGGCATCTTCGTCCGTACGCTGCACCGGAGTTGGCGCAGCGCGCAGCTCCAGACCGCGCTCCCCCACCAGGCCCACCCGGCCCTCCGGCTCCGGCCGCGGTACCCGTGAGCTTTGCAGCGGCACGGGGCGGACGGCCTGGCTCTCACCCCCGGCGCGTACCTGCGGGCCGGGCTCGGCTCGCGGGGGCATCGGTACGGGGGCTACGGCGGAGTCAGTCTCGGGCGGGCTTGCTTCCGTCCGCTGCAGCACCATGGGCGGTGAATCGGCCAGTAGCGGGGCCACGGTCTCACCAGGCGGCAGCGGATCACCGACCACCGGGCCTGCTACTTCCCGGTCCCGGTCCGGCGCCGGCGTTTCCGGGAGGCGCGGCACCTCCGGCATCGGCTCACCGACCCTGCTTCGCAGCGGCAGTTGGACCTGCGGCGGGGACGCACTGCGCTGCACCGACGGCGGTGGAGCGGAGAGCGGAGCGCCCAGGCCCAACCGACGCTGCACCGGAGCCGCGGGCGTCGCAACCTCGGGCGGGTTCACATCCGTCGTGGACAGCGGCTCGATCCGCTGCACTGCCGGCTCCACCGACCCGGTAGCCAGCGGACGGTCACCGACCAGCGGGACCGACGCCACCTCAGGCCCCTGATCATCCTGCCTGGCCTCCACCAGTGCAGGCGGCTCCTCCATCCGCTGCACCGGCGGACGCGCCCCGACCAGCGGAACCGACACCACCTCAGGCCCCTGATCATCCTGCCTCGCCACCACCAGTGCAGGCGGCTCCTCCATCCGCTGCACCGGCGGACGCGCCCCGACCAGCGGAACCGACACCGCCTCAGGCCCCTGATCATCCTGCCTGGCCTCCACCAGTGCAGGCGGCTGCTCGATCCCCTGGACCAGCGGACGGTCGCCGACGAGCGGGGCCGACACCACGTCAGCTCCCCGATCATCCACGCCGACCGGTTGCGGGCGGTGCACACGGCCGGCCGGCTCGGCCTCCATCCGCTGCACCACCGGCTCCACCGCCCCCTTCGCCGGCGGACGGTCGCCCACCAGCTCAGCCTGCGCAGCCTCCGGCACGAAGACCGGGTCCGCTTCTCCCCGCCCGGCCGGCCCACCTGCGTCAGAGACGGTCGGAGTCCTCTCGTCGCGTGGAGCCACCGTCAGGGTCCTGACCGGCAGGTCGACCGTACGGGCCACCGTCAGCTCCCGTCCCGGCTCCTGCGGAACACGCTGCAGCGGCGTGCCCCGCACCTCCTCGCGGCGGTCCCCCACCGGTGCAGTCCCCCCATCCGCAGGGATCTGAATGACCGTCATGTCGGCTGGAGGCTGCCGTATCTCCTCGTCCCCCGGTGGATGAAGAGCGGTCTCCTCTCTCGTCCGCTGGACACTGCCCGGTGCGGCAACCGCAGGCAAACCCGCTGCAGGAACGGAGACCGACAAGGCGACCGGGCCGGAGGTCACAACCGGGCTCTCCGGCGCCTGGAGTCCGACGGCGACTTCACCCGCATCCACCACCGCCCGCTGGACCGTCGCCCCGGCGTCACCCGCCCCCACCCGCCCCGCCCGGGCCGGGAACCGGACCTCCGCCGCACGGGTCGGCTCCGCAAGCCCGTGCCCCGTCCCGGAAGGGGCCTGCGCAGAGACCAGATGGCCGAGCGGCGCGAGGAACGACGGGTCCCGCCAAGTCGCCAGCCCGGCCCGGAAGCCCTGCGGGTCCGCGACCAGCTCGGGCGCGCCGAAGGTGAGCCGCTGCACGGGCAGGTCCCGCCAGCCGGGCTCGGGAGCCCGCCGCGCCGGTCCGAGGGGGCCCTGCTCCACCCCCCGCCCGGTCAGCCTCGCCCACCATCCCATGACCGCTCACCGACCCGAGGCAAGGGTGTTCAACCGGGCGATCTGGGCAACGTACTGCAGCCGCTCGGGGTGCTCGAGGTCGAGGATGGAGTCCAGCGGCCAGTGGAAGTGGTAGGCGACGTACGCGACCTCCTCGTACAACCGCTCGGTCGCGTACGTCACGATTCCCCCAGGCGGCCGCCGGCGAGGTCCACCGCGAAGTCGCAGGCGCAGGACGGGCAGGTGACCTGGGCCCTGGTGTGGCCCTCGGCGTTGATCCGGCGGTAGAAGTCCTGAAGGAAGGCCAGATCCGAGGCGAACAGGTCCTCGATGACCCCGGCGTGCACGTCCGTCACCCCGCCGATCCGCGTCACCACCCGGCCCAGCAGCACCACCGACAGGTAGGCCGGGTTCTCCCGGACCCGGTCGTCCCGCAGCGGTACGAGCTCGTCCCGGGCCGTGGCCAGCCGCATCACGCCCGCCCGGTGCACCTGCCCGGCATCGTCCACGTAACCACGCGGCAGCTCGAACCCGAACTCCGTCCGCATCCGCTCCCCGGAGTCGGAGGACCGGCCCTCGGAGGATCGGCGCTCCGAGAGCGGGGGGGCCTCCGCGGAGGCCGCAATCTGTCGACGCATCAGGGCCTCACGCCACGTCCATCTGCTCGTACGTGATCACGATCTTCTCCGTGAGCACGCTGGTGTCGCCGGCCTTGAGCGAGCCGATCTCCAGGCTCTTCGGCCAGGCGTTGACCAGGGTGTAGCGCTTGATGGGGCGGCCCTCGTAGTCGAAGACAATGATCGCGCCGCCCTTGCGGACGTCGCCCATCTTGCCGAAGCGCGAGTCCTTCACCCACTTCTCGAAGCTGTTGTCCGCCGTCAGCCCGCGCGTCAGCGTCACCTCGCCCGCCTTCGGGCGGCCCGGGAGCTTCTTGATGACGTACTTGCCGTCGGCGGTGTTCTGCTTGAGCTCGATGACGTCCTGCTCCATCTTCAGGCCGCTCACCTCGTTGATCTGCTTGATGACCACACCGTCGAACTCCAGCCCGAAGGAGTGGCCGACCGAGGTGTCCATGTCGGGAAGTGCCATGACCAGCTACCGCCTTCTGCCGAAAGAGCCCTACTCGTTGACGAGGCTGGTCCCGCCCGAGAACTGGGCCAGCCGGAAGATCACGAACTCGGCCGGCTTCACCGGCGCGATACCGATCTCGCAGACCACCTGGCCCGCGTCGATGCCCTCGGCCGGGTTGGTCTCCCGGTCGCACTTGACGTAGAAGGCCTCGTCCGGGGTGAGCCCGAACAGCGCGCCCTTTCGCCATTCGTTGACCAGGAAAGCCGAGATCGTCCGGCGGATCCGGGCCCAGAGCGCGTCGTCGTTCGGCTCGAAGACCACCCACTGGGTGCCGATCAGGATCGACTCCTCCAGGTAGTTGAAGAGCCGGCGGACGTTCAGGTAGCGCCAGCTCGGGTCGGAGGAGAGCGTCCGGGCTCCCCAGACCCGGATGCCGCGGCCGGGGAAGGCCCGGATGCAGTTCACCCCGATCGGGTTGAGCAGGTCGTGCTCCCCCTTGGTCAGATTGACCGTCAGGTCGACGGCGCCGCGCACCACCTCGTTGGCCGGCGCCTTGTGCACCCCGCGACTGTCGTCGTTGCGGGCCCAGATGCCCGCGATCGCACCGCTCGGCGGGACGAAGCGGTTCTGCCCGGTGGCAGGGTCCGCGACCTTGATCCACGGGTAGTACAGCGCCGCGTACTTGGAGTCGTAGCCGGCCCCGACCAGCCGCCAGTCCTTGACCTGCTGCGGGCTCAGGTCGGGCAGCGGGTCGATGATCGCGACCCGGTTCCCCATCAGCTCGCAGTGCGCGATCATCGCGAGCTGGACGGCCTTGACCTGCTCGGCGTCCAGCGCGCCCTGCTCGTAGGCGCTCATCAGGTCGGGGACGGCCAGCATGGTGACCTCGTCGACCGCCTCCAGCCCGGCGAAGCCCGTACGGTCGTCCGCGTTGCCGACGTACTCGGCCGGGGTGAGGCCGCTCGGGACGGCCGCCGGGGCGGGAGCGGGCGGGACGGCGACGGTCTGGTTCCCGGGGCGCGCCAGGGCGTTGGCCGCCGCCGCCTCCTCGACCACGATCAGCCGCGAGCGCTCGCGGACCACCGTCACCACGTAGTTGCGCTGGCTGCGCTTGGCCGAGACCTCGAAGGTCTCCTCCACCTGGTCCCCGCGCCTGACCCTCAGCGTGAACGCGTCCTCGGCCGGCGACTCACCGCCCGCATCCGCCACCTCGACGGAGAGCCCCTCGCCGGCTCCCTCGAGCCCGGCCACCCGGAAGGCGTCCAGCGCGGCCCGCGGGCCGGCCGGAAGTGCGGCCTTTCCGCCGCGCTTGCCGCCGGTCGCGGCGGCCGGCGCGGACTCGGGGGCCGCGCCGACCCGTACCACGTAGCAGACGCCGCCGCCGTTGAGGAAGTACGCGTAGACCGCGTGCGCCAGGTACGAGCCCTCGGTGAAGTCACCGAACTCCCGCGTGTACTGGCTCCAGTTGGTCACCAGGGTGGGCGAGTTGTACGGCCCCTGCGCGGCCAGCCCGACGAACGCGGCCACCGCCGTCCCCACACCCTCGATCGGGCGCGATCCGGCCTCGACCTCTTCGACGTAAACGCCTGGCGACAGGTACGACGGCATCCTCAGCCCCCTTCAAACCCCCAACTGGGTACGCCCAGACTGTCCCTGCCGCCCCACCAAGGTCATGACCGACCGTACGGCGCTTCGGGTAGCCCCGGCTGCCCCATCGGGCACCGACCGGGTGCACGGAACGGCCCGGGATGACGTACACAGGTGGCTCTCGTGGTCAGCCGAGGCCGAGATGCGCGGGCGTTGTCATCGTCCCGTCCGGAAGGAAGATCCGAATGACTGCGGGATCTGCCACCACGAGAAACTTCCCGGCGGTTCTGGCCTGACTCAGGAACCAGCTCTGACAGTCGTCGCACTGATGGAGTGTCACACCAATGGCGTTCGTACCCGCACCGTAGAGCTGGGCCGCCCGGTACACCATCTTCTCGGCGTGAACAATGCTCGCGCTTCCCGGCAGACCCCTTGCATCGCGGAATCCGGGTGTCGGGATATGCGCACCGCTCCCGGCCCCCGACCCGGCAGCCTGCCCACCCGTCCCCGTCCAGTCCTTGGGAACCTTCCCCAACTCCTCCCACCTTGCGGCATCAGCCTCCAACCAACGCCTGGCAGCGGCCGCATCAGTCGCTGCCAGGATGCTCCGGTGCTCGTCCGGGTCGCGCTCGTTCGCGCGGGAATTGGCCTCGGCCGCGCTGCGCCTGCCCCCTCCGACAGTTCTGGTGAGGCCCCCGCCGCACGCCAGCAGCGGAGTCCCTGGTGTGTCCTTCAACCTCTGCTGGGCGGCGGCCAGCTGAGTGCGCGCCCTGGCCACGGCTGCCCGGACCTCATCAAGGTCGAGTCCCGCCGTCAGTTTCTTCGGGTCCGTCTTCTCGTTCGGGTTGATCGCCACGGCCACGTGATATTCCTGGTTCGGCGATTCGACGAGCTCGATCGAGGCCAACCCGTGAGTCTCCTTGATCCCGGACAGCGCCGCCCGGACCGACTTCGGAGTGGCGCCCTCAGCCTGGAGCTTGCGCTCCGCCTCCAGCCTCGCCGCATGAACAGCAGCCTTCTTCTGCTCCGGAGTTCGCGGATCCTGCCCGTCCCTGTTCCTCCCGAAGAGCTTGCCCAGGAGCTTCTTGCCCGCCGCCACGATCTTGCTGATCACCCAGTCGACGGCCTTCGTGACCGGGGCCTGGATCTTGGCCAGGATGGACTTGATCTTCTCGGAGATGCCGCCCAGGCCGAGGAGGCTCGCCAGGAAGTCCAGGACGACCGGGATGGCCTTGGCGAGGCTGGACTCGATGAGGCCCGGGACGGCGCCACCGCCCCCGGCGGCGATGGCCTCGATGGAGTCGAGGACGGAGTCCACGAAACTCTTGATCTGGGCGGCCTTGTTGACGAAGAACATGACGATGTCGTAGATCGCCTTGCAGGCCCGGATGAAGGCCGAGGCCGGGTTGAGCATGCTGACGATCCAGGTGACACCGGCAGTGACGATCTTCTCCAGGACGAAGTCCTTGATCGCGCCGACCACCATGTCCTTGACGTCGCCCATCTTCTGGACGATCCACCGCCAGAGGCCGCCGACCCCCTCGGCCATCAGGATCTTGACCATCTCGAAGGAGGTCTCGAGCGCCCTCATCGCCGGTTCGGGGATCTGCCTGACGATGCGTGAGCGGATGTTGGCCCAGGTGAGCCCGAGGATCGACAGGACCAGCTTGATGATGCCCTTGGCGTCGAAGGTCTCGGGGATCTCGATGCCGCCCGCCGAGAGCTGGCCGAACAGCCACTGCTTGAGCCCGGCCTTCAGGTGCTCGCCCGCCCTGGCGGCGAAACCCATCACGCCGGCCTTCACGGCGTTGACCAGGTTGCCGAGGAACTCGATCGGCTTGGAGATGATCTTGTCGATGGCGCCGGCCGCCCGGGCGGCGACGCCCACGATCATGTCCGCGAGCTTCTTGATGGTCTCGGCGGTCTCCAGGAGGGCACCCATCGCCGCGTCCAGCAGGCCCTTGTTCTCGGCCTGGAGCGCCTTGATCTCCTCGTCGATCGCGCCCCGCGCCGCGACGTAGCGCTGCGCCAGGTCGTCGACCAGGCTCTTGGACTTCTCGTCGACCGAGGAGTCCAGCTCGTCGAACCGGCCGGCGATCCCCTGCGACGCCTCCGAGGCGATCCTCTGCAGCTCCACCGGCTGCCGGCCGACGACCTTGGCGATCTCGTCCCGGCCGCGCGCGATCCGCGCCTTGGCCTCGCCGAGTTGCCTGCCGACCAGGTCGGCGATGCCCGAGATGACCGCCTGCATCTTCGACTCGTAGAGCTGCCGCGAGAGTTGGAAGAGCTCGTTGGCCTCCGGCGGCAGGCCCTTGAACTGGTCGATCACCCACTGCGCCGCGCCCGACACACCCGCGTACCGCTGGTCCTTGTACCGCTGCATCCTGGCCTGGTGGTCAGCCGTGAAGGCTGCCTTCGCCTGAGCCTCGCCCTGCTCGAACGCCGTGGCCACCTGTCCGTCCAGGTCGGCCAGGAGCTTGTCGACATCCGCCTTGGTGGCGTCGTAGACCGCCTTGAGCTCGGCCGAGATCCTGGCGCGGGCCTCTTCCTCACCGGCCTTCGCCGCGGTCTGCTTGGCCGTCACATGGCCGCCCGAGGCGGACTTGGCCGCCGTCATGCCCTGCATCCCCGCCGTGCCGACGGCCGCCGCGCCGGCCCGCTCGGTCGCCAGCTTCTGCTGCTCGGCGGCGCGGAAGGCGGCCGGGGCGGTGGCCGCGTGGGTGTCGGCCGCCTGCTTGGCGTCCAGGGTCTGCTTGAACTGGGGCTCGTTGGAGGCGGCCAGCTGCTCCGGGGTGATGTTGGCCTCGGCCATCTTGGCGTCGGTCTGCTGCGGGGTGGTGCTGAGGTCGGTCTGCTCGGGCGGGGCCGGTGCGACGGTGGCGGCGACCGGGTCGGGGCCGGGCGGTACCGGCGCGGCGGGGCGGCCCGGCAGGGCGGTCACCTGCTTCTCCACCGCCCGTGAGGTGTCGGGCGTCTCGGCCGCCTTCTCGGCCACGTCCTTGGCCGAGGTCTGCTTGCCGGTGGTGACCTGGCCCAGCACCTGGTTCTTGATCGCGTCGGCCTTGCCGGAGGAGGCGAACTTGTCGGCCTCGTCCAGGTTCTTCGGCGACTGCGCGGACACGGCCTGGTTGACGGCGGCGATGAAGGCGGCCTTGTCGAAGGTGCCGGGCTTGGCCGCACCCATCTTCTCGACCTGTGCCGCCTTGCCCTGGGCCTCTTTGTCGTCGGCCGGCGCCACGGCGGCGTCCCGGGCCGCCTTCGCCTCGGCCGCCGGAGGGGCGTGCTTGGTGAGTGCCTTCTTCTTCGAAGAGACGTCGGCGACGGCCGACTTGAACCGGGGATCCGTCGCGGGCCCGGTACCGGTCGGCGCCACCGGGAGCGCCGAGGAGCCGCCCGCCAGTCGCTGCACCGTCGGCCCGGTCCGCTGGGCGAGCAGGCGGGACACCGCCGCATTGCCCGCCCGTCCCTGCAACCGCTGGAGCGCACGGGGGTCGACCGGGCGCGTCGGAGCGCCGCCCGGCGCCTCCTGCTCGACGCGCCTCGTCACCGGGGTACGGGCCGAATCCTCACCGGTCGAACCGGCGGAACCGGCGGACCGGTCGGGCAGAGCCTTCACGCGCCGCTCCTCAGCTGCGTCGGCGGACTTGGGCTGCCGGCGGCCAAGAGGCTCCGCCGGTCGGCCATCGATCAGGATTGGGCATCCCAAGGGCCGCGAGGGACTGCGCGAGGCGGGAGGGTACAGGCCGTTGCCTTCCGATCTCGCGCACGCAGTTGATCAAGCAGGGCCCCGCGCCCCTGTGGTCGGCCCGCTGCCTCACCTCGGGCGGACGCTCTAGGCCGGGGCCTCGTCCTCCTCGGTGTCCTCGGCCCGCTGGACGAAGAGCCCCTGGACCGGCGTCTCCTCCTCCTCGGCCGAGCGCTGTACGGCAGGCGCACTGCCGGTCACGGCAGCGGCAGAAGTAGGAGCAGAGGCAGGGCCCGGGTCTGGTACGGGATCGGCCATCACGCGGTCGGCGTTGGCCGCCGCCTCGCGCTCGAAGCGGTCGGACGGGTCGCTGACCTTGATGCCCCCACCGGTCTCGGTCCCGTCCACCGGACCGGAGCGCTGCTGGATGACATGGGTCAGCTCGTGGGCCAGCGTGGTGCGCCCCTGGTGCGAGTTCGGGTCGTACGCGTCCCGCTGGAAGACGACGTGCGAACCGACCGTGTAGGCATGCGCGTTCACGGCCTTCGCGGAGTCGTGCGCCGCCGCGTCGGTGTGCAGGCGGACATCGCCGAAGTCGTGGCCGAGCCGTGCCTCCATGTCGGTCCTGAGGTCGGGGTCCAGCGCCTGGCCTCCCGAGGACACCACGTCATGGACCGGGGAGCGCTGCTCCTCCAGCGCCGCGCCGACGGCGGCGTTGCCGGCCGTCCGCTGCAGCCGGAGCACCCCGGCCGGCCCCAGGACGTCTGCCCTGCCGCCGGCCGCCGCCCTCATCAGCAGCCCGGTGGGCACGGCGGCCTCACGCTCCGCCCTCGGTCTGGCAGGAGCCGGGCAGTCGGCCTCGTGTTCGTGATCGTGCATCTCTCCCCCAGACTCGGCGCGGAGTGACCCACTCCACCCTGTTCCCGGCGCCGCCTCCCGGCCAGGATCTGCTCACCCACCGTCCGGGCAGAGCTCGTTGCCCGAACGTGCACGGCCCCGGACACCGCCGGTCAGCGCACCAGCCGCAGATACGGCCCGAACTCGCTCTCCAGGCAGAGCCGTCCGAGCTTCCGGTACTCCCTGGCCACCGCCGCCACGAGGTCGGCCATCGCCACCGGTCGGCCGGCCTCCGCCGCCAGGTACGCCGCCGTCACCGCCGCCGAGCGGATGTCGCCGCCGGCCAGGTCGAAGGAGCGGCCGCAGAAGGCCAGGTCGAGGTCGGTGCCGCGCGGGAGGGCAGGGCCGAGGCAGCGTTCCCAGAGGGCGGTGCGCTGCTCGGCGTCGGGCAGCGGGAAGTCGACCACCAGGTCGAGCCGGCGGGTGAACGCCTCGTCGAGGTTGGCCCTAAGGTTGGTCGCGAGCACCGCGAGGCCGTCGAAGGTCTCCATCCGCTGCAGCAGGTAGGCGCTCTCGACGTTGGCGTAGCGGTCGTGGGCGTCCTTGACCTCTGAGCGCTTGCCGAAGATGGCGTCTGCCTCGTCGAAGAGCAGCACGGCGTTGACCCCGGCGGCCTCGGTGAAGATGCGTTCCAGGTTCTTCTCGGTCTCGCCGACGTACTTGTCGACCACGGTCGCCAGGTCGACGGTGTAAAGGTCGAGGCCCAGCGCGCCCGCGATGACCTCGGCGGACATCGTCTTGCCGGTGCCGGAGTCCCCCGCGAAGAGTGCCATCACCCCGCGCCCGCGCCCGCCGCCCGGCCGCATCGCCCAGTCGCCGAGCACCTGGTCCCGGTGGCGGGCCCGGGCCGCCAGCTCTCGCAGCTGGCCGAGCACGGCATCCGGCAGGACGAGGTCGTCCCAGCCGACGGCGGGTTCGATCCGGCGCGCGAGGCGCTCCAGGCCGGAGCTGTTCTGCGCGCGGGCGCCGTGCAGCAGGTGTGCCTCGGTGAGCGGTCCGCCTGCCAGCACGGCCTGCTGGTACGCGGTCGTGGCGGCCCGTTCCACCTGATCGGGTGTCAGCAGGAACGGCGCGGTCGCGGCGAGGTCGACGTCCGGTGCCCTATGTGCGAGCGCCGCCCGCCAGAGAGCTCTTCGCGACTCCGCCCCGAGCCGCTCGACGTCGACCAGCAGCGGCGCCGCGGCCGACCAGTGCGGGTCCCAGGACGCCCTGCCGGTCAGCAGGACCGGTACGGGCAGGGCAGTGAGCGCACGGATGAGGTCGGCCCGGTCGGCGAGCGCCTCCACCGGGCCGGCGACCAGCCCCGCGTCGGTCAGTCCCGCCTCCCGGCCCGCCGCGACCACCGCCTCCGACGGGGTCGGGTCGCGGACCAGCCTGCTCAGGTCGAGGGCGAGCGCCGCACGCCCGGAGGAGAGCAGGGCCTCGGCGGCCGGCCCGCGCGCCGAACCGTCGGCGGGCTCCCGTAGGTAGGCGAGGTGCAGGCCGGCGGAGAGCGCCGCACCTAGGCGGCTCTCGGGTGCTGCGGTCTGCCGGATCCCGGAGACGAGATCGGCCAACCGGGGGTCGGGCGTGTCGTCGCCGAGCAGATGGGCCGTCACCCGGTCCGGCACCCGCAGCGACCGGCCGAGGAAGGGGCGCTCCGGCTCCTCGACCAGCAGCAGCCCGCGCACCACCAGCGGCGCGGTCGCGGCCAGCCGTCCGCGCGCCGAGGCCGCGGCCGCCGGGACGCCGCAGAGTGCCAGCGCGAGGCCGATCGACGGCCGACGGCGCGTCACGTCGTCGTTGAGGTAGCCGTAGAGCTGCTCGAAGCGCCCGTCGAGGTCGGGCACCAGCGCGATGAGCAGCAGTTCCACGTCCAGCGGCAGCAGCCCGAACCCCCGCTCCAGCGCCCGCAGCCGCGAACCGGCCGTGGCGGAGGCTTCGGCCGCCGCCAGCCGCTCGGCGTCCACCTGGTCGGGCGCCGGGACGGACGAGGGCTCGTCGAGGATCCGCCGCACCGCGTCGTCGGAGAGGTACAGCCCGCGGAAGGGGTCGTCCGGGTCCGGGTCCGTGCTGCGGCGGGCGAGCACCGCCCGGCGTACCCGCTCCTCGACCAGCGCCACCCGTTCCAGCAGGTGCCCGCTCACCCGCGCCCCCGGCGCCGTCCGGGGGGAGGACCAGGCTCCGGCGGGGGTGTCAGCTCGCCGCTGCGCAGGGTCAGTCCCTCCTCCGTCGGCGGCCCGGCGGGGTAGACCGGGGCCGTTGAGACGGGGGCGCTGACCACCAGGTCGAGCGAGGGCTTGAGCTCCCCGCCGAGCGCCGACCAGACGTCGGCGAAGGCGCGGTCCTCGGGCGGCGGGAGGGCGATGCCGACCGGTATCGGCAGCCCGGTGGCGGCGAGTTCAGGGCCCAGTCCGGCGGGGGGCAGGGCGGTGTGCCGCAGGAAGCAGTGGAGCAGCGCGGCGAGCAGCCGGTGTTCGTCCTCGGGCCGCTGGGTCCAGGCGCTGATCAGGTACGAGAGCTTGAAGTAGCGCGGCGGGAGGGTCCGCGCGACCACGGTGCCCTGCTCGTCGTAGACGTTCTGCCGCCCCCGCGAGGCCCGGCGCAGGTCCTCCCGGATGTCGTACAGGTAGAGGTTGACCGTCGGGGTGTTGCGCCGGGCGGCCCAGTCCCTGGTCGGGGCGTCGAAGACCAGGTCCACGTCGGCGCCGTTCAGGACCTCGGCGCGGACCAGGGCGCGCAGCGACTCGTCCACTTCGTGGATCACCGGCTCACCGCCGCTGCTGGTACTGGCTGGGCTGGAGCACCCCGGGCACCACCCGGAAGCCGGCCTTGACCTCGCCGAAGGCGGGCGGGCCCGCGGCGGCGGGGGTGACCAGGAGGTCTCGGGGGCCGAGGGTGTCCTGGACCATCACCAGCATCGGCGCGGTGAAGGTGCCGTCGGCCGCCACCACCACGGGGGCGGCTGCGGCGGTGACGCCGGCGCTCCAGCGCAGCAGCACCTCCGCGCCCGGCGGGAACCGGGTGCCGTGGGCGAGGGTGACGATCCCGGGCGGCCCGAGCGGCGGGCTGAGCACCACGGCGGGCTGCAGGACGGTGAGGGTGGCCTGGGCCGTGTCGTTGGCGGTGAGTTCGTCGTCCCCGGTGGTGGTGAGTGTGCCGGTGACGGTGCCGGTGTGGGACGCGGTCGGCCTCAGGACGAGGGTGACGGTGGTCTCGGCACCCGGTGCCAGGGTGCCGATCGGGCAGCTGGGCAGGGTGCAGCCGGCCGGGGCGGTGACCACGGTGGTGTCCGGCGGCAGGGCGGTGACCAGGGTGACGCCGGTGGCCGGGGCATGGCCGAGGTTGCGGACGGTGAAGTGCGCGTCGACGGTGCCGCCGACGTAGGCGGTGGGCGGGTCAAGGGTGACCGTCACGGCCGGGTCGGCCCGCAGCCGTGTCTGGGTGCGGCCGACCGTCAGCGTCGCCGTGGCGGTGTTGTTGGAGGGGTCGGCGTCCTGGCCCTCGCTGGTGACCGTGCCCAGCACGGTGGCGGTGAGGGGCGTCTCCGAGGTGACCGCGAGGGTGACCTTCGCCTCCGCGCCCGCCGTGAGGGTGCCGAGGGAGCAACCGGTGGCCGGGCAGGGGGGCGTCGAGGAGACCACCCGCAGGCCGGGCGGGACGGTCGGGGTCAGCGTGACGCCGTAGGCCGTCGCCACACCTTGGTTGCGGACGGTGAACTCGATCGCGGCCTCCTCCCCCACCGGCACGCTCGCGGGGGTGACGCGTGCCGTGACGGCGGGGTCCGGCAGCTTGGGCGCGAGCACCGTCACCGAGGTCTCGGCCCGGTTGTTGTCCGGCCGCGGGTCGACCAGCCGGGTGCGGGCGGTCGCCGTGGACGTCTGCGCGCCGAGGGCGGTCGCCTTGGCGGTGACGTGCACGGTGGCGGTGGTACCGGCCGTCAGCCGGCCGAGAGCGCAGCCGAACGGGGCGGCGGTGCAGCTGCCCTGCGAGGGTTCGGGCGTGCCGACCGCCTCCAGGCCCGGCGGGAGGGCGAGTTCGGTGCCGGTCGGCTCGGCGGCGGCCGGTCCGAGGTTGGTGACGGTGAGGGTGAGTGCGGTCGTTGCGCCCTCGGGCACCTGCGGCTGGGCGGCGGTGAGGGTGACGTCGAGGTCGGCGGTGGGCTGCCAGGTGGCCGACATCTGGTCGGAGCCCCTTCGGGCGGGCAGCAGCCGCCCTTCGCCGGTCCTCGCGTCGGCGATCCCGATCCGGCTGCTGGTCCCGTCGCCGTACGGCACCTGGGTGTCGAAGGCGAGTTGGCGGCCGTCGGGCGACCAGGTGGGTGCCTGCGGCTGGCGGAACGGCGAGTTGTTCTGCGGCGGACCTGCGGCCGGCAGGATGTTCGGGCAGGCGCCGGTCCACGGCACCACGATCCGGCAGCCGTGGCCGTCGCCGCCCATGGTGAGCACACCGTGGTAGATGCGCTGGGCGGGCGCGCCGCCACCGCCACCCGTCGGCGTACCGGTCGGCGTACCGGTCTGCTCCACCGTCAACAGGGCTCTGCTGAAGGCGAGTTCGCTGCCGTTGGGCGCGTACGCCGGGCGTTCGTCGGCGACCGGGCAGTCCCGGTCGCCGCACTGGACGGCGGTCAGGTCCTGCTGGTCCTTGCCGGTCGTGGCGTCGACGCTCCAGATGTGGCGGATCCGGCTCGCCACGTCGGCCAGGCGAGGCTTGTCGGAGCACCGGCTCGCGCGGGAGAAGGCGATCCGGCTGCCGTCGGCGGACCAGGTCGGGTCGAGCTCCTCCGAGATGCAGTTCTGCCCCGCTCGGGTCAGTTGGGGGACGGTGAGGAGCAGCTTCGCCTTGTCCGCGCCCACGCTGATGTCGGCCACGGACACCTCGCCCGAGTCCTGCGCGCCGCTCAGGCACACCGTGCAGCCGGGCTCCTGCTGGGTGAACGCCAGCTTCGTCCCGTCCGGGGACCATGCGGGGCGTGACCGGTCGAGGCCGGGGTCGAGGCCCTGGCCGGCGAGCCGCACGGCGTGGGCCAGGTCCGCCGGGTCGCCGACCATGATGTCGACCTGCCGGACGCCCTCGCCCACGTACTTGGTCCGGACGAAGGCCACCCGCAGCCCGTCGGGCGAGAACGCGGGGTCCTCGTAGTCGGCCGAGCCGGTCAGGTCCTGCGAGAGCAGGTCCAGCCGGTCCAGCGGAGGCTGCGGAAGCACGCTCTCCAGGTGCCGGTAGTCCGAGTTCACCTTGGTCAGCAGGACGGTCGGCGCCCCGCCGGCCGGGGTGTACCAGCCGACCGACTCGAATCCGTCGTAGTCGAAGGCCACTTCGTCGCCCGGGCAGCCCTCGCAGGGCTTCGCGGGGTCGACCCGGTAGGCGCTGGTCCCGGAGAGGTGGAGGAGCGAGGTCGCGTCCGGGGCCCAGGCCACGTCGCTGACGGTGAAACTGCCGCCGCCCTTCGCGAGCTGCCGGGCGGCACCGCCCTGCGCCGGGACCACCTTGAGGGTCTCCAGTCCTTCGCCGTCCGCCGTGATGAAGGCGATCCGACCGTGTCCGGGGCCGCCGAGGGGCTCCCAGGCCGGTCTGCGGGCCTCCCCGGCGCCGGTGTCGACCTGCACGGCCCGGCCGCCCGGCTGCACCGGGATGCGGTGGATCCGGCGGCCCTGCTCGTACGCGATCTCGGTGCCGTCCGGCGACCAGCTGGCCCAGCCGGCTCCGGCCGCGAGGCGGCGCAGCCCGGTGCCGTCCGTCCTGACCAGCCATACGGAGGGCGTGGCGTCGGGGTCGGCCCCGGGTGGCGGGTAGTCGTCCACCCGCTGGTCCTGGCGGCACCAGTCCTCACTGCCGTAGCCGTTGGAACCGTCACGCCAGGAGGTGAAGGCGAGCCAGGCGCCGTCCGGGGAGAGCGCCGGGTGCTTCAGTCGCCAGCCCGGACGGTCGAGCAGCAGCCGGGCCGGGCCGACACCCTGACGCCACATCAGGCTCTCGCCCGTCCCGCTCCGGTCGGTCACCCAGACCACGGTGTCGCCCCGGGTGGCCGGCTGGCAGTCGTTGCCCGCCTCGCCCGCGCCGAGCAGCGGGGTCAGCGAGCCGAGGGCGGGGGCGAGCACCAGGCTGCTGTTCTCGTACCCGCCGGCGTAGACGATCCGGCCGGGTGCGGGCTGGGCTGCCGCAGGGGCGCTCGGTCCGATCCTGTCCGGGCGGACGGTCGCCGAGACCGCGACCAGGACGGCAGCGACCAGGACCGTCGACAGGATCACCAGCAGCGCCCGCCTGGTCCGGCTGCTCTGGCCCTTGGTGAGCACACCTCGTCGCACCGGCTGTCCCTCCTCCCCCGCCACCCTGGCCCACCACGGCGCCGCAGGCAGCCGGGCCCGGGGCAGCGGCGGGGGTAACGGTGGCTGCCCGATCGGGCGGTGCCGGAGGCTCTCAGAGGCTCCGCCAGTAGGCACGGCGCCGGCCAGAACAGGGGCGCGAGGAACTGCGCGAAATCGGGAGGGCACAGGTCGTCGCCTTCCGATCTCGCGCAGTTCTCCCCCAGCCTTCGGCCGGGAGGTACCCCTACGCGCCCCTGATGTGGTTGCTCGGTTGCCTACTGGCGGACGCCCTTAGATGAATCCCTCCCGCATCGCGTACGCCACGGCGTGCGAGCGGTTGCGCAGTTGCAGGCGGGTGGTGACCTCGTGCAGGACGTTCTTGACGGTCCGTTCGGAGAAGGAGAGTGCCTCGGCGATCTCCGCGGTGTCGTGCCCGGCCGCGACCAGCCGCAGCACCTCGATCTCGCGTGCCGACAGACCGGTGAAGGCCAGCCCCCTCGGGTCGAGGACCTGCCGTTGCAGCCGGCCGACCTGCTCCAGCAGCCGTCCGAGCAGGTCTGCCGGTACGGTGCCCTCGCCCCGCGCCGCCGCGACGATCGTCTGCACCAGCCGCGCGGCGGTCGCCTCCGTCCGCCGCACCACCCCGACCACTCCGCACTCGACGGCCGCGACCAGCCCGGCGTCGTCGAGCTCGGTGCCGACCAGCACGATCCGGCCCGCCGCCGCCCGCTGCAGCTGACGCAGCGTCTGCACCTCCTCCTCGCCGACCCGGTCGAGCGCGACGACCACCACGGCCGCCCCGCCCTCCTCGTCCTCGCCGAGCAGCCGCAGCTCCGGGCACGGCCGGAGCTGGCCGGCCAGCCCCGCGTACGAGATCGGATCCTGGGCGCTGAGCCGTACCCGGATCCGTTCGGCGCCACTGCTCCCGTGATAGCGCATGCTTCCCCCCGGTCCCCTCCCGCGCGCGGCACCGCGCCGCGGCGCACCGTAACTCCCCGGTAGTGAACTCTCGGGCAGTCAGCAGGCACTTCACAAGGACTCAACGGGCAGGATGAGTGCCCGTAAGTGTGGCCCCGGGGCACCTGCCCGCACTTCGCGGCGTCCGTACGCTCGGCGCATGACCACATCCGCCCGCCTGGAGCCGACGGCGACATCGGTGCTGCCAGGCGAAGAAGCCCGGGTCGGCCTGGAACTGCGCAACAGCGGCGAGATCGTGGAGGCGTACCGCTTCGAGGTGCTCGGCGCGGCCGCCGGGTGGGCGGCCGTCGAACCCGAGACGCTCTCGCTCTACCCCGGCACCACGGGCGAGGTAGCCGTGGTGTTCCGGCCGCCGCTCGACGCCGGGCTCCCGGCGGGGCCGGTGCCGTACGCGGTGCGGGTGCTGCCGCAGGAGCAGCCGCAGTCCGCGACGGTGCCCGAGGGCCTGGTCGAGCTGCTGCCGTTCGACCGGCTGGACGCGGAGCTGACGCCGCGGGTGTCCCAGGGCCGTGGCTCGGCCCGGCACCGGATCGCCATCGACAACCGGGGCAACCGTCCCGTGTCGGCCGCGCTGACCGGCGCCGACCGGGGCGGGCTGCTCTCCTTCTCCTTCCCGCCGGGCCCGGCGGTGACCGACCCGGGGCGGGCCACCTTCGTCCCGGGTCGGATCAAGCCGAAGCGGCGGATCTGGCGTGGTCAGGCGGTGCCGCACGCCTTCCAGGTGGTGGTGGCGCCCGAGGTGGGCGAGCCGATCGCGCTGGACGGCACGTACCTGCAGCAACCCGTCGTGCCCAAGGGGCTGTTGAAGACGCTGATAGCCGTGGTCGCGGCGGCCGCCGTGCTGGCCGGCATCTGGTTCGGTCTGCTCCGCCCGGCGGTGCGCAGTGCGGCGAAGGACGCGGTCAAGGACCCGGTACAGGCCGCGCAGTCGCAGGCCGCCGAGGCGAAGAAGAAGGCGGCCGGTGCCGAGAGCGCCGCCGCGGCCGCACAGAAGGCGGCGGGGGTCTCCCCGACCGCGGTGCCCCCACCGGGCAGCGGTACGGTGCCCGGGCCCGATGCCGCGCTCTTCTCCCACCGGCTGAAGGCGGCTCCGAGCGCAGGCAGTGACGGCTCGGACAGCTACACCGTCCCGGACGGCAAGACCCTGCGGCTGACGGACCTGGTCCTGGAGAACCCGCAGGGCGACTCCGGCACCATCACCATCGCCGTCGACGGCAAGCCCCTGCTGGCCCCCGCTCTCGAGAACTTCCGCGAGCAGGACTTCCACTGGGCCTCGGCCATCCTGGTCAACGCCAAGCAGAAGGTCACCCTTACGGTCTCCTGCCAGCAGGTCGGCCACCCACCCACCGGGACGGCCCCGACCAAGTGCTCGGGCGCGGCCCTGATCAGCGGCTCGCTGGAGTAGCCGGCCTGTAGATCAGGCAGCCGGGTGACCACAACAGGGGCGCGGGGAACTGCGCGAGATCGGAAGGCAACGGTCCGCACCTTCCGATCTCGCACAGTTCCCCGCGCCCCTGGATGGTGCAACTGGCCGAGGGCCTATGGGAGCAGCAGGTTGACGTCCCCGAACTCGTGCCAGAGGTAGCGCCCTTCGACCGCCTCGGCGTAACACCGGTCGAGCAGCGGGCGGCCGGCGACGGCCTGCAGCATCAGCAGGTGCGAGGCGCGCGGCTCGTGCCAGCCCGTGAGCAGGCCGTCCACCGCACGGACGCCGCGCTCGGGGGTGATCACCAGCTCGGTCCAGCCCTCGGCGGCCCGCAGCCGTCCGTCCGGGCCGACGGCGGACTCCAGAGCGCGGACGGCCGTCGTCCCGACCGCGATCACCCGGCCGCCCTGCGAGCGGACGTGCTCGGCGAGCCGCGCGGTGGTGCCGGGGACGCGGAACCGCTCCGGGTACGGCGCCTCGTGCGCCTCCGGGGAGGCGACGCCGGTGTGCAGCGTGATCGGGGCGACCAGGACGCCCCCGGCGACCAGCCTGGCCACCAGCTCGGCGGTGAACGGCCGCGCCGCGCTGGGCATTTCGCTGCTGCCCGGCTCGCTGGCGAAGACGGTCTGGTACGCCTCGATCGGCCAGTCCCGGTCCACGTAGCCGTACCGGATCGCCCTGCCGTGCCGGGCCAGGTAGGCCGTCAGCTCGCCGGGCAGACTGAGCCTGGCGTGCCAGAGCCGGGGGGTGTACGGCGCGGTGAGCTCGGCGCTCGCGCCCCCGGGCAGGGTGACGTGCAGGCCGGGCCTGGCGGGTGAGCGGTCCGGCGGGAAGTACTCGGAGGCCCCGGCGGCCGGACGGCGCAGCTCGACCAGGTGGTGGCCGCGGGGGTCCGGGCGGGCGGAGGAGAGGTGCAGGGCGACGGCCGTGCCGTCGGGAAGGCGGCCGGGCAGTGCGGCCGGCAGGGTGGCCGAGTTGTTGACCACCAGGAGGTCACCGGGGCGCAGCACCTCGGGCAGCTCGGCGAAACTGCGATGCTCGGTGATCAGCCCCTCGCGGCGGCCGACCAGCATCCGGATCCGGTCGCGGGCCAGGCCCCGCGCCTCCGCCGGGGCGTGGGCGGAGAGCTCGGGCGGGACGGTGAAGTCGAATCCGGTCTCCAGGGCGGTGGTCATCTCACTTCCCCTCCGTCGGATCGACGGC
This sequence comes from Kitasatospora atroaurantiaca, assembly GCF_007828955.1. Classification (NCBI taxonomy): domain Bacteria; kingdom Bacillati; phylum Actinomycetota; class Actinomycetes; order Kitasatosporales; family Streptomycetaceae; genus Kitasatospora; species Kitasatospora atroaurantiaca. The sequence continues at coordinate 6,860,114 of NZ_VIVR01000001.1, read as the reverse complement.
GCGATCGGCGGCGAGATCGGCCGCGCGGTAGCGGCCCGAGGCGGGGCGCTCGTGGAGCAGTGCGAGGAAGGCGGGGACGACGGTGACGGGCAGCGGCCGGTCGGAGATGTCCTCGCCGGGGAAGGCGTCCTGGTGCATCCGGGTCCGCATGTCGCCCGGATCGACGGCCCAGACGCGCAACTCGGGCTCCTCGACGGCGAGGGTCGCGGAGGCGTGGTCCAGCGCGGCCTTGCTGGCGCCGTAGCCGCCCCAGCCGGCGTACGCCTCGACGGCGGCGTCGGAGCTGAGGTTGATGATCGCGCCGTGCCGCGCACGCAACTGCGGCAGCAGCAGCTGGGTGAGCGCGACCGGGCCGAGGATGTTGACCTCGAAGGTCTCCAGCAGGCCGGGCAGCGGGAAGTCCGCCAGAGGCGGCATGGCCGCGCCGGCGAGCTCGTACCCCGTAAGGGTGGAGGCGTTGTTGACCAGGAGGGACGCTCCGCCGAGCGACGCGGCGGCCTCGGCGAGGCGCTCGCGGTGGTCGTCGTCGACGACGGAGCCGGCCAGCGCCACGGTCTCGGTGCGGGCCTTGAGCTCGGTCTCGGCCGAGGCCAGCGCCTCGGGATTGCGGGCAGTGAGGACGAGCCGCCAGCCGTCCTCGGCGAGCGCCCGGGCCAGCTCGAGGCCGAGGCCCCGCGAGGCTCCGGTGATCACGGCGACGGGCTTGGTCTGCGGTGTGTTCGTCATGACACGACTCTCGCCCCGGAACCGCCCTCGGCGGATCGGCCCAGGGCCCGTACGAGGCTTGGTCCTTCGGCCTAGGCCGTGCGCGGTCGGCTTTCCGACAGCGCAGGGGCCCCGGGCCGCGTGGGCGGTCCGGGGCTCCTGCGTGCGCGAGCGACGTGCGCGAGCGGCGTGTGACTACTCGACGACGAGCTCGACGGGGATGTTGCCGCGGGTGGCCTTGGAGTAGGGGCAGACCTCGTGGGCCTGCTTGATCAGCAGCTGGCCGGTCTCGCCCGCGAGGGCGTCCGGAAGCTCGACGCGGAGCACCACGGAGAGGCCGAAGCTGGTCTCGTCCTTGCCGATGGAGACCTCGGCGGTGACCGAGACGTCGCTGGTGTCGACCCGGCTCTGGCGGCCGACCAGGCCCAGGGCGCTGGCGAAGCAGGCGGCGTACCCGGCGGCGAAGAGCTGCTCGGGGTTGGTGCCCTGGCCGTTGCCTCCGAGTGCCGGCGGCATCGCCAGCGGGAGATCCACCTGGCCGTCGGAGCTGACGGCACGGCCCTCACGCCCGTTGGCGGTGGCGACAGCGGTGTACAGCGCGTCCATCTGACCGGTCCCTTCTCACGTCGGCGGCCGGGTTCCGGCTCGCCCTCTGCGCACAAGTAGAGCACGCAATTCAATTGCGCACAACTCAAATGGGCGCAGCTATCCTGGGGGCATGACCAAGCTGTCCCAGGTGACCGACGGCGAGCTGCTCCGGCTCGACCACCAGATCTGCTTCTCGCTGCACGCCGCCTCGCGAGCCTTCGGCAGCGTGTACCGCGTGGCACTGAAGGATCTCGGGCTCACCTATCCGCAGTACCTGGTCATGCTGGTGCTCTGGGAGCACGGCGAGCTGCCCGTCAAGCAGATCGGCGAGCACCTGCGACTGGACTCCGGCACCCTCTCGCCGCTGCTCAAGCGGCTCGAAGCCACCGGCTACGTCCGGCGCACGCGCAGCACCGAGGACGAGCGCTCCGTCACCGTCCAGCTCACCGAGGCCGGTGCGGACCTGCGCGAGCAGGCCGTCTGCGTGCCCCGCCGGATCATCGAGGCCACCGACCTCTCCCTGGACGAGGCCACTGCCCTCCAGTCCCTCCTGGCCCGGGTCACCCGCTCCCTGGACATCGCCGCCCTGGAGGGCTGACCCGCCCATCGAGGGGACGGCACGACGTCGCGGGTCGTCACCAGGCAGGGCCTAGGCCGCCTCGTACCCGCCCGACTCCGCACGCACCAGGGACCCGGCCTTGCAGAGCTGCTGGAGGTCGCGCCGTACCGTCCGCGGATCCGGCCGCGGCTCGTAGGTCTCGCGGGCCCGCTGCCAGTCCCACGTACCGCCGCCGCGGCGAATCGCCTCCAGGAGTTGCTGCCTGCGCTCGATGGCCGTCGCCGGCGGGGTCCGCTCTTCAGTCATGTCCCTCATTCTCTCAAGCGACGCCAGGGCGGCGAGGAGAGGTGTCGCCCGGTCGGGGGCTTCCCGCCCGGGTGCCGGCTTGCCATGGTGGACGAGGGCGACGGTCCACCGAGAGGGCGAGCGATGACACAGCTGACGGACAGTGCACTGCCGGTCGACCAGGTCATCGACCGGATGAGGGAGCTTCAGCAGGGACTGCCCGAGGCGGACGGCGTGGCCGTCTTCAACCGGATGTACCTGACCGTCACCGAACTGGTCCGGGAGCGGCTCGCGGCCACCTTCTTCGACGATCCCACAGGCGTCGCACATCTCGACGCGGTCTTCGCCCGGCGCTACCTGGCGGCCGTGGACGCGTCCGGGTCGGGTGACAGACCCACCGCCTGCTGGCGGCCGTTGTTCGAGCTGCGCGGGCACCCGGGGATCCACCCGCTGCAGTTCGCGCTGGCCGGCATGAACGCCCACATCGAGCACGACCTCCCGCTCTCCGTGCTGGACACCTGCCGCGAGCTCGGCCGTGAGCCCGAGGACGTCGAGGCCGACTACCACCGCATCAACGACCTGCTGGCCCAGGTCGAGGCGCGGGTACGGGAGGAGCTGCTCCCGGAGCCGGAGGCGGTACGGATCGCCGATCCGCTGCTGCACGTGGTCGGCGTGTGGAGCATCGACCGGGCGAGGGACGCCGCCTGGGCCAGCCTGCTCGGCCTCTGGGAGCTTCAGGAGGCGCCGCTGGCGTACCACGCGGTCGCGGCGGCGCTGTCGCGCTCGGTCGGCATGGTGAGCCGCGCCCTGCTCACCCCGCTGGACGGCTACGGCCGGCCCCCCGCCGCAGCGGGAAGCCGGCCGTAGCCAGCAGGGACTACCCCATCAGGGACTACACGCCCCAGCTGGAGTGCAGCGGCTTGCCCTCGGCGTAGCCGGCCGCGCTCTGGACGCCCACGATCGCCTTCTCGTGGAACTCCTCCAGGCTGTTCGCGCCCGCGTACGTGCAGGAGCTGCGCACGCCCGCGACGATCGAGTCGATCAGGTCCTCGACGCCCGGGCGGGCCGGGTCGATGAACATCCGCGAGGTGGAGATGCCCTCCTCGAAGAGCGCCTTGCGGGCGCGGTCGTACGCGGACTCCTCGGAGGTCCGGTTGCGCACGGCGCGGGCGGACGCCATGCCGAAGCTCTCCTTGTACTGGCGGCCGTCGGGGGCGGTGTGCAGGTCGCCGGGCGACTCGTACGTACCGGCGAACCACGAGCCGATCATCACGTTGGAGGCGCCGGCGGCGAGCGCCATGGCGACGTCGCGCGGGTGGCGGATACCGCCGTCGGCCCACACGTGCTTGCCGAGCCGGCGCGCCTCGGCGGCGCACTCGAGCACAGCGGAGAACTGCGGGCGGCCGACGCCCGTCATCATCCGGGTGGTGCACATCGCGCCGGGGCCGACACCGACCTTGAGGATGTCGGCGCCCGCCTCGACGAGGTCGCGGACACCCGCGGCGGAGACCACGTTGCCCGCCACGATCGGGATCTGCGGGTCCAGGCCGCGGACCGCGCGCAGCGCGCTGATCATCGTCTCCTGGTGGCCGTGCGCGGTGTCGACCACCAGCACGTCGGCGCCGGCCTCGATCAGGGCCTTCGCCTTGCCGGCCACATCGCCGTTGATGCCGACCGTGGCGGCGATCCGCAGCCTGCCGTTGGCGTCGGTGGCGGGGGTGTAGAGGGTCGCGCGCAGGGCGTTCTTGCGGGTCAGCAGGCCGACCAGCTTGCCCTCGGCGTCAACCACCGGGGCGAGCTTGCGGTGCGCCTCGTTGAGCTTCTCGAAGGCCGCGTGCGGGTCGATGCCCTCCTCCAGCAGCAGCAGGTCGCGGGACATCACCTCGGACAGGCTGGTGAAGCGGTCCACGCCGTGGCAGTCGGACTCGGTCACGACACCGACGGGCTTGCCGTCCTCGACCACCACGAGCGCGTTGTGCGCGCGCTTGGGCAGGAGGGAGAGTGCGTCGGCGACGGTGTCGCCGGGGGCGAGGGTGAGCGCGGTGTCGTGCACCAGGTGGCGCTGCTTGACCCAGCCGATCACCTCGGCGATGACCTCGGTCGGGATGTCCTGCGGGATGGCCACCAGGCCGCCGCGACGCGCGACGGTCTCCGCCATCCGGCGGCCGGCGATCGCGGTCATGTTGGCGACCACCAGCGGGATGGTGGTGCCGCTGCCGTCGTTCGACGAGAGGTCGACGCCCTGCCGGGAGCCCACGGCGGAACGGCTCGGGACCATGAAGACGTCGTCGTACGTAAGGTCGTAGGCGGGCGTCTGGTCGTTCAGGAAGCGCATGAAAAGGGCTCTCTGGCTGGGAGAAGGTAGACCTCGGGTGCGGTTGCGGCTCGGCCGCCGGGCGCACTCGGGCGCCCCGCACCCAACCGACAATGCTCCCGCATGAGCTGGGCGAATGCCAGTTCGCCGCGCTTTCTTGAAGCAGCACACAAGGAGGGGGCACCCGACAGCGCCCAGCCTTGTAGGTTCCTACAAGCAATCACGCGAGGGTCACCCGCAGATTGGCCAGAACGCGGCCTCCGTCCGCCGCCGCAGCGACGACCCGGCCGTCACGGTGCCAGACGGCCACCGAGCCACCGTGCAGTCGACTGCCGATCCCGGCCGGGTCCGCACCCGGGAAGACGGCGCACACGGTCGGAACAGGGTCTGATCCGACACCCGCTTCCACGCGGACCGCGCCGTCGGCCTGCGGCAGGACGACGGCGTGCAGGTCGCCGTGGGTGCTGAGCCCGAAGGCGGCCCCGTCCTCGATGGGGCGATGGGTGGCGGGGCCCTCACCGTGCCACTGGACCAGCGAACCGCCGGTGACGGGTTCGGGACGGACCGACAGCATCGGCCCGGACGCCAGCAGGGCATGAGGCAGCTCGTCGTCCGACAGGCTCATCCGGGATCGGAGCTGCCACCCGGGCAGGTCCCAACGCCAGCGTTCGACCAGGGCACCGGAGGCCACCACGGCGCTGCAGCTGGTCGCGGTGCGGGCGATGCTGCCGAGCACCCGCGCTTCCCGGTCGAGCTCCCGCCAGACGACGACGGGGCGGGCGGCGAGGGTGTCGATGACGGCGATTCCGTCGTCATCGAGCGTGATGAGCAGGCGTCCGTCGAAGGACGGAACGATGTCCCGCACGCTCAGTGCCGTCCAGCGGCGCACAGCCCGGGTGGCGAGATCCAGCCGGGAGATTTCGCTGACCTGTCCGTACCGGGCCACGAGCAGCACGACGGAGCCGTGGTCGGCCACCGCCAGCCGATGCGCCGGGGTGTCCCAGCGAGCCCGGGTCCTGCCGTCGGGCGCGAGCAGCCGCACACCGGCCTCACCGCATGCCACCAGGACCGAGCCGGAGTCGAGGGCGACGGCGTCCAGGACCGGGAGTCGGCCCGGCTCGTGGGCGGCGGTGAGGTCGATCGCCCGGGCCGGGCCGGTGCGGTCCGGGCTCGGGGCACGCAGGTCGGCGGCGGCGAGAGGGTCGGCCCGCTCCAGCAGGTCGGTGAAGAGCCTTCGCTGGGTGCCGTCGTCGACCGACCTGCCGAAGCCACGGTCGCGGACCACGGCTCGCACGGCGGCGGTGGCCAGTTCACGGTCGGCGGCCGGGTCGGCGCCGGGAATGCGGGCCAGCGCGGCGGCCAGTTGCTCGCGCCGGCCGCGGTGCTGCGGCTCGCGACTCTCCAGCGTCGCCAGCGCAAGCTCACGAGTGGCACCACCGGGTTGGAGCGCCAGCACGTGGGCGAGAGCCCGGGCCTGGGTGGAGCCTCCGATCGCCACACCGTCCCGCAGATCGGCCGCGATGAGCGGTCGCAGCGACTCCTCCGGCCAGGCCGCCTCGACCGCGCCCATACGGTCGCCCGCCTGCTGGCAGGAGCGCACCCAGGCCCTGCGCAGTTCGAGGGCGGCCTCGCGGTCCACCGGGGAGAGCCGCTCGACGGTACTCGCGAACGCGCCCCTGGTCTGGGCTGTCCGGATGGCGCGAACGCGCTCGCCTGCCCGCCACCACAGCCGCACCACCAGGTCGGGGGCGAGCGCACGCCCCTCGGCCAGTTCCGCCGCCTGTTCGAACCGACCATGGCGTTCGAGCAGAGCGACCGCCTCTTCGCCGGCGTGCATCAGATCCGCCAGGACGAACGCCGCTTCCTCGATCCTGCCGTCCCGTTCCAGGACCTGGGCCGCCTCCCGGTACATCCGGCTGAGGTGCTGATGGATGGTCAGGCCCGACAGCAGCGAGGCCCCGCCGGAGCTGACGGTGTACGGGCGGGCCCGCAGCGCGCCGGTGCGCCGCTGAGGCAAGCGGAGGTCGAGCCACCTGCTCCCGCTGTCGCCCGCCTCCGACGCAAGCGCGATGGCATCCCGTAGCGCGTCCTCCCACCGTCGCTGCTCGAATGCGCTGGTCAGTTCGCGCAGGTAGCGCTCGTGCCGGGCGCGTACCACAGGCGCGGCCGGGCTGCGCATGGCCAACTGGGCCAGCAGACCGCGCAGGTGAGTGGTCAGGCGCCTGCGCCGGGCGGTGGCGGCCGCCCGGGCGGCGCGCCGGCCCGGCACGGACGCGACCGAGGCCTTGGCAGCCCGGCCACGGGCCACGCGGGATCCCGCGAGGAGAACCAGAGCGACGACCGTGAGCAGGAGCAGGCCACGAAGAAGGGCGTCCACGAGGTCCGCCGCGGGCGGGGCCGCCACCTCATCGGACAGCTTCTCAGCGACCGCCCCGGCGAACCCGAGGACGAGCACGCCGCAGAGCACGAGTTCGAGCGACCGGTACACCCTGCCCAGCGCCGACCACAGCGGCTGGAAGGGGACTCGAGCCGTCATGAGCCGGGCCCGCCGCGACCTGGGCCGCAGTCGGGCCGCCACGCGCAGATCCGGCTGTGGCCGGACGGGCACCTCGTCCAGCACCGTCTCCGGCTCCACCGGAAGCTCCAGTGGGGTCAGTTGATGTACCGTCAGTCCGGAGACCTCGAGCCAGTCGGCCGGGTCCACCGCCGGCAGCTCGGTGATCCTGTGACGCCGGATCACACCACCGTGCAGCAGGACCACCTCGTCCGCGGCCCCGTCGCCGTCCGCGCCGACGGCGACCAGGGCGCCGTCACGGTCGACCAGCGGCAGGCCCGGCGCACGGTCGGCGCGCAGCTGAACCGCCGTGGCCAGCCGGAGCAGCCAGGAACCCTGCGGCAGTTGACGAAGCTCGGCCCCGTCCTGCCAGGCGGCCATGACCCGGTCGGCGGCCTCGGCCCTGCCGATCACCGGGACGTCCAGGACGAACCCCGAGGCCAGGACCGAAATCCGGAAGGCCCCGGCCGCAGTGCCGCTCACGTATTGCTCCCCAACGTCATGTGGACCTGCCCCGAGACCGCGTCGCCGACCACGATCCGGCCCCGCTTCGGCTCCGCCGCGATCAGCGGCAGGGTGGGGTGGACGACCGGTGGCATCGCGCCGCCGGAGAACCGGCTGAGCGTACGACTGCCGTCGGGCCGTACGCTGCGTACCAGCCGCCCGGCCATGGCAAGGGTGATCAGGGCTGTGGACTCCGCCTGCCGGACCAGGCCTATGACCTGGGCGTCCGGCGGGACGACGATCTTCGTACCGCGCCCGTCGCTGCCCAGCACGCGCCATAGCTCGCCGTCCCTGGACCAGGCCGTGGCCTCCCCGCCGAACACGTAGTCGGCCTCGCCATCGGCGTTGCCCGGCCGCGCGCCTCCGGACCCGTCACTCTCCCGCGCCCAGCTGAAGCGGGGCCGAGCGGGGTGCGTCGCATCCGAGGACACCGCCCGGTCGTACCGCACGCTCCCATCGGGCAGAATCCGCCACCACCTGCCCGCCAGCGGACACAGCAGTGCCTCACCGTCCAGTTGCACCGGCAGCACCGGCTCCTCGAGCAGCTCGGCGAGGAGGGCGTCGTCCAGGGCCACCTTCTGGCGGCTGACCGGCTCGCGGCGTCCGCTGCCCAGCGGGCGGCCGATCACGTGGGTCGCCAGTTCGTGGCCGTCGACGACCAACGTGATCAGACGGCGTCCGATCCTGGCGGCCGCGACGACCGGCCCCGGTAGGAAGTGGCGGCGCACACCGCCCATCGGCGCTCCCGGGTCGGGTACCCGGACGGCCACCAGGCTACGAGCGCCCCGGCCTCTGGCGAGCAGGGTCCGCGAGGGACTGGTGAACGTCGGGAGGCGCAGGTCCGGGACACCCGGCAGGCTCACCACCACCGGTCCGCCACGCCTGAACTCCGCGCCACGCAGCGCCCGCACGGCGATCTCCGAAGCAGGCAGCGGAAGTTCGGCTGTGGCACCACCCAGGGTGAGGCGTACGTGCGTGGCGCCGTCCGCGCCCCACGCGCACACCTCGCTCGCCAGGGTGCGGCGGCGAGCGGGCAGTTCGGCGGCGAGCGCCGGTGCGGTGAGCAGCCATGACTCGTCGTCCGCGTCCAGTGCCTCGGCGGCGCGCGCCACCGTCCGGGCGTCCGGCTCCGTGTCTCGGCGCCCGTTCAGCCAGCGCGGCAGCAGCTCGGCCAGGCCGCCGGTCAGCCACTTCTCGGGGTCGTCACCGAGCACCCCGACCACCAGCTGCGAACCCCGGGCGGCGGCCCTGCGGTGCAGCACGACCAGTGCGGCGAGCTGCACCAGACGCCCGGCACCCGCCTGTGCGGGACCGGCATCGACCAGGACCACGACCCGGCCGCGCAGGCTCGGCTCCCGGTACTCCGGTGCGACGTGCAGGAGTTCACCGTCGACCAGCCGTCGTAGGAACTCGTCGGGAAGTTCCTCCGCCAGCAGCCACTCGGAGGGGAGCAGCTGATCCCACCGTCCCCTACGGGCGAGGCCGCCGTAGCCGTCGAGCGTTCCCTCGTGGGCCACGAGCGGCTCGCGGTCGCCCACCAGCGCGTCGATCCGCCGGACCATCGGGCCGATCGCCAGCGCGAGGGCCGGGGTCAGCGCCGACAGCGTGTCGGCAAAGGGCGCGAGGCCGGCGGGCAGCCCGGTGGCGTGCATGGTCGTGGTCACGTCTGTCTTTCTGTGAGGGGCCGGGTCGTCACCGTCGGACCGGCCGCCGGCGGCCTGCTCATGGCGCGGCGTGGGCAGGCTCATCGGCGAGCGACCCGAGCGACCCGAGCGCGGCCGGGTCGGCGGTCCGCGACGGCATGGCCGCAACCAGCGCAGTGCCGGGCAGCAGGACCACCAGGCGGTTCTCCGACGAGGCGAGCGCCTCGCGCCAGAGCGCCGCCGACGGCCAGGGGCCGGCCGTGGTCGGGACCAGGATCCCGCCGTCCCAGCCCAGGTACCGGGCGCCGTCCACCCAGGGCAGGTCGCCGAACGGACCGAGCACCACCAAGGCCTCGGCATCGGCCACAGCGCGCAACTGCACGCCGGCCGCGAGCCGTTCCCGAGTGGCGGCCGCCAGTGCCCGCGCCTGGGCGCCGAGTCCGACCACCGCCGCGGCGGGCAGTGGCGGCTCGCGACGCCGCCACTGCAGGGCGACTCGGGGCGCCGTCGTCACGACCGGACCGCGGCGACCAGCTGGGCCCGTACCCCCGCGAGGGATTCGGGCAGGTCGGAGAGGTCGAAGCCCGCGTCCATCTCACGGAGCGTCGCCTCCACCCGCAGCCGCACGTCCCGGTCGCCAGGTGCCGAGCCGTGCTCGGTCAGCAGGGCGGCCGCGGTCCGGGCCAGACGCTCGGCTCTGGCCAGAGCGCCACGGGAGAGTTCCTCGGCCGCGTACACGAGGCTGCTGTTGGAGGACTTCTCCACCAGGTCGGCGAGCGTGTCACGGGCCAGCTTCTGAGCATCGGCGGTCGGCGCGATCAGCGGTATGACCCACAGATCCTGAGCCGTCGCGGCGGTCCGGCCGTCGAGCACGGCCGCTGCCGCGATCAGCCGCTGCGCCCGGACTGCGCGACGGTCGCTGAGGGCGACTCCGGCACCGCGCAGCCGCCGGACTGCCGCACCCACCAGCGGGGTGACGTCGGCCAGATCACAGGCCTGGGCCGCGGTGGCCAGTCGGTCGACGGCTCCGAGGAGGCTCGTGGAGTCCAGCGGCACGGGTGCGGCACGGCGTCCGGCCTCCAGCAGCTCCTCCAGCCGGGCGTCGGGTACCGGCTCCACGAAGATCCGGGCCAGAAAACGGTCGGCGAACGCGGCCAGCGCCGGGTCCTCCGGCATGCTGTTGGCAGCGCCGACGCACACCCGCAGCGGGCTTGCCAGCACCGTGCGGCCGCGGCGGAAAACCCGCTCGTTGAGCAGGCCGAGCAGGGTGTTCAGCACGGCCGTCGAGCCGAGGAAGACCTCGTCGAGGAAGGCGATCTCGGCCTCGGGCAGCATGCCCGCCGTCTCGAACTCGACCCGCCCCTCGCGGAGCAGCCGAAGATCCACCGGCCCGAACAGCTCATTCGGCTCGGTGAACCGGCCCAGCAGGTACTCGAAGTACCGGCCGCCCAGCTGGCCGGCCACCCGCCGTACCGCCTCGGACTTCGCGGTGCCGGGCGCGCCGACCACCAGCAGGTGCTCCCCCGCCACCGCGCAGAGCGCGACGACCTCGGCGAGCACCTCGCGGTCTACCATCCCGGCGCCCGCCACGGAGACGGCCTCCCCGACCCTCTTCGCGTCCGCCACCAGGGCCTCAATGCTCTGCTCAGTCACAGGCACCGGAGTCTAGGGCTGCCGTCGGGACCTGCACCATCGGGTTTCCCGGCGTAGGACCAACGACCGATGGCGGGCGCCCGGTTCGATGCGGCTGAATGTCCCCATGAGCCTGACGATGGACGACTCCCACGTGGACGCCTACCTCGTCCGGATCGGCGCGAAGCGTCCGGACCGGCCCGACCTCGTCGGGCTGCAAGCGCTCCAGTGGGCGCACCTGACGACCGTCCCGTTCGAGAACCTCAGCATCCGTCTCGGCGAGCCCGTCGTCCTGGAGCAGCAGGCGCTGCTGGAGAAGATCGTCACCCGGCGGCGCGGCGGCTTCTGCTACGAACTCAACGGCGCCTTCGCCGCGCTGCTCACCGCGCTCGGTTACGAGGTGACGCTGCTCAGCGCCCGGGTCTTCGGCAAGGACGCCCCCGGCCCACCCTTCGACCACCTGGCGCTGCGCGTCGACCTGGACGAGCCCTGGCTGGTCGACGTCGGCTTCGGACGCTTCAGCCGCCGGCCGCTGCGCCTCGGCGCACGTGACGAGCAGTCCGACGCCGGCGGCGTCTTCACCCTGGTCGAGCACGGGCCGGACCTCGACGTCCTGATGAACGGCGAGCCGCAGTACCGGCTGGACCTGCGCCCGTACGAGCTGGCGGACTTCGTCCCGACCTGCTGGTGGCAGACCACCTCGCCTGACTCGCACTTCACCCGCTCGACCACCTGCTCACTGCCCACCCCCGACGGCCGGATCACCCTGAGCGGCAACCGCCTGATCCGGACGGCGGGCGGCGAGCGCCACGAGGAACTGCTCGACGAGAGCGAGGCGCTGGCCGCCTACCGTACGTACTTCGGGATCACCCTGGACCGGCTGCCGCTCAGCGGATCGCCGCGACCAGCGAGTCACTGACCGATCGCCAGACCACACCGGCCTCGCGGAACCCGGCCTCGACCAGCCGGGCGGTGTGCCAGCCGGCCGGGTGCACGTCGCCGTCGGCGTGCGAGCCGTAGATGGCGGTGCGGGCGGCGACCTGTTCGGTGAGCAGCGGATCGGCGCCCGCGGCCGCCCACCAGTCGCCCCAGTCGAGGACCCCGGCGGCCCGCTCGCACTCCTGGCGGCGGCGCTGGAACGCCAGGTCGGCGGCGTTGAGGAGCGGAGTGCCGGGCTCGGGGGTGTGGTCGGCGTTGAGGAACACGCCGCCCGGGCGGAGCAGCTTGGCCAGGTCGCCGTAGAGGCGGAGCAGGTCGTCGGTGGGCAGCCAGTGCAGGGCGGTGGCGGTCAGCACCGCGTCGTACGGGTCGGGCGGCAGCCGGGCGGCCCAGTCCGGGTCCTTGAGGTCGGCGGTCACCAGCGTGAGGCGGGGCTCGGACGCGAAGTGGCCGCGGGCGATGGTGAGCAGCGCCGGGTCGAGATCCACGCCGACGCTGACGGCTCCGGGCAGCCGGGTGAGCAGGCGGTCACTGATGCTGCCGGTGCCGCAGGCCAGGTCGAGGATGCGCGGCTCGGGGCCGGCCACCGCCTCCACCACGTCGAGCATCGCCCGGAACCGCTCCTCGCGGTCGGGCATGTACCACTCCTGCTGGCGGTCCCAGCTGCGCTGCCACTGCTCCCAGTCGGACATGCCAGAACTCCGATCCGTAATGACTGCTTCGGCCATTCATCTATTACAGAGCCTAGGCCAGCCGCGTAACGGACGCAATGGACTTTCAGTCATTACCTCCCCGGCAAGGTAGGCTTCGCCGGTAAGCAGGGCAGGGCGGACCAGGAAGCAGCGGGCAGCATGACGGCGGGCGCGGACTACCAGAGCACCGAAGAGATCGAGTACGGCCCGGGCATCGACCCGGAGCGGCTGGAGCTCTGTCTCAGCGTGCTCGCCGAGCTGGACGAGCTGGACGTCGACCACCCGGACGCGATCGTCGTCCGCAAGGCGGTCGGCGGCATCTTCCGTACGCTCAAGCAGCGCCGCCGCCAGGAGACCCGCGCGCGCAAGACCGCCAACGACCGCGCCGTCACGGCCGCGACGGCGACCGGCTCGCCCGGGCGGATCGACGACGAGACGGCGGGCGCCTTCGGCCTGACCACCGCCACCACGACCGAGATCGCGGGCATCCTGGAGCGGCCCCGCTCCTGCTACACCTGCAAGCAGCGCTACACCGAGGTCGACGCCTTCTACCACCAGCTCTGCCCGCCGTGCGCCCGGGACAACCGCGCCCGCCGCGACGCCCGGGCCGACCTGACGGGCCGTCGGGCGCTGCTGACCGGCGGCCGGGCGAAGATCGGGATGTACATCGCGCTGCGGCTGCTGCGCGACGGCGCCCACACCACCATCACCACCCGCTTCCCCAACGACGCGATCCGCCGCTTCAAGGCGATGCCGGACAGCGCGGACTGGCTGCACCGGCTGAAGATCGTCGGGATCGACCTGCGCGACCCGGGCCAGGTCGTCGCGCTCGCCGAGTCGGTCGCCGCCGACGGCCCGCTGGACATCCTGATCAACAACGCCGCGCAGACGGTACGCCGCTCCCCCGCGGCGTACCGCGAGCTGGTGATGGCGGAGTCCGCCCCGCTGCCCGCCGGTGAGCTCCCGCAGGCCACCGTGATCGGCACCTTCGGCAGCGGCAGCGTGGACCGCCCGGCGCTGCCCGGCCAGGTCAGCCGCCGCGAGGCGATCAGCGCCGAGGACGTGACGGCGCTGGCGCTGGTCAGCGGCTCGGCCTCACCGGCCCGGATCGAGGCCGGTACCGCGATCGACGCGGGTGGCCTGGTGCCCGACCTCGCCTCGACCAACAGCTGGGTGCAGACCGTCAGCGAGGTCGACCCGATCGAGCTGCTCGAGGTCCAGCTCTGCAACTCGACCGCGCCGTTCATCCTGATCAGCAAGCTGCGCCCGGCGATGGCGGCCGCCAAGGCCCACCGCAAGTACGTGGTGAACGTCTCCGCCATGGAGGGCCAGTTCAGCCGCGGCTACAAGGGCGCCGGCCACCCGCACACCAACATGGCCAAGGCCGCGCTGAACATGCTGACCCGCACCAGCGCCAAGGAGATGCTGGAGACCGACGGCATCCTGATGACCGCCGTCGACACCGGCTGGATCACCGACGAGCGCCCGCACCCGGACAAGATGCGCCTCGCCGAGGAGGGCTTCCACGCCCCGCTCGACCTGGTCGACGGCGCGGCCCGGGTCTACGACCCGATCGTCCGCGGCGAGCTTGGCGAGGACCTGTACGGCTGCTTCCTCAAGGACTACGCCCCCTCCCCCTGGTAGGAGAGACCGCGATGCCACCCATGCTCGGCGCCGGAGTGATCGTGCCCACCGCCGACGGGCGGGTCCTCCTCGGCCGGCGGATCACCGCGGGTGAGACGCCGACCTGGAGCCTGCCCGGCGGGAAGGTGGACCAGCCCGGGGAGTCCTTCGAGCAGGCGGCCGCGCGCGAGCTCGCCGAGGAGACCGGCATCGTGCTGCCCGCCGAGCAGATGCGGGTGCTCGCCGTCCTGCTGGACCACCAGCTGGGCTTCCCGCGGCTGACGGCCGCCGTGCTCGCCCCGCCCACCGATGATCCGGCCGCCGTGACCGAGCCGCACGCCTGCGCGGGCTGGGAGCGCTTCCCGGTCGATGCACTGCCCAGCCCGATGTTCCACCCGTCCGGCCTGGTGCTCGGCAGCTGGCTGCCCGGCCACCCGGCGCCGGACGGCGCGTTCCGCTACACCATCGGTTGAGACGCTCTGCACGCAGGTTGGGCAGCCGATCAGGATGGGGCATCCCAGGGGCGCGAGGAACTGCGCGAGATCGGAAGGCTAGGGCCTGCAGTCTTCCGCTTCGCGCAGTTCCCCGCGCCCCTGTGGTGGTCACTCGGCTGCCTGCTCTCAGGCCCCCGCCCGGTCGGCGAGCTCCCAGAAGTGCTCCGGCAGGCGGCGCAGCCAGCGCGCCCGCTCGGTGGCGATCTCCTTCAGCCTGGAGTCGCCGGAGCGGGCGACCAGGTGGCCCATGTAGCGCTCGGTGAACTGGGCGTACTCCTGGTGCAGGACGCGGAGTGCGTACGCCACGTGCTTCTCGTCCACGCCGAGGAAGTCCGCCAGGGGCCCGACATGGCTCTTCCACCGACCTTCGACGGCCTGCTTCAGCCGTTCGATCAGCTCCGTGCCCTGCCCGATGACGTCCAGCACCTCGTCGGGCTGCAGGCCGAGTGCCTCCGCCAGCACCCTGGTCTGCTGCTCGTCACCGGTCCAGTGGTGCTCGGTCTCCGCCCTGGCGTAGACGTGCGGCTCCATGCCGAGGCGGTGGGCCAGCCGTTCCCGGGTGAGCTGCCTGGCCAGACGGTGCTCCTGGAGCGATCTGGGGCGGACGGCCATCAGGACGGGCGTCGGACACCACAGGGCGTCCGCCAGGGCGAACAGTTGGATCTCGGACGGTGCCCGCGTGCCCAACTCCCAGGCCTCCACCAGCCCGGCCGGCTGGCCCATGCCCAACTGCGCCATGGCAGCGGCGACCTGATCGGTCGTCATACCAATCCGGAGCCGGGCCGCTCGGGCCTCGGCGGGAGAGAAGGGGGGTCCGGACACGTGCGCGTCATCCCGGTTCATCGGACGGCTGCGTTGTCGTGCTCCCAGCCCTCGTCGGCCTCACCGATGCCGTCCCAGTCGATGTCCTCCAGCGCCCGGCGCTCGTTGAACACCTGGAAGAAGAGGTTCAGCAGGACCGCGGTGATGCTGCCCAGCGTGATCCCGCTGCCCAGGACGGCGCGGACCTCGGTCGGCATCCGGTCGAAGAGCGGTTCCACCGTGGTGGGCAGCATCGCCGCGCCGAGGCTGACGGCCAGGATCAGGGCGTTGCGCTCCTCGCGCAGGTCGACCTTGCCGAGGATCTGGATGCCGACCGTGGCGACCATCCCGAACATCGCGACCGCCGCCCCACCGAGCACCGGGTGCGGGACGGAGGCGACCACCGCTCCGGCCTTGGGCAGCAGGCCCAGCAGGATCATGAAGACACCCGCGGCGACCACCACGAACCGGCTCTTGACCCGGGCGATCCGGACCAGGCCGATGTTCTCGGCGAAGGCCACGTACGGGAAGGAGTTGAGCAGCCCGCCGAGCACCGTGGCCACACCGTCCGCGCGCAGCGCCCGGCCGACCGTCTCGCCGTCGACCTCCCGGCCGGTGATCTCGCCCATGGCATAGACGTCGCCCGTGGTCTCCACCATCGTGATCAGCATGACCACCACCATCGCCAGCATCGGGAAGAGCTGGAACTGCGGCATGCCGTAGTGGAAGGGGGTGCTGACGCCGAGCCAGTCGGCCTCGCCGACGGCGTCCAGGCTCGCGTCCCCGAGCAGGTGGGCGACCAGGGTGCCGCCGACCAGGCCGAGCAGTACCGCGATGCTGCTGAGGAACGCGCTGCCGAAGCGCGCGATCAGCAGGATGAACAGCAGGGTCCCGCCCGCGTAGGCGAGGTTGGTCGGGTCACCGTAGCGGGGGCCGCCGATCAGGTCGGGGCCGCCGCCGACGTCCTGCAGTGCCACCGGGATGAGCACGATGCCGATGACGGTCAGGAGCGTCCCGGTGACGATCGGCGGGAAGTACTTCGCCAGCCTGCCGACGAACGGCGCGAACAGGAAGGTGGCGACACCGCCCGTGATGACGGCCCCGTAGACCACGAGCAGGCCGGCCGTACCGCCGCCTGCGCCCTGGCCGATCGCGATCATCGGGGAGACCGCGGTGAAGGTGGCTCCCTGGACCAGGGGCAGCCGGGCGCCGATCCGCCAGAAGCCCCAGGCCTGGATGATCGAGGCGATGCCGGCGGTGAGCAGGTCCGCGTTGATCAGATAGACCAGTTCCCGGGAGGAGAGGCCGAGCGCGTTGCCCAGGATGATCGGGACGACCACCGCGCCGGCGTAGAACGCCAGGACGTGCTGGAGGCCGTAGAGCGAGAGTTGCGGAAGGGGGAGGACCTCGTCCACGGGGTGCTTCGAGAACGGGGTTCTTCGGCGCGGGGCGGTCTGTGCCATCTCTGCCTTGCCTTCGAGGTAGGTGAATGAGAGGTGGCCTCGAACGGCGTACTTGTGGCGGCTTGCTCGTGGCGGGGGTTGCCGGAGGAGTGAACGGGTGTGCCCGTTGCGCGTCCCGGCGTCGAGGCGTACGGTGCCGCCCGGTGGTTCACCCGCCCGGGACGGCCCGGCCGATGACAGATACTGTCGGAGACACCGAGGCAGCGCAAGTGCTGAGCAATGTTTTCAGTAGGTAAACCCGGGGGTAACCTACGAATCCATTGCTTCCGGCGCCTTCCTGCTTCGGATTTCGTTGTGCCAGCGATGCCCGCCGCCGTCAGTCCGAACAGCTGCCGTCCCCGTCGACCGCGGCCACGGCGAAGACGCGGTAGGTCCGGTCCTGCAGGTTCAGATCGGCGAACCTGATCCGGGCAGCCGCCCGGCCGGCCCCGGTCTCACGCTCGAAGCACGTCTCCCCGACGCGCGGCGAGGCGACCTGCCGCCAGCCCAGCCCGGGCAGCGTGGCCCGGTAGTGGTCCAGGACCTTTGTGGCGTCACCGTCGTAGGTGTAGTCCAGCGAGGCCTCCATCCAGGCATCGCCCGAATCCTCCACGCAGTTCGCGCTGACTTCCTGGCCGGCGACAGGCCGTGAGCCCTCCGGCGCCTTCCGGAAGAGGTCGAGTTCCTGCAGGGCGGCGAGTCGCCCCTCCTGGCCGCCGCACCCGGCGGAAAACCCACCGAACAGGGCGAATCCACCGACCACTGCCAGGGCTATGGATGCCGCGACCGCCGCTGCCCATATCCATGCCGACCTGCGATGCTGCTGCATCGCCCTATGAGATCACACGGCCCTACCTGCGGTTCGGCGTGCCGCAGAGCCGCTGCCGGCTCGGTCCATGTACGGGACACGGACGATGCGTTCGAATCTCATGGAGGAACGGCGGGACGGGCCGCACCGGTTCGCGTCCGGTCGAACGATGCCGATAGGTTTCTGACCGATCATCTGATGAGCCTTGCGGTTGGAGAGTCGGAGACGGAGCAGAGAGCTCCCTCCGCCGACCACCTGGGCGGCTGAGGGAGAGGGAAAGTGCCATGGAGGGTCAGCTGCTCAGCGGGCGCTACGAGCTGGTGGAACACCTGAGCTCCGGCGGCGCGGGAGTCGTGTGGAGCGCGTACGACCGGGAGCTCGGCCGCACCGTGACGGTCAAGGTCTTCGCAGGCTCCGACCTCTCCCCCGAGGACACTCAGCGGCTCGAACGGGAGGCCCGCGCCGCAGCCGCGCTGCCGGACAACCCGCATGTGGTGACCGTCCACGACTTCGGGCATGACGGCGGCAGCGCGTTCGTGGTCATGGAGCCCGTGGCCGGACGCAGCCTGGACGAGGTCCTGACCGCCGGCGGTGTGCCGGACCCGGCCCGCGCCACGGACTGGGTCCGCCAGGTCTGCGCCGGGCTGGAGGCGGCGCACGCGGCCGGGCTGGTGCACGGCGACATCAAGCCCGCCACCCTCGTGCTCGCCGACGACGGGACGGTGAAGGTCCTCGACCTCGGGAGCGCCTGGCTCCACCCCGCAGCACCGGGGCCGCAGCGGCTCAGCGGAGCCAACACCGCCCTGGGCAGTGTCCCGTGGATGTCGCCGGAGCAGGTCCGCGGCGACGGGGAGGTCGACCACCGCAGCGACCTGTACTCCCTCGGCTGCCTCCTCTACCAACTGCTCACCGGCGCAACCCCGTTCGGGCACCTGGAGGCGTCCGTCCAGTTCGGGGCACATCTGCGGGGGACGCCGGCGGCGCCGAGCCGGCACCGGGCCGGCATTCCCGCCGGGCTGGACGAGCTCGTCCTTCGGCTGCTGGCGAAGTTCCCCGAGGAGCGGCCGGCGAGTGCCGGCGAAGTCGCGGCGCTCCTGGACGCGTTGGCACCGGAGATCGGGGCGGCGGCCGCGTCCGGCTTCCCCGCAGCGTCGGCAGCGGCAGTTGCCGTACAGCCGAGGCTCGTGCCCGCCGCCATGGCCACGGCCGCGCCCGTCTTCACGCCCTTCGACGAGTTCGAGCCGGAGCCCTGGTGGCGCAGGCCCTCGAGCCGTCGGGCCGGGCTGGTGGCCGGGAGCGCTGCACTCGTCCTGGCGCTGGTCGGCGGCACCGTCTGGGCGGTCGGCGGCCAGAGCACCGGGGCGGACGGCGGCGGCCGGACCAAGGCGGGGGGCTCGAGCCACTCCGGCGCCGTCCCCGTCGGCTCCACCTCCGACCTCGGCGACGCCCCCGTCGCCGGTACGGCCGGCTCCGCGCCGGCCAACACCCCGGCGACCCCCGGAGCCACCTCCGCTCCCTCCTCCGCTGCCGCTTCGGCCGGCGCCGCGGCGAGCGGCAAGGCCGCGGCCACCACCACGCCGTCCACCGCCACAGGCGGCAGCAAGGCAGGCGCAACGCCCCCCGCGCAGGTACCCGCCTCCCCCGCCACCACGGCCTCGGCCTACGGGTGCACCGGAGGCCTGGTCGACAGCTACCCGGTCAAGACCAGTGAGGGGGTGATCTTCGGCTACTTCTACCTGTATTTCGACAACTCCACCGGCAACAACTGCGCGGCCACCATCAAGACGGCGAACAGCGGCTACGGCACGGCCTCCGTCGTCAAGGCGAGCATCAGCCGCTGCAGCAACACCTCGGCGTCCAACAGCTGCACCAAGGTGTCGGGGACCACCAGCACCGACGAGGGCAACTTCGCCAAGTTCGCCGGGCCGGTGAAGGTCAGTGCCGCGTCCACCTGTATCACCGGGTTCGGCAGCATCGTATGGGGTGGGGTTACGGCCACCACGTCGAGCACCCTCGGCAACCGGGCCGTGCACTGCGGCTGATTCCGCAACCACGTCCGGGAGTTGTCGCACGGCGTCGATCGCGCGTCGGAGCATCCGCTCAACTACCCATCCCCCTCGACCGATAATCGACCGTTCACCCGAAAGGAGGAAAGGACCAGCGGAATATCCGCATACAAACCAGATGACGTCCCCTCGGGTGCTATTCCAGTAACTGTCCGAAGTCAGGCTTCAGTTGACACTCCTGGAGGAGCACACGATGGATCAGTCGGACGAGGCCACATCGCGTCGCAGGTTCCTGAGCATGGCCGGCGCCGCCGCCACTTCGGCGACGCTGCTGCAGGTCATGACCGGAGCCGTGCCGGCGACGGCCGCACCCGCCACCGACGGGCTGACGAGACCGGCCAGGAAGGCGGGCAACGGGAAGACGGTGGCGATCCTCGGCGCCGGCCCCGCCGGCCTGGCGGCCGCGCTCAAGTTCTCGGAGGCGGGCTACCAGGTGACCGTCCTGGAGGCCCAGGGCCGGGTCGGTGGCCGCACGCTCACCGCACGCCCCGGCGACCAGGTCACCGAGGTCTGGGACGACGGCTCGGTCCGTACCCAGTCCTGCCAGTTCGACCAGAACCTCTACCTCAACCTCGGCGCAGGCCGCATCCCGTACGTCCACCAGCGGGTCATCGACTTCTGCCGCAGACTCAAGGTCCCGCTCGAGCCGTACATCCACACCACCACAGCCAACCTGTACCAGACCGACAAGGCGTGGCGGGGCGCGACCAAGCCCAACCGCCGGATCGCCAACGACACCCGTGGCTACATAGCCCAGTTCCTCGCCCAGGCCGTGCAGAAGGGGACCCAGACCGAGGACGGACTGACCCCAGCCCAGCGCGACCAGTTCATGAAGCTCCTTGTCGAGTTCGGCGAACTCGACAAGACCGACAAGAGCTACCTCGGCTCCACCCGCTCCGGTCTGGCCAAGACCCCGACCGTCCTGCAGGTGGAGGAGCCGGTCGATCCGCTGCTCTTCAAGGACCTGCTCGCGAGCGAGTTCTGGACGCGCGGTTTCTACCAGGACTCCGGCCTGCACTGGCACACCACCTCGTTCCAGCCGGTCGGCGGAATGGACAACATCTGGCGCTATGCGGCCGCCGCGCTGCCGAGCGGCACGATCGCGTTCAACTCGCCGGTCTACGGCATCCAGTTGGACGGCAACGGGGTGAACGTCGGCTGGACCGACAACGGCACCAACCGGGTCCAGCGGTTCGACTACTGCCTGAGCAACATCCCGGTCTCCGTGCTGCGCAGGCAGGTCACGCTCTACAACTTCTCCGACGACTTCCGGTCGGCCGTCCGGGACATGCCGTTCGCGGCCGCGTGCAAGGTCGGCTGGCAGGCCAACCGGCGCTTCTGGGAGTCGGAGAGGTACCAGATCTTCGGTGGCATCAGCCGGATCGACCACGAGATCCAGCAGATCTGGTACCCGTCCAACGACTACTTCTCGCCCTCCGACAAGGGCACGATGACCGGCGCCTACAACTCCTACAAGGACGCGGTCACGCTCGGCAACCGCCCGCACGAGGAGCGGCTGAGCGTGGCACGCACGGCTGCGACGAAGCTGCACGACGAGTTCGCAAGCAACTCGGTCGTCCCCAACCGGCTGGGCATGTCGATCGCGTGGCACAAGGTGCCCTACCAGCTGGGCGCGTGGGCCGACTGGCGCCGGGACGACCCGGAGCACAAGAAGCTGTACTCGACGCTGATCTACCCCCAGGGCCAGGACAACTTCTTCGTGATCGGCGACCAGGTGTCCGCGCTGCCCGGCTGGCAGGAGGGCGCGCTGATGTCCGCCGAGTGGGCGTACGAGTGGATCGCCAACGGCAGGCGGGCCGTCCGGATGCCCGTCCAGCAGGTTCCCGACTCGAAGAGCCTGACCACCGGCGAGGTCTGACGCATCATCCGGTGGCCTGAGCCGCCGGCGGACCGACGGGAGCGGCGGCAGCACCGGCCCGGCCTGACATCGAGAACCCGCCGGGCCGCCTCACCCCCGTTGAGGCGGCCCGGCGGGCGGTATGCGGGAAGCCACCCGTCGACCGGGCAGTCCTACGGCACGTGCGCCGCTATTTTAGTTCCTGTGCGATTTTGTTTGACTTCCGGCAAATCCTTTGGCGGAACCAAACGGATGCCAACATCTGCGGATTTAAATACGTGCCCTTACGTAGCGAGCGGGAACACCGCCGACACACGGGTCCCCGCCCGACCCGCGGACACGGTGCACTGCGCCGCGTACGCCTCCACCAGCTGCAGCCCCCGCCCGCACCGGGCGTCCGCGTCGGCCCGCTCGGTGCGCGGTGTCCGGCGCCGCTTCCAGCGGCCGCCGTCCCGCACCTCGGCGGTGACCGCGACACCGTCCAGGACGAGCAGCAGAACGACGTTCGGGCTGCCACTGTGCAGGAGCACATTGGTGACCAGCTCGGTGACCACCACGGACAACGCCTCCGCGACCGCCTCGGGCAGCTGCCAGCACCCCGCCAGGTGCCGGGCGAACCGCCGAAGCACCGGCACCGACTCCGGAGCCACCGGCATCGCACACAGTGCGCGCTGCCGGGGGACGGCCGTCGCACCGGAAAGTCCGCGGCCCGCCGACGCGAGGGGTTCTTCGGTGGTGATCATGTGCAGCTCCTGGTGGACCTGGCCCCGAGGGGCCGGGCCGGGCCTCTCCCCCGCGGTCCGGAGAGGCGGAGACCGCCTCATGTCACCCACACTCGGTGGGCCGGTCGTCCGCGCGCAATCAGGAGACACTGAAGTACGGATACGCAAAGAACCTCTGCCCGCCGAGACCGAGCCCGACAGGTGTCCCCGGGCAGCGGAGGTGAGGCCAAGTGGCGACGGTGGAAGAGCCGGAACCGGGGCCGCGACGCCTGCTCGCCGCCGCGATCTCACGCGGACCGGCGCTGGCCCTCGTCGAGGGCCGCGCGGGCACCGGGAAGACGCGGCTGGTCCGCGCGCTGCTCGACCAGACAGGGCCGGCCCAGCGGCGCCGGGTGATCGTCTCGTTCCCGTCGGCCGGCCCCCCGGTGGTCCGCGTGGAGGCCGCGGGGGCGGACCCCGCCGTGAAGCCCGCCGGGCGGCCTCAGCCGACTGCGAAGCGGCCTCCGGACCCGTACGCCGAGCTGGCGGCGCTGCTGGAGACGCCGGAACCGGCACTGCTGGTCGCGGAGGACGTCCACCGGGCGGACGAGGCCGCGCAAGCGCTGCTCCGGCGCCTGCTGGCCCACCCGCCCGCGCGGCTCGCGGCCGTCCTCACCTACCGCCCCGAGGAACTGGCCGGTCCAGGCCTCGCGCTGGGCAGCCGAGTCGACTATCCGTCGGACATCGACGTCATCCGCATCCGGCTGGAGCCGCTCAGCCCGGAACAGGTCCGGCACTGGGCCTGCGCCGCCCTGGGTGAGCGCCGGTGTCCGCTCGAGTTCACCGCCCGGTTGTACGAGCGGACCGGCGGCGTCGCCCAGGTCGTGGCCGACCTGCTCCGGCTCCTGGACGACGGTGGTCAGCGTGATCGGTACACCGCGCGGGACGTCGACTCGGCGCCGGTTCCGGTACGGCTGTCCGAGCTGACACTCGGCCGGCTCGGCGCGCTGCCCGAGCCGCACCGCAGAATCGTCGAGGCGGCCGCCGTCCTCGAAGAGCCCGCCGGAGAGCAGGAGTTGGCCGAGGTGGCGGGCCTCTCGGCGGAGGACGGCCACCGATCCCTGCTCACCGCCCTGGCGGCTGCGGCGCTGGACGAGTGCCCCGGCGCCACCTACGGCTTCCGCGTCCCGCTCGCGGCCCGGGCGGCCTACGAGCTGCTGCCCGGCCCCACCCGCCGGGAGCTGCACCGCCGGGCCGCCGCCTCGCTGGCCCGCCATCGACCGGTTTCCTGGGTGCGACTGGCCCATCACCAGCACAGCTGCGGCGAGCTGACCGGCTGGCTGGACAGCGTGGACGCGGCCGCGAAGGAGGCGGCCGCGGCCGGCCGGCACCAGGTCGCCATCAGCCTGCTGGAGGAGGCGCTGGCCGATCCGTCGGTGCCGCCCGCGACCCGGGCCCGGCTGGCGCCTGCCCTGGCCCACAGCGCCTCTGTCGGCCTGCGCTCGGACCAGACGGTCGAGGTGCTGCACCGGGTCGTCGACGACCCGGACCTGCCCGCCGACGTGCGCGGCGAGATCCGCCTCGACCTCGCGTTGATCCTGGGCAACCAGCTGGGGCGCAGCGCTCAGGGCCGCGCCGAGCTGGAACGCGCCGCGGAGGAACTGAGGGACCGGCCCGCCCTGGCGGCCAGGGCGATGTCGGCCCTGGCCATGCCGTACTGGCCCGGCGGCACGCTGGCCGAGAACCTGCGCTGGCTCGGCCGCGCCGAGGACATCGCCGCCGGAAGCAGCGATCCCGTCGTACGGGCCGCGGTCGCGGCCAACCGGGTCACGGTCCTGCTGAGCGTGGGCGACCCGCAGGGGTGGCGGCTCGCCGACCAACTGCCCGGGGACAGCGACGATCCGGCCTGTCTGCAGCACGCCGCGCGTGGACTGTGCAACGCGGCGGACGCCGCGATGTGGCTGGGCGAGTACGGGCGGTCGGCCGACCTGCTGGAGAAGGGGCTGGACCTGGCCGTCCGCAGCGGCCAGTCCTTTGCCGAGCAGACCGGGCTGAGCGCCCGGCTGCTGCTGGACTGGGCGACCGGCCGGTGGACCGGCCTGTCCGCCCGGGCCGGGGAGTTCGTGGCCGAGGCCGGCGAGATGCCGTGGGTGGCCGCCGATGCCCAGCTCGTCCAGGGCATGCTGGCGCTGACCCGGGGCGAGTGGGGCGGGGTGACCGCCTGGCTGTCCGGCGCGGGGCTGCCGGCCCCGGAGGAGGGCGCGGTGCCCCTGGTCGCGGCCGCCACCGGCGCGCGCATCCGGCTCGCCCTCGCCCGCCAGGATCTCGACCTCGCCACGGCCGAGGCCGCCCGGGCCTGGGAGCACCTGCGCGACAAGGGGGTCTGGGTGTGGGCGGCCGAACCGGCCCCCTGGGCCGTGGAGGCGATGGTCGGCGCGGGGCGGACGATGGAGGCCCTGGACATGGTGGAGGAGTTCGCGGCCGGGTTGAAGGGCCGCCGGGCACCGGCTGCGGAGGCCTCCCTGACGTGGTGCCGGGCGATCCTGGCCGAGGCGGCCCAGGAGCCGGACCGCGCGGTCGAGCACTTCCGGCAGGCCCGTCGTGCTTTTGCGGCGCTGCCGCGACCGTACGAGGCGGCCCTCACCGGAGAGGCCGCCGGGCGCTGCGCCCTGGCGGCCGGTGGCGGCGCCGACCCTGATGCGGCGGACGAACTCAAGGCCGTGGAGTCCGAGTTGGAGCAGCTGGGAGCCGTCTGGGACGTGGCGCGGGCCCGCGCCACACTTCGGGCCCACCGGGTGGAGGAGCGACGCCCGCCGGGGCGGCCGGCATACGGCGAGCAGCTCTCACCGCGGGAGGAGGAGGTGGCCGAGCTGGCGGGGGCCGGCCTGACCAACCGCGAGATCGCCGGCACCCTGCACCTCTCCCCCCGCACCGTGGAGCAGCACGTCGCGCGGGCCCTGCGCAAGCTCGGCCTGCAGTCCCGGCTGGATCTGGGAGCAAGGCGCGGCTGACCGCCGGCCGGGCCCTGTCCGACAATTCCCGCCGGGCGCACGACGCGCCCCCAGCCTTCGGCCGGGAGGTACCCCCAGGCATCCCGCCTGGACGCACCGGCGGATCGGCCAAGTACGACCCAGTACGAGACCGACCCGCCGGCACGCCCGGCCGGGCGCGAAATGGGTGCCCCTCCGGCCGGAGGCTGGGGGAGCCGCGCGCTGATCCGACGCGAACTGTCAGACAGGGCCGCGGGTGAAGGTACAGAGCGTGTCGATCTCCTCGAAGCCCTGGGTCGCGAGGAGGTGGCCGGCGGCGGGTTGGTCGAGCCGTGAGTCGCGGGGCGGGTCTTCGGGCAGGTAGGCGATCAACTCGTGGCCGCCGTTGCCCGCGAGGAGGTCGCAGCACTGCGTGAGGAGGTTGCCGCCGAGTCCGCGGCCCCGGTGCGCGGCCCCGATCTCGATCCACTGCAGTACGCCGATGCCGTCGACCGGCTCACCGAGGGCGGCCTCCCCGATGAGGGCCCCGTCGGTGTCGCGCAGATACAGCTGCCGGCCGGGCGGCTGGTCCGAGGTCTGCACGTCGGCGATCGGGTAGGTGCGGGACTCCGGGACGTGGGGTAGTTCGCGAAGGTGGCGGTGGAGATAGCTGCACTGGTCGCGGCCCGAGAAGCCGACGCTCTCGAGCGCTTTGCGGGTCGCCGGCCGGCTGCGCACGGGAAGCCCTTGCAGGCCCAGGGACAGCGCGGAGGCGAAGGCGAAGGCGTGCACCGTTCGCGGTCCGAGGTCGGCCAGTGCGGCATCGATCAGGGCGGATGCCACGGGCAGGTCCTCGCCGCTGTGCAGCCACAGGACGAAGCCCTCCTGGTCCGAGGAGCGCGTCGTGTAGGAAGCGGCACCCAGGACCCTTCCCGCCGGGTCGTGCGCGACCGCGGTACGCGGGACGTCGAGGGCGGCCCACTGGTCGCTCTCCGTGGGCGAGTACCCGGCCAGGGCCTCCGTGAGCATGGCCGCGGTTGTTTCGGGCTGACCGGTGAGCCGGTCGTCGGCGATCAGCGCGAGAACCGCGTCCTGATCCTCGGCCCGGTAGGGCCGAATCCGCACCGGTGCTGGACCTGTCGCGCTGAGCGCCACACTCGTCTCCCTGTTCGGCCGGTTGTTCGCCTCAGGGTGCCCCGCCGCGTGCCCGGGGGCCAGTATGCGCGCCGTGTTCGGCCGGATCGCTGCTCATGATGGGCTATCAGCACCTCGTGTGTAGGGCTGATCTGTATACGGCTGAGCCGTGCGGTCCGTGTGGGGACGGACGAGCCGGGTAGGGGTTTCGGTAGGTCTCGGGAGAAAGGAGGCTGCCGGGTCACTCGGAGTCGCGTGCGATGTCGAGCGCCAGTGCTTGCAGGATCTCCTCGGTCGACACTTCCGGCTCGGTCTCCTCGTAGACATCCGCGACCGCCTCGAAGGCCAGCACGAACCCCGTGATCAGGGCGCTCAACGGCTCGGAGAGCTGGTGCAGCACGGACAGCCCGACCTCCTTCGCGTCGGCACTGGCGGGTACGAGGAAGTACTCGGGGATCACCTCGCCGAGCAGGTCCGAGACATAGTCCGCGCCGACCCCGCTGCGCAGGGCCGTGAGTGCCGCGATGGCCTTCAGCTTGATCTCGTTCTCGGTCATGGACCGAGGGTAAGAGCAAACCCCCGACCTGGGCGGCGATGACATCGTGGAAGGGGGGTGTGCAGCCTGAAAGGGGGCTGTTGCGATGGCGGAGCTGATGGTCGACGGTGACGAGCTGGTGGTCCGGCTGTCGCGGCGGGAGAAGCTCGCGGCCGGGCACGGGGACGTCCGGGTCCCCCTCACGGCGGTGAAGCAGGTGACGGTCCAGCCCGACGCCTGGCGTGCCCTGCGCGGGAAGCGGCGGCGGGGGCTGCTGGTTCCCGGCGTGCTGTGCCTGGGGGTCTGGCGGCACAGCGACGGGCAGGACTTCGTCGCCGTCCGCATGCGGCGCGGGGGCGTCGTCCTCGCCGACCTGCGCGGAGGCGGGCCGTTCACCCGGATCGCCGTGAGTGCGGCCGAGCCGCAGGCGACGGCGGCGGCGGTGCGGACGGCGGCGACGGCGAACTCATCCGGATCGGCACCGGAGCCGATCAGCGCACCCCCTCGGCCGGAGGCTCCGGCTCCTGTGGCGGCTTCGGCGCCGGCCTCGGCGCCTGAGGGTCGATCGGGAAGGGATGCGTGGGCGGCGCCGGATACGGGTCCGGGTCCGACGGGTCCGGCGGGAACCGATGGGTCGGCGGCCCGGTTTTCGCGTTCGTCATGGTGAGTCCCCTTCGTTCGTACGGGATGCGGGGCTCACCTGGTCGCCTTCCCGTTCTCGACCGCCCGAATCCCCGCCGCGTCCCGGGGGCCGCTGCGTCGGACCGGCTGCACCGGGGGTCCGCCGGCCGGCTCACGCCGGGTGGTCGCTCCAGCGCAGGATCGCACCGAGGCCTCCGGCCGGGCCCGCAACCTCATCGGGGACCAGCAGGGCCTCGGCCCCGGCGGCGATGGCCGAGCGCAGCAGTGCGTCGTCGGCGCGGGCCTGCTCGGGCGCGGCCACGCCCAGGGTCTGGGCCTCGGCGCGGCGTACGGCCAGTTGGTCGGGTTCGGGGCCGACCCAGAGCGGACGTTCCACGTCGCCGGCCGACTCCTGGACGAGCAGGGTCGCCACCTGGTGGCGCCGGGCCGCGTCCACGACCGCGGGGATTCCCTCGGCTGCCTCGCCGGGGCCGGTGTCGGGCCCCAGACTGCCGTGTTCGCCGGGGCGGCCGCGGCCTGCGCGGAACTGTTCCAGCGCCTCGTCGAGGTGCGCTCGGGCACGGTCTTCGCGGACCTGGGCAATCTGCCGGTCCAGCCGTTCGGGCGAGGAGCCGGCGGCCCGGCCGGCGCCCTCGACCTCGACTGCGACCTGGCGCAGCGGCTGTGGCAGCAGTTCGTGCACCGCACGCCGTTCGCGCGGGTCGCCCGCCAGGACGAGCATCCTGGCGCCGCTGTCCCGCCAGCACCGGGCGATCTCGTCGGCGATGATCACGGCCGTCCGCTCCCAGGTGTCGTGGACCTTGTGCTGGTAGTGCCACTCGTAGCGGTCGGCGGGCACGGAGCGGTGCCCACGGCCCTGCCACTGCCGCCCCTCCGCCTGCCCGCCCTCCGCCTGGCCGATCGGCTTGCGCGACTGTGCGTCCCGCACCTCGATGTCGGCGCCGGTGCGGTCGATGTACGCCACGAGGCAGGAGTACTCCTCCCCGCGCAGGCGCAGCAGCGGGCTCAGGTGGGGCAGGGCCGTCCACGCCGTCTCGGGGGCCGGGGGCGGCGTCTCCAGCGGAAGGTCGAGCACGACCTCTCCGCCGGTCGCGAAGAGCGCCCGGCCGGCCGGAGCGCGTGAGACCGGCTCGGCGGCGAGGTGCGCCCGCAGGGCGGCCCAGGTGGCGGAGTCCACGCCTTGTGCGGCCAGCTGCTCACCGGCTGCCCGTTCGCGCAGTTCCTGCTGCTTGGCCGCGTCCTCGGTGTTGCGCGAGGTTTCGAGGTAGACGGAGGCCCAGGGGCCCGGACGGTCGAGCAGCGGGCTGAGAAACGCGAGTTCCATGATCTCCTCCAAGCCCCGGGACAGGGGCGGCACGACTCGCCGCCCCTGTTGCTGCGGCTACCCGGTCGGGGCGAAGCAATGCGGGACATCGCACCCCTCACCTGAACCGGCCTTGTGGTGCCCGAGGCGCGGCAGGAGGACAGTGGAAGGGCAGCGGTCGCGGACGCAGGCATGCAGGGGGGTGTGATCGGGAGGTCCGCGATGACCTTTGTACAGATCGTCGAGTGCCGCACGGAGCAGCCGGACGAGCTCAACCGGCTGATGGACACCTGGATCGAGCAGAGCCAGGGCAGGCGCACCGCCACCCACGCGATGGTCGGCGCGGACCGGGCGGACGCCCGGCACATCGTGGAGATCGTCGAGTTTCCCTCGTACGAGGCGGCGATGCGCAACTCCGGCCTGCCGGAGACCGACCGGATCTTCCGGGAGATGGTGGCGCTCTGTCAGGAGCCGCCGACCTTCACCAACCTCGATCTGGTCCGCGACGACCAGCTCCACAAGGAGGCAGCCCGGCGACTGCTGGTGAACCCGCCGATGGGAGACATGTCCGCGATCGACGAGCTGCTCGCCCCGGACTACGTCGACCACGACCCGTCGATGGACCAGGACACGGTCGGTCCGGCGGCCGTCAGGACGATGATCGAGGGCTACCGCAAGGCCTTCGACTTCACCTTCGACATCCAGAGCCAGGTCGCCGACGGCGACCAGGTGGCGACCCGCTGGACCTGGCGCGGCACCCACATCGGGGAGTTCATGGGCATGCCGGCCAGCGGCAAGACCATCGAGTGCGACGGGATGACGATGTTCCGGTTCGAGGAGGGCAAGGTCAAGGAGGGCTGGTGGAGCTGGGACTCCGTCGGCATGATGCGCCAGATGGGCATGATGCCGAGCTGACCTGACGCCTCTCACACCGCCGCGCCCGCGTCCCACGGGCGCGGCGGTGTGCGACGGCTGCTCCGGGGGCGAGCGGGTGTCAAAGGCTTGTCAAATCGGCCGGCGGTTGCGGGGCAACCCCGCGAGTCGAGCTCCGCCGCCCGCTAGGGTGGGGCACTTCCCTCCGGGCACCCACCGCAAGGAGCTTCACCGCAGTGTCTGACACCTTCGCTCATCTGCACGTCCACACCGAGTACTCGATGCTGGACGGAGCGGCGAAGAACGGCAAGCTCTTCGCGGAGGCCGAGAGACAGGGCATGCCTGCCATCGCGATGAGCGACCACGGCAACATGTTCGGCGCGTACGAGTTCTTCCACTCCGCGGCCAAGACCGGCGTCAAGCCGATCATCGGCATCGAGGCGTACGTCGCACCCGGCTCGCGCTTCGAGAAGAAGCAGGTCTTCTGGTCCCCCGGCGGCCAGCGCCCGGCCAGCGCGGACGGCGAGGGCGGCAAGGACGTCTCCGGCGGCGGCCGCTACACCCACATGACGATGTGGGCCCAGAACGCGACCGGCCTGCGGAACCTCTTCAAGCTCTCCTCGCTCGCGTCGATGGAGGGCTACTACATGAAGCCCCGCATGGACCGCGAGATCATCTCCGCGAACGCGAGCGGCATCATCGCCACCACCGGCTGCCCCTCGGGCGAGGTGCAGACCCGGCTGCGCCTCGGGCAGTACGAGGAGGCGGTCAAGGCCGCCGGCGCGTACCAGGACATCTTCGGCAAGGAGAACTACTTCCTGGAGCTGATGGACCATGACCTGTCCATCGAGCGCGATGTCCGCCAGGATCTTCTGCGCCTCGCCAAGCAGCTGAACATCCCGCTGCTGGCCACCAACGACTCGCACTACGTCACCGCCGACCAGGCGGACGCGCACGACAGCCTGCTCTGCGTCGGCGTGGGCAAGAACAAGGACGACCCGAACCGCTTCAAGTTCCAGGGCACCGGCTACTACATCAAGACCGCCGCCGAGATGCGCGAGCTGTTCCGCGAGCTGCCGGAGGCCTGCGACAACACCCTGTTGATCGCCGAGCGGATCGAGTCGTACGACGAGGTCTTCACCTACGTCGACCGGATGCCGCAGTTCGACGTCCCCGAGGGCGAGACCCAGGCCTCGTACCTGCGCAAGAAGATCGCCGCAGGGCTGAAGATCCGCTACGGCGACAACCCGAGCCAGGAGGTCCTGGACCGGATCGAGCTGGAGATGGGCGTCATCTCCCCGATGGGGTTCGACGCCTACTTCCTCGTGGTCGCGGACATCTGCCAGTACGCCCGGGACAACGGCATCCCGGTCGGCCCGGGCCGAGGCTCGGCGGCAGGCTCGATGGTCGCGTACCTGACGCGGATCACCGAACTCGACCCGCTGGAGCACGACCTGCTGTTCGAGCGGTTCCTGAACCCCGAGCGCATCAACCCCCCGGACGTCGACATCGACTTCGACGACCGCCAGCGCGACCAGATGGTGCGCTACGTCACCGACAAGTACGGCTCGGCCTACACCGCCCAGGTGAACACCTTCGGCACCATCAAGGCCAAGGCCGCCGTCAAGGACGCCAACCGCATCCTGGGCTACCCGTTCGCCATGGGCGACCGGATCACCAAGGCGATGCCCCCGGACGTGATGGGCAAGGGCGTCCCGCTGGCGGACCTCTTCAACGAGAGCCACCCGCGCTACAACGAGGGCACCGAGATCCGGGCGCTGTACGACAACGAGCCGGACGTCAAGAAGATCATCGACACCGGCCGCGGCATCGAGGGCCTGATCCGCGGCACCGGCGTGCACGCCGCCGCCGTCATCCTCTCCTCCACCCCGCTGCTCGACCTGATCCCGCTGCACAAGCGGGACAAGGACGGCGTGATCATCACCGGCTTCGACTACCCGTCGTGCGAAGCCATGGGCCTGATCAAGATGGACTTCCTGGGTCTGCGCAACCTGGGCATCATCGACCACGCCATCAAGATCATCAAGGCCAACCGCGGCATCGACGTCGACATCGAGAAGATCCCGCTGGACGACCCCACCACCTACCAACTGCTCGCCAGGGGCGACACCCTGGGCGTCTTCCAGCTCGACGGTGGCCCCATGCGCGCCCTGCTGCGCCTGATGAAGCCCACCGAGTTCGCCGACATCTCCGCCGTCTCGGCGCTGTACCGGCCCGGCCCGATGGGCATGAACTCCCACACCAACTACGCGCTGCGCAAGAACGCCCAGCAGGAGATCATCCCGATCCACCCCGAGCTGGAAGCCCCGCTGAGCGAAGTCCTGGGCCCCACCTACGGCCTGATCGTCTATCAGGAGCAGGTGCAGCGAGCCGCGCAGGTACTGGCCGGCTACAGCCTCGGACAGGCAGACCTGCTCCGCCGCGCGATGGGCAAGAAGAAGAAGGAGGTCCTGGAGAAGGAGTTCGTCCCCTTCCAGGCCGGCTGCCGCGAACGCGGGTACTCGGACGAGGCCATCCAGGCCGTGTGGGACGTCCTGGTGCCGTTCGCCGGTTACGCGTTCAACAAATCGCACTCCGCCGCCTACGGCCTGGTCTCGTACCAGACCGCCTATCTGAAGGCCAACTACCCGGCCGAGTACATGGCCGCGCTGCTCACCTCGGTGGCCGACGACAAGGACAAGATGGCGGTCTACCTGGCCGAGTGCCGCCAGATGGGCATCAAGATCCTCTCCCCGGACGTGAACGAGTCCGTGGTCGACTTCACCGCCGTCGGCAGCGACGTCCGCTTCGGTCTGAAGGCGGTGCGCAACGTCGGCGTGCCGGTGATCGAGTCGCTCGTCAAGACCCGCAAGGAGAAGGGCAAGTACGCCTCCTTCGCGGACTTCCTGGACAAGGTCGAGCTGGTGGTGTGCAACAAGCGCACCGTCGACTCCCTGGTCAAGGCGGGCGCGTTCGACTCCCTCGGGCACACCCGGCTGTCGCTGAGCACCGTGCACGAGAGCGCGATCGACGCCGTGACCGGCGTCAAGAAGCAGCAGGCGATCGGCCAGGACGACCTGTTCGGCGCGCTGGGCGGCGGCGACGACACCCCGGCGATCGGCCTGGACTTCGAGCTGACCGAACGGGAGTGGCCGCGCAAGCAACTGCTCAGCCTGGAACGGGAGATGCTCGGCCTGTACGTCTCCAGCCACCCGCTGGACGGCGCCGAGCACATCCTGTCCCGCAACCGCGACACCTCCATCGCCGAACTCATGGGCTCCGGCCGCACCGAGGGCGAGGTCAGGCTCGCGGGTCTGATCACCGGCGTGGACCGCCGGATCAACAAGGCCGGCAACGCCTGGGCCATCATCACGCTCGCCGACCGCGACGGCTCGGTCGAGGTCCTGTTCTTCCCCGCCACCTACAACCTGATGGCCGACCAGATGGTCGAGGACAACGTGATCTCGGCCAGGGGACGGCTCAACGAGCGCGACGGGTCGTTGAGCATCTTCGGCCAGGAGATCACCACCCTGGACGTCTCCTCCGCAGAACTCGGTACCAAGCCACCCGTCCAGATCACCATGCCGACCGGAAAGGTCACCCCTGAGGTGGTGGCCGAACTCAAGCGCTCCCTGCAGGCGCACCCCGGCGACGTGCCCGTACGCCTGCTCACGACGAACTGGGACAAGAACACCCTGTACGAGCTCGGCTTCCTGGTGAACCCGGACAACGGCCTCGCCTCGGACATCAAGACGCTGCTCGGCACGCACGCGTGGATGGGATCGGTGTAACGCTGCTCGCGCCCCGCACCGGCCGGCCGGTGCGGGGGGCATCAATCGCTGGTGCCGGCAGGGTGCCGCTCCGGCGTGGCTCACCGAGGACGAGTACCAGCGAGCGGACCCGCCCGTGTTCGACCGGCTCGGGGAGCTGGACACGCCGACCGTGGTGATGGTGGGTGACCTGGACCGGCCGACGCTGATCGCGTGCAACGAGGAGGTGGCTGAACGAATCCCCGGCTGCCGCCTCGTCAGGATGCCCGGCGTCGACCATCTCCCGCCGCTGCGCGTTCCTGACCTGGTTGCAGACACCGTTCTGGCGCACTTCGGTGGCGAGTTCCCCCACTCGTGACCTCTTGGTGGTGCAACCTCCGCCGGACGGCGGGTCAGCGTGGCTGTACGGGGGTGCTGGCCCGCACCACGACCTCGCCCTTGATCCGGCGCTGCCGGGTCGCGGCCCCCTCCTCAGCGGTGAGCACCAGGTCGAGTGCGAGGGCGCCGATCTCCTCCAGGGGCAGGCGCACCGTGGTCAGTGCCGGGTGCACGTCCCGGAGCGTGGCGATGTCGTCGAAGCCCGCCAGCGCCAGGTCCCCCGGCAGCGTGAGGCCGCGGTCGCGGCAGGCCGCCATCGCGCCGACCGCCATCACGTCGTTGACCGCGAAGACGCACTCGATGCCGTCGGCCGTATCCAGCAGCTCCAGCATCGCCGCGTAGCCGCCGTCCCGGGTGAACGCCCCCCGTACGACCGCCTGCGGCGCCGGTGCGCCCGCCTTGACGAGGCCGTCGCGGAACCCCTCGAGCCGGTCGCGGGCGGTCAGCAGGTTGCGCGGGCCGGCCAGCACGCCGAAGCGGCGGTACCCCAACGCCACCAGCTCGGCCGCCAGCACCCGTGCGCCGCTGCGGTTCTCGATGACGACCGTGTCGACCGGCAGCCGCTGCTGGCTGATCACCACGACCCGCCCGCCGCCCGCTTCGAAGGCCCGGACCTCCCGGGCGAGCGCCTCCTGCAGCCCCGGGTCGTCGACCCGGCTGCCGGCCAGGATCGCGGCCCGCCCGCGCTGCCCGCGCAGCGCCGCGAGGTAGTCCAGTTCACGCTCCGGGCGCCGCGCGGTGCTGCCGACGGTCACCAGCAGCTGGTTGTCCTCGGCGGTCCGCATCACGCCGGCCGCGATCGAGGAGAAGTACGGGTCCGCGATGTCGTGCACGACCAGGCCCACCACGTTCGTGTGCCCGCGCGCCATCGCCTGGGCCTGCGCGTTGGCCGAGTAGTTGAGCCGGGCCGCCGCCGCCAGCACCTTGTCGCGCAGCTCCTGACGGACCCTGCGGGAACTGCCGTTGATGGAACGCGAGGCCGTGGCCAGCGACACGCCGGCCTCCCGCGCCACATCGGACAGCGTCACCGTACCCGGCTGGGTCACCGTCTCGGCGGGCCGTTCCCCCATCGCGAGCTCCTCCTCCACGCCGGGCTCCCACCGTCCCGGGAATACGCATTCCCACCCTACGCCGCACCATCCACAGCGGGAGGCGAGCTGCGCACGCCGGGTACGGAGCCGACATGGCTGAACGGTCCTGGCCGTGGCCACTCCGCACCGTCAGACCGTGCTGATGCGGCGGCCGGTGATGCGGGTGGGGGCGATACGGATCCACAGGTTGCGAGCACCGCCCGCCCACGGTCTGGCTTCGGGCTCCTCTGCGAGTCGCCGGACGGTCTCGGGGTCGGTGATGTACTCCGCCGTGCCGACGATGAGGACGCTCCAGCCCTGGCTCAGGTGCTCATCCACGTGGTCGACCTCGAAGGCGACCTCACTGCCCGCAGCCGACGCGGTCATGCTGTCGGGTGTCGTCCGGTAGACGATCGTGCCGTCGTCGACGATGTAGTTCACCGGCAGCACGGCGGGCCCGGCGTCGCCGGACAGGGCGACCCGCCCGATTCCGTGTTCGCCGAGCCGGTCCCAGCATTCCGGAGTCGTCAGCTGCATCAGCACGGGGTGGGGCGCAGCCGAGGTCTGTCCCGGCGGAGGATCTGTATGGCCTTCCAGCAGTTCCCGGTAGGTCATCTGCAGGGCGGC
The DNA here is from genome assembly GCF_007828955.1 of Kitasatospora atroaurantiaca. Taxonomy (NCBI): domain Bacteria; kingdom Bacillati; phylum Actinomycetota; class Actinomycetes; order Kitasatosporales; family Streptomycetaceae; genus Kitasatospora; species Kitasatospora atroaurantiaca. The sequence goes on along the minus strand of NZ_VIVR01000001.1, from coordinate 6,824,605 downwards.
GGCCACCCGCAGGAGGGCGCCGGGGTCGAAGTCGCTTTCCAGTTCTTCCAGGTGCTGGAGGTAGCGAGGTGACATGCCCGCACGTTTCGCCACCTGTTCGTCGCTGAGCCCGAGCGCCTGGCTCCGGAGTGCGATGCGCCGGGCGACGTCGCCGGGACGGGCCGCGGCCCGGTCCGACTCGCCGGAGGGCGCGGAGTTCTCGTTCACGACCGTCCACCTCCTACCGTCGAAGTCGATCAGGAGCGGCAGGACCTGTGTCCGGCCGCCCGCGCTCGCTGTCGGATTCTTCCGCTCCGCGCGTGCCCGGTCGGTACGGCGCGCCGTCGCGGGGCCGAGCGCGCGGCGTAACCGCTCAGGTCCGGAACAGGGCGACCTTCAGGGCGCCGTTCGACGCCGAGCTTGGCGAGCAGCCGCGACACATGGTTCTTGACGGTCTTCTCCGCGAGGTAGAGCTCCTGGCCGATCTCCCGGTTGGTCCTGCCCTCGCCCACCAGCGCGAGGATCTCCCGCTCGCGCGGCGTCAGCTGGGCGAGAGCGGCGTCGGTGCCGGTCTCCTCGTGGTGGCGAAGGCTCTCCATCAGCTTGCGTGTGGTGGCCGGGTCCAGCATCGACTGGCCGGAGGCCACCGTGCGCACCGCGGTGACCAGGTCGGTGCCCTTGACCTGTTTCAACACGTACCCGGCCGCTCCGGCCATGATCGCGTCCAGCAGGGCGTCGTCATCGTCGAACGAGGTGAGCATCAGGCACGCCAGCTCGGGCATCCGGTCGCGCAGCTCGCGGCAGACCGTCACCCCGTCGCCGTCGGGCAGCCGGACGTCCAGCACGGCCACGTGCGGCCGCAGCGCGGGCACCCGGGCCAGGGCCTGCGCACAGGTCCCGGCCTCGCCCACCACCTCCATGTCCGGCTCGGCCTCCAGCAGGTTGCGAACCCCGCGCCGGACCACCTCGTGGTCGTCCAGCAGGAACACCCGCACTGGCTGCCCGGACTCGTGGGGCTCGGTCGCGTTCATCGCTTGGGTCTCCTGAACCGGACGGCGGGCAGTTGCCTCGATTCTGCGCGTACCCCGCCCGCGCCGCAGCGAAGGACATGCGCGCTGGCGAGCCGTCTCAGCTGCCCCGCACGCGAGGTCGCCGAAGTTCCCCTCGGATCGGCACGGGGTGCCTGGCCGGAGCCGGTCCGTGCCGGCTACATCATCGCCAGGTGCGCGGCCACGTAAGGTATGGCTACGGTCTCCAGTCCACGGTCCGCGCCGAACATCGGGTGCACGTTGACCTCGAACACCACGCCGCCGTTGGCCGGGGCGAGATCGACACCGCCGAAAGGGAGTCCCACCGACTTCACGGCCGACACTGCCAATTGGGCCAGCTCGTACGGAAGTTCGTCGGTCTCCAGCAGGGTCGACACGGCGCCCTGGCCTTCGTTGCAGGGCGCGTGCGGATCATCCTGCACATGCTCCACCACCCGTACGACCCGCCCCTCCAGCACGACGACCCGGAACTGGTGGCGTCGGCCTCCGGCGTCGAAGTTCTCCGCGTCGCGTGCCAGCAGCCAGTCCGATCCGCAGGCGGCGTAGTGACAGGCCGCTTCGCGCAGTTGTTCGTCCGTGGTCAGGTGGAAGACGTCCTTGCCGCCCATGCCGACCGTCGGACGCGCCCACGCACTGCGGCCGAGCCGATCGAAGGCCCGGGCGGCTTCGATCGGGCTTGGCCTGGACAGGCTGACGGTCTCCATGTGCGCGATGCCGTCGTGCGTGAACCGCTCGACCGTGAGGTTCTTCTCGGTCGCCACCCGCCACGCCCCGGCGTCGGATCCGAGCGTGACCGTTCGGGTTCGGCGCAGCAGGTGCTGGAACGCCTCGAAGCGCCGACGTTCGGCGGGCGGAATCTCGTAGACCAGCAGCCCCGCCGCCTCCACCGCCAGATCCTCGCCCGGTACCTCCAGCCGCAGCACTCCGCCGGCCGCGGACATCCGGCCGCTTCCGACATCGGTGAAGTGCCGGGCGTCGACCTGCACGGGCGGCTGACCGGTCAGGATCTCGACGGCTTGGGCCAGAATCGCCCGGCTGCCCTCCATCGAACCGTGATCCGTCATCAGAACCAACTGGTGTCCATTCACGCACCCATGAAACAAGCGGCCCTCGACCCCCACAAGAACGCCTCCCGGACATGGACTGAATCCGGCCGTCCTCGATCAGCCGCAGCACGCCGCAGCCGGACGGCTGCCCCAGCCCGGCCGGCCGGAAGGTGACGGCGTGGCCGTCCGCGAGGACGGGCTGCTCCACCCGCGTCACTTGACCGAGCCCGCCATCGCGCCCTGCACGAAGTGGCGCTGGAACGAGAAGAACACGATCACCGGCACCAGCAGCGACAGGAACGCGCCCGGCGCCAGCACGTCCAGGTTGGAGCCGAACTGCCGCATCTGGGACTGCAGCAGCACGGTGAGCGGCTGGGAGTCGCTGCCCGCGAAGATCAGCGCGACCAGCATGTCGTTCCAGACCCAGAGGAACTGGAAGATGGCCAGCGACGCGAGGGCGGGCATGGCCAGCGGCAGCGCGAGCCTGCGGAAGACGGCCCACTCGCCGCAGCCGTCCATCCTGGCGGCCTCCGGGATCTCCTGCGGGATCTCCAGGAACTGGTTGCGCAGCAGGAAGACGGCGAACGGCAGCCCGTACGCGACGTGGAACAGCACCACACCGGGTACCGTCCCGAACAGGCCGACGGCACCCATCAGTTTGGCCACCGGCAGCAGGCCGATCTGAACCGGCACCACCAACAGGCCGACCACGACCAGGAACAGCCAGTCCCGCCCGGGGAAGTCCAGCCAGGCGAAGGCGTAGCCGGCGAGGGCGGCGAGCGCGACGGTGAGCAGGGTGGCGGGCACCGAGATCAGCACGGTGTTCCAGAAGGCGTCGAGTACCTCGCCGCCGGAGAGCAGGGCGCTGTAGTTCTCCAGGGTGAGCCGGGCGGGCTCGCCGAGGACGGTCCACCAGCCCGAGCCGGTGCTGTCCTCCTTGGGGCGCAGCGAGGTGACCAGCAGCCCGACGGTGGGCATCAGCCACAGCGCGGCGGACAGCAGCAGCACGGCCCGGACGAGTCCGCCGCGGGTGAGCGCACCCAGGCGGGCGGCCAGGTCGGGGCGCGGTGGGCGGGTCGTGGTGGCCGGGGTCGGCGCTACGGCCGGGGCGCCGTCGCCGGGGTGGTCGGCGGGACGGGAGAGCAGCTCGGTCATCGCGGGCTCCTCCGGAAGCGTCGGATGTTGAGGATCATGGCGGGGACCACGAGCAGAAGCAGCAGGACGCCGAGGGCGCTGCCGAGTCCCTGGTCGTTGCCGCCGCCGAAGGAGACCAGCCACAGGCGCAGGGCGAGGACGCCGGAGTCCTGTTGGACGGGCCCGGGGGCGATGACGAAGACCAGGTCGAAGATCTTCATCACGTTGATCACCATGGTCACGAAGACCACGCCGAGGACGGGGGCCAGCTGCGGCACGGTGATCCGGCGGAAGATCTGCCATTCACCGGCGCCGTCCATCCGGGCGGCTTCCAGGGTCTCCCGGGGCAGGTTGGCGAGGCCGCCGGCGATGATGACCATCGCGAAGCCGGCCCAGATCCAGATGTACGCGCCGATGATCGCCGGGGTGATCAGGCCGGGGCCGAGCCATTCGACGCCGCGGTAGGGGGCGGCGAAGTCGCCGGCGGGCAGTTCGACGGTACCGGCGGCGTGGTCGGGGAACCGGAAGGAGCCGTCGGGCGCGGTGGTGGTCGTGGCCACCGTCCGCGCGCCGTCGAGGAGTCGGACGGTGAGTCCGGGCAGTCCCCGCTCGCCGGGATCGATCTTTCCGGCAGTGCCGCCACCCGGGGTGACGTCCAGGTAGACCACGCCGCGTACGCCGTCGCCGGGAACGTCGGTGGCGGCGGGTTTCGCTTCGGCCGGCAGGCCGGTGGGCTGGAGGCCGACCAGTGGGAGGGTCACCGCGCTCGGGCCGTGGGGTTCGGCCGAGCGGATCTCGGCAGTGCGGACCGAGCCGTCGGGCGCGGCGGACGGGCCGCCCGGGCGCGGGCGGGCACCGGGGTAGGTGGTGTCGTGGTCGAAGGTGTCGTGCACGGCGACGGCGGCGGCGTTGAGCACGCCGCGTTGCGGGTCCTGCTCGTAGACCAGGCGGAAGGTGATGCCGGCGGCGAGGAAGGAGATCGCCATCGGCATGAACACCAGCAGCTTGAACGCGGTGCCCCAGCGGACCTTCTCGGTGAGCACGGCGAAGACCAGCCCGATGGCGGTGACCAGGGCGGGGGCCACGGCGACCCAGATCGCACTGTTGCGCAGCGCGGTGAGGTTGGCGTCGTCGGAGAACGCCGTCCGGTAGTTGGCGAGTCCGACGAAGCCGGTGCCGGACGCGTCGAACAGGCTGCGCACCACGGACCAGCCGATGGGGTACAGGACGAAGGCGCCGAGCAGGGCGAGCGCCGGGAGGAGGAAGACGAGAGCCAGGCCCCGGCGCCGCAGGGCGGCGCCGGGGCTCGGGAGCGGGGTGGGTGTCATCGTCTGTCGTTCCGTCAGCCCTGGTAGGCGGCGGCCGCGGCGGCTTCGAGGCGCTGGGCGGTGCCGTTGACGTCCGCGGGGTTGGCGAGGAAGTCCTGGAGGATCTTCCACTCGCCGCTGCCCTGTGTGCCGCCGAAGGCCGCGGGGGCCTGGTCGGAGAGGTCGAACCGGAAGGTGTCGGCGGCGGCGATCAGCGACTCGGCGGTCTGCCTGGTCGTCTCGTCGGGGTAGCCGTCCGTCTTGAGGGCCTTGTTGGGCGACAGGAACCCGCCCGCCTTGGCCCAGACGCCGGCCGCCTCGGGGGTGGCGAGGAATTCGAGCAGCTGCTGGGCGGCGTCCTTGTGCTTGGCGCCCTTGAGTACGACGGCCGCGTCGCCGCCGCCGACCACCGGCGGCTTGCCGCCGTCGACGGCCGGGAAGGGGAAGAACCTGGCGTCCTGGCCGACCTTCTTCTTGAGTTCACCGGAGACGATTGCCCCGACGAAGTCTCCCTCGTAGACCATGGCGGCCTTGGGCTTGTCGCCGAAGACCTGCTGGACGGACTCCGGGAAGTCGGTCTGCAGGGCGCCCTTGCCGCCGCCGGCGACGAGCTGCTGGTCGCCGAAGAGCTTGCCGAGGGCGGTGAGGGCGTTGACCACGGTGGGGTGGGTCCACGGGATCTGGTGCTTGGCGAGCTTGTCGTAGTTCTCCGGACCGGCCTGGGAGAGGTAGACGTTCTCGAACCAGTCGGTGAGCGGCCAGCCGGACTCGCCGGCGACCGAGAAGGCGGGCAGGCCGGAGTCGGAGACGGCACGGCCCGCGGTCAGCAGCTGGTCGAAGGTGGTCGGGGGCTTGACGCCGGCGGCGTCCAGGGCGGAGGGGCTGTACCAGACGGTCGACTTGTGGGCGGCCTTGAAGTACAGGCCGTACAGCTTGCCGTCGACGGTGCCGTAGTCGGCCCAGATCTTGGCGAAGTCGCGGTTCAGGCGGTCGGCGACGGCGGGGGCGAGGGGTTCCAGCCAGCCCTTGCGGGCGAACTGCTGGAGAACGCCGAGCTGGGGCATCATCACGACGTCCGGCGGGTCGCCGCCCTCGATCTTGCTCCCGACCAGGGTGGAGACGTTGTCGCCGGTCGAGATGTAGACGGTCTTGGCACCGGTCTTGGCCGTGAAGGCGTCGAGCACCTGCTGGAAGTTCTTCTGCTCGACGCCGGTCCAGGCCGCGGCGACGCTGACGGTCTGCCCGCTCAGCGGCTTGGAGCCGGAACCTGCGTTGTCTGCGGCCGGCTTGGCGCCGCCGCAGGCGGTGGCCGTGCAGGCCAGTGCCAGGGTGGCCGTCAGGGCGACGGCCGCTCGCTGGATTCGCATGATCGTGTCCTCTCGGTTCGGCGCGGCCGGGGGTGGGCCGGCCGTGCCGTTCGGGGGTGGGGTCTGCCCGACCGGGGAGACGGTCGGGCTGCTGGTGGGAGGTCTGATGACCGGACGTCAGGCGGTCTGGACGGTGCGGCCGTCGCGGACCCACCAGGCGGCGGTGCCGGCCGGCAGGGTTCCGGGCGGGCACGGCCCGCTGGCGAGCAGCGGTTCGCCGTCGACGGGTGCCAGGGCGGGCTCGTCGCCGAAGTTGACGGCACAGAGCAGCCCCTCGCCGCGGACGAAGGCGAGCACACCGGGCGGGGTGTCCAACCAGCGCAGGGTGCCCTCGCCGAGCTGCGGGAGCACCCGGCGAAGGTGCAGGGCCTCGCGGTAGAGGTGCCAGGCGGATCCGGTGTCGGCGAGAACCCGCTCGACGGTGTGCGCGGCGAAGTGCGCGGGCTGGGGCAGCCAGGGCTGCTTCGCGCCGGCCGGGCTGAAGCCGAAGGGTGGATCAAGTCCCGACCACGGCAGGGGAATTCGGCAGCCGTCGCGGATACCGATACGGCTTCCGGTTCGGTGGAAGATCGGGTCGGTGATGAGCTCGTCCGGCAGGTCCTCGACCTCGGCGAGTCCGAGTTCCTCGCCCTGGAAGACGTAGGCGGCACCGGGCAGGGCCAGCATCAGCAGGGCGGCGGCGCGGGCGCGGGCCGCGCCGGAGAGCCGGTCGTCGCCCGCGAAACGGGTGGTGGTGCGGACCTGGTCGTGGTTGTTGAGCACCCAGGTGACGGTGGAGCCGGTGGCGGCTATGTCGCGCACGGCCTCGTCGATGACGCGGTGGAAGTGGGCGGCGTCCCAGGGCGCGTGCAGCAGGTGGAAGAAGAACGCCTGGTGCAGCTCGTCGGGGCGGACGTACGCGGCCTGCTCGGCGGGGGTGGGCACGGATGCCTCACCGACCAGCAGCCGGTCGCGGCCGTCGCGGGCGGTGTACTCCTCGCAGACGGCCCGCCAGTCGCGCCAGATGCCGTGGACCTCGGGCTGGTTCCAGGCCAGGGGGTTGACGGAGTCGCGGGTGCGCTCGTCGGCCTCCGGGTCCGGGGAGTCGGGGAGTTCGGGGTGCTTGAACAGGCCGGCGGCGACGTCGATCCGGAAGCCGTCGACGCCGCGGTCCAGCCAGAACCGCAGTACCCGCTCGAACTCGGCCGCGACCACCGGCTCCCGCCAGTTGAGGTCGGGCTGTTCGGGCGTGAAGAGGTGCAGGTACCACTGGCCCCAGCTGCCGTCCGCCTCGCGGACCCGGCTCCAGGCCGGGCCGCCGAACATCGCCCGCCAGTTGTTGGGCGGCAGCTCGCCCCGCTCGCCCCGGCCGTCGGCGAAGTGGAACCGCGCGCGCTCCGGGCTGCCGGGCGCGGCGGCGAGGGCCGCCCGGAACCACGGGTGCTCGCTGGAGCAGTGGTTGGGGACGATGTCCAGGATCAGCTTCAGGCCGAGCAGCCGGCAGTCCTCGACCAGGCCGTCGAAGTCGTCCAGCGTGCCGTACATCGGGTCGACGGCGCAGTAGTCGGCGACGTCGTAGCCGTGGTCGTGCTGCGGTGAGACGTAGAACGGGTTGAGCCAGAGGCCGTCGACGCCGAGCCGCTTGAGGTACGGCAACCGGGCGCGCACGCCCGCCAGGTCACCGATCCCGTCGCCGTCGGAGTCCTGGAAGCTGCGGACGTACACCTGGTAGATCACGGCATCCCGCCACCACGGCAGACCCGGGGCCGCGGGGGCCTTGGGAGTGGCGGTCAGCAGGTTGAGGCCGGGGGCGGCCGAAGGGTCACCGGGCAGGGGAGACCTGAGCATGAGTCACCTCAGAGAGAGCACGGCACAGCGGCCGTGCGAGTCGCACGGTCCCCGCCCATGCCGTCCGAGGCAGCGGGGATGCATGCATGTTATGTATGCACGAAGGTGACGTCCAGGGGTACCGGCGCGTTAACTATCTGCTTGAATTGGGACACTTACGGACAAAAAGAAAGCCTCCCGATACTTAACAAGTAAGTATCGGGAGGCTGGGCAGGACAGCGCGAGCGCCTACCGGCCGACGATCTCCTTCAGATCTGCCGCCATCCGCGAGACGGCGGCGTCGGCCGTCGTGCGTCCGAGCAGCGCGTCGTACGAGGCGGCGCCGATCGCCAGGCTCAGCTGCTGGTAGCCGGGTACCGACGGCCGCTGCACCGCCGTCTCCAGGCCGCGTCGCAGCACCGGCAGGTACGGATAGCGGCCCACCAGCTCGGGATCGGTGTACAGGTCGGTCCACACCGGCGGCAGGCCGCCCTCGGTGAGGACCCGGCGCTGCACCTCGCGGCCGGTCAGGTAACGAATCAACTCGCGGGCCGTGCGCTGGTGCCGGGAGGCGGAGCCGACCGCCAGGTCCGAACCGCCGAGGACCGCGGCACCGGCCCCCTGCGGACCCGGCAGCGGCACCACGCCGAACTTCCCGGCGACCTTCGAGCCCGGCCCGGCGGCCTGCGGATAGACGTACGGCCAGCTCCGCAGGAACAACAGCCGCCCGTCCTGGAACGCCTCACGGGACTCCTCCTCACGGAATCCCAGCGCCTCACGGGGAATCCAGCCGTCCCGCAGACCGCCGGCCAGGAAGTCGAGCCCGGCGCGGGCCTGCGGACCGTCCACCGCCACTTGCCCGTTGCCGTCCAGGAACCGCCCGCCCGCCGAGGCCACCGCCTCCGCCACGTTCACCGTCAGCCCCTCGTACGGCAGCAGCTGGCCCGCGTAGCCCTCCAGCCCGTGGCGGGGTGCGACCGTCCTGGCCAGGCGTTCCAGGTCGGCCCAGGTCTGCGGGGGCCGCTCCCCCTCCTGCTCCAGCACGTCCGAACGGTAGTACAGCAGGCCGACGTTGGTCGTGAACGGCACCGCGTACAGCCGCCCGTCCCACCGCCCGGTGCCCACCGCAGCCGGCAGCAGCCGGTCGGCCGGGAGCTGCGCCTCGTCGAGCGGCGCGATCCACCCGCGCTGCGCGAACTCCGCAGTCCACACCACGTCCAGGTTCACCACGTCGAAGCGGTCGCTGCCGCGCGACAGGCCCTCGGCCAGCTGCGCCCGTACCTCGTCCGCGGCGTCCGGCAACTCCACCAGGGTCGCCCGCTCCTGCGGATGCGCGGCGTTCCAGGTGTCCAACAGGCCCTGCAGATAGCCCGCCCGGTCCCGGCCGGTGACCAGCGTCACCGGCCCCGTACCCGACGCATCACCATCGCCCGCGTCGCCGGGCAGCGAGCAACCGCCCGCCAGCAGCACACCGGCCAGCAGACCCGCCAGCTTTCCCAGACTTCGACGGCGCACCGCACCGACCTCCAACCTTGCGTCCGCAGCCGCCCCGGCGGCGGGCCGAGGCCCACAGCCGGGCACCCGATGGGCCGGACGGCTCGCCTCGCGTACCGTGTGATCGGGCCGAACCACGTCCGCTGACGACAGAGTATGCCCGGACAGTCGAAAGGGAAGGGAGGGGAGTCTCGCAGTGCGGCTACCGCTGCTCGCCCTGCTCGCCAAGGAACCCGCACACGGCTACGAGCTGAAGCAGGCCCTTGAACAGACCTTCGGGGCCGCGTACCCTCGGGCCAACATCGGCCAGGTCTACGTCACTCTCGGACGTCTCGAGAAGGCGGGGCTGATCGAAGGCGAGGACGTCGCCCAGGACGGCAAGCCCGACAAACGCGTCTACGCCATCACCGAGGCCGGCCGCCAGGCGGTGGCCGCATGGTTCGCCGAGCCGACCGAAGGGCCCCGGGTCCGCGACGACTTCTTCGTGAAGCTCGTCCTCGCCCCCGAGACCGAACTGGCCGACCGGCTGACCCTCATCAACAACCAGCGCCGCCATTACCTCAACGTCATCCGCGGCCTCAACAGGATGGCGGCCGAGGAACGCGGCAACCGGGTCTCCCAACTGCTCATCGAGGGCGCGGTCCTGCACCTGCAGGCCGACCTCGACTGGCTGGAACGCTGCCAGGAGGATCTGACGTGAACGGCCGCGAAGCCGACGCCCCGGCACCCGTACTGCGGGCGACCGGCCTCACGAAGACGCACCGCGGCGCCGGGCCGGGCGCCGACGTGCCGGCCGTCCGCGGCGTGGACCTCACCGTCGAGCCCGGGGAGTTCGTCGCCATCACCGGCCCCTCCGGCGCCGGCAAGTCCACCCTGCTCCACCTGCTCGGCGGCCTCCAGCGACCCGACAGCGGCGAGATCCACCTCGGCGGGCGGCGCGTCGACAGCCTCCGCGAAGCCGACTGGGCCGTCCTGCGACGCCGCCGGATAGGCATCGTGTTCCAGACCCGCAACCTCGTCTCGGACCTCACCGTCGCCGACAACATCGAACTGCCCGCGCTGCTCGCCGGGCACAGCGCCCGGGTCGCCCGCGAACGCCGGGAACGGCTGCTCGCCGAACTCGGCCTCACCGACCGGGCCGCCGCCTCCCCCGCCGCGCTCTCCGGCGGCGAACGCCAGCGCGCCGCCCTCGCCCGCGCGCTGGTCAACCAACCCGACCTGCTGCTCGCCGACGAGCCCACCGGAAGCCTCGACAGCCGCAGCGCCCGCGAGGTGCTCGCCCTGCTCACCCGCCACCACCAGAAGGGCCGGACCATCGTGCTGGTCACCCACGACGCCCGGGTCGCCGGCAGCGCCGACCGGGTCATCAGCCTCTTCGACGGCCTGATCACCGACGACGCCCGGGTCGCCGACATCGCACCGGCCCGCGACGTCGCCGGCGTGATCGACCTGGGCGACTGATCCCGTGCGCGCCGCCCTCCGCTGGATACGCGCGGACCTCCGGTCCCACCGGCTGCCCGCCCTGCTCGTCGTCCTCGCCACCGCCGGCACCGCCGCCGCGCTGCTGCTGGCCGGCGCCCTGCTCGACACCGTGAGCGGGCCCTGGCAGCGCCAGTTCGCCCGCGCCGACGGCGTTCACGTCTGGATCGAGACCCGCGCCGAGCACACCGACACCACCCTCGCGACCCTTCCCGGCGTGACCGGCGTCGCCGGACCGTACTCGACCGCCTCCGCCGAGCTCACCGGCCGGGACGGCGCGCCCGTCACCGGCCCCCCGCTCCCGCTCACACTGCGCGCCGTCGGCGCCGACCCCGCCGGGCTCTCCCACCCGCTCCAGGTCACCGGCGGCTGGCTCGACCCCGCGCACCCCGACGGCGTCGTCCTGGAACGCTCGCTCGCGGCCTCCTCCTGGGTCCGCGCCGGCGACCGGATCACCGTCCGCGGCACCGGCGGCCGCGAACACGCGCTCACCGTCCTCGGCACCGCCGACAGCCCCGACCGCGCCCGCTACCCCGACCGGCAGCCCGGCCTCGCCTGGGTCCTGCCGGGCACCCTCGACCTCGTCCAGCCCGACCCCGACCGGCTCGGACGGGCCGTCGGCCTGCGGCTCGCCCACCCCGCGGACGCCGACTACACCGCCCAGCGCGCCGTCAACGCCCTTGGCGGCGACCAGGTCACCAACGTCGCCACCTGGACCGACGCCCGCGACTCCCACGAGCGCGAGAGCCGTCCGGCCGGCCTGCTGCTCGGCCTGTGCGGACTCGCCGCCCTGCTCGCGGCCGCCCTCGCCATCGCCGGCGCCGCCGGCGGCCGCATCCGGGCCCGCCGCGGCGACATCGCCACCCTCAAGGCTCTCGGCTTCACCCCCGCCGGCATCACCCGCATGTTCGTCCTCCAGCATCTCCTGCTGGCAAGCCTCGGCCTGCTCCTCGGCGGGCTCGGTGCCCTCGCCGCCGCTCGGCTGCTGCCCGCCCTCACCCCCGAACCCGGTGGCTCGGCCACTCCGTGGACGGCCTGGCGGGACGTCCTCGGCACCGGCCCGGTCGCCGGGCTCGCCGCCCTGGCCTGCCTCGGCACCGTCGCCGTCGCCTCCGCCGTACCCGCCCTGCGCGCCGCCCGCGTCCCGGCCGTCCCACCCGCCGAGGGAACCCCCGGCGAGGACCGGCCGCCACGCGCCGCCAGGCTCGCCCTGCTCCGCCACCTGCCGCCCGCCCTGGTCCTCGGCGTACGCGGCGCCCTGCGCGGGCGCGGCCGTACCGCACTGGCCGCCGTCCGGCTGGCCGTCCCGGTGGTCGCCTGCATCCTGGCGCTCACCACCTGGTCCACCCTCGACGGCCTCGACCGCGCGGCCACCGGCGGCCGCGACGCCGCCGCGCTGAGCGTCCGCGCCGCCCCCGCACCGGACCCGCTGCCCGCCGCACTCTCCGCCGACCCCGACGTCGCCGCCGTCCACCCCGGCGCCGAACGGGAAGCCCTCGCGCCCGGCCAGTCCAGCACCGTCACCCTGCGGGCGCTCGGCACCACCGACCGGCCGTACCCCTTCGACGTCGTCGAAGGGCGCCCGATCCGTGCCACCAACGAGGCCGTCGCAGGGCAGGGCGCGCTCGATCTGCTCGGCGTCAAGGTCGGCCAGTGGGCCCGGGTCACCACCGACGGCGCGCCGCGCATCCTCCACGTCGTCGGCCGGATCATCGAACCCGACCGCGGCGGACGCGTGGTCTCGGTCGCCATGGAGACCCTCGCCGACGCCAATGTCCCGGCCCCGCAGCCCGACTTCTACGCGGTCGCGCTGCGCCCGGGCGCCGACGCGCACCGCGTCGGCGCCGCCCTGGCGGCCGCCTACCCCGGGCGCCTGGACGTCCGGCCCACCCCGTCCTTCGCCGAACCCGGCACCCTGCGCGCCGCCGTGGCCGGGCTGGTCGCCCTGCTCGCGCTGATCACCCTCGCCGAACTGCTCACCGTCGCCTCCGCCGCCCTGCGCGCCCACCGCCAGGACCTCGCCCTGCTGCGCACCATCGGCCTCACCCCACGTCAGGCGACCGCACTGGTGGTGACCCGGTCCGCCGCCGTCGCCCTGCTCGGCGTGCTGCTGGGCGCGGCAGTGGGCGTCCCGCTCGCCGTCGCCCTGATCGACGGCCAGGGCGACGCCACCGGTATCGGCGCCGGCCTCGCCCACGCCCCCACCCCGCTCGCCCTCGCCCTGCTGGTCGTCACCGCAGTGGCGGGCGCCTCCGCGGCCACCGCCCTCCCCGCCCTCCGGGCCGCGCACGAACCGCCCGGGGACGTCCTGCACCGACTCTGAGCCGGTGCGGTCATCGGGGCCGGAACGGGACGGCGGAAACCGTGGGCCCCGGCCGCATGAGGGACGGTGGAAGGTGCCCGGGCGAGCACTCCGGGCATCGCTCCAGCCCGGATGCCGCCGCCGACGCCCCGCGCGACGATCGGCCGATGGGCGACAGTGCCTGAGGCGTCTCGATCCGGATCCCGGTGAAGTCGGCAATTCTCCTGCAAAGGAGTGAAACTGATGGTGTGTCTCCTTCGTTCGAACGAGGACGATGTCCTGACACATGACGGGAGCACAACACCGTGCGAGTCCTCTTTGCCGCGCCGGGCGCGGCCGGGCACCTCTTCCCTCTGATCCCCACCGCGCAGGCACTGCGCTCCGCCGGGCACGACGTTCTGCTCGCCGGGCGGCAGCCGGTCGACATCCTGCGGGCCACCGGCCTGCCGGTGGTCGAGGTCGGCGACGGCAGCACCCTGCGGGACGCGTTCCAGAGCGCGGCCGCACGCGTCGCCGCACAGCCCGACTACGTTTCCGGCTCCCGTACGGAGGAGGAGACGATGCGGCTGGCCTCGCTCGGCTTTGCGGAGCACGGCCAGCGGGCGCTCGACAGCCTGCACGGCCTAGCGGAGGTCTGGCGGCCCGACCTGCTCGTGCACGCGGCCTTCGACGCCGCCGCGCCGCTGGTGGCGGCCTCGCTCGGGATACCGGCGGTGGTGCACAACTTCGGTGTGATGTCCGGGCTTTCGATGGCCGACCGGCTGGCCGCGGTGCTCGCCGAGGACTACCGGGCTCGCGGGCTGTCGGGCCCCGGTGCGCGGACGGTGCTGGACGTCGTCCCGACCTCGCTCGGCGGCGACGGCACCGGGTGGCGGGTCCGCTACGTCCCGTACAACGGCGGCGGCACGGTACCGGCCGAGCTCGCCGCGCGCGGCCCGCGGCGGCGGGTCGCCGTCACCCTCGGCACCGTCCTCACCGACTGGGACGGCGTACGCGCCATCGCCCGGGTCATCGAGCAGGCCGCCGGGATCGACGCCGACTTCCTGCTGGCGGTCGGCGACGCCGACCTCGCGCCGCTGGGCACCCTGCCCGCCAACGTTCGGCCGCTGCCCTGGGTGCCGCTCGCCCAACTGTTGGAGTCTGCCGACGCGGTGGTGCACCACGGCGGATCGGGCACCATGCTCACCGCAGCCGCCGTCGGCATCCCGCAGCTGATCCTCCCGCAGGGCGCGGACCACTTCACCAATGCGGACGCCGCCGAGGGGCTGGGCTTCGCTCTCCGCGCCGAGGACACCGCCGTGGACACCGAACTGCTCGACGCCCTCCTCGGCGACGACCGGCTCCGCAAGGGCGCCGCCGCGGTACGGGCCGCGATGAACGCCCTGCCGACCCCCGCCGAGCTCGTCCCGCGCCTCGAGGAGTTCGTCCGGACCAGCTGACACTCTCCGCGGGGCCCCGCCGCACGCCGGGGTCCCGCGCTCGCGGGGACAGCGGGGCAGGCCGGGTCGTGCCCGCCGGGTGGACGCGCTGATAGCCGTTCAGGGCTGGTCTGTGGTTTCCGAGCCCCGAACGTCCGGAGAGGCATCGGTCTGCTCTTTGCTGCTCTCAACTGCGCCCGATTCGCTGGCAATTCACCGCTTTCCCCGGCAACGAAATGGTGACGTTCCATACTGTTGATGGAACTGTTTGTATGTTCACGGCCAAGCTCTGCTCCAGCTACCCAGCAGCTACCAGACTGGAGTACAGAGTGAGCCCCACCTCCTCTTCGCGCCGCCGCACCCTCACGGCCGGCGCCCTGGCGGCCGTCGCCGCCCTTGTTGCCGCCGGAGTCCAGACCGGCTCCGCCAACGCCGTCTCGGTCCGCGACGCCGCGATAGCCCACGCCAAGACCAATGTCTCGCGCAACGCCGAGCTGTTCGGCTTCGGCGCGGGCCAGGACCTTCAGGTCAAGGACGTGATCGTCGACGCGGACGGCATCCAGCACGTGCGGTTCGACCGTACCTACCAGGGCCTGCCGGTCATCGGCGGTGACCTGGTGGTGCATCAGGACGCGCGCGGCAGACTCAAGGACTCCTCGCGGGCCAAGGGTCACAGCCCGGTCGTCAAGTCCACTGTCCCGAGCATCCCGGCCAAGGCCGGCGCGGCGCACGCGCTGAGCGCGGTGCCCGGCATCAGCGCGGCCACCTCCGTGCCCCAGCTGGTCGTCTGGGCGGCCGACGGCACGGCGCGCCTGGCCTGGCAGACCACCGTCAGCGGCCTCGGCAAGCAGGGTCAGCCGTCCGGCAAAATCGTCGTCACCGACGCCACCACCGGCGAGGAGATCGAGCAGCTCGACGCCGAGCACGAGGCGACCGGCACCGGCCACTCCGAGTACACCGGCGACATCTCCATCAGCACCACCCAGCAGGCCGACGGCACCTTCGCGCTGATCGACCCGGTCCGCGGCCACACCACCAAGGACGCGCACAACCTCTCGTCGAGCAGCGTCAAGGCGAGCTCCGGCACGCTGTACACCGACGCCGACAACCTCTGGGGCGACGGCAAGAAGTTCTCCACCGACCGCGCCACCGCCGCTGTCGACGCCCACGCCAACACCGCCTGGACGTACGACTACTACAAGAACACCTTCGGCCGGAGCGGCATCAAGAACGACGGCCGGGGCGCTACCGTCTTCGTCCACGTCGGCACCAACTGGGACAACGCCCAGTGGTCGGACGCCTGCTTCTGCATGATGACCGGCGACGGCAACGGCACCACCGACCCCGAGCAGGTCGACCTCGACACCATGGGCCACGAGATGACCCACGGTGTCACCAGCGCCACCGCCAACCTGCGCTACAGCGGCGAGTCCGGCGGCCTCAACGAGGCCACCAGCGACATCTTCGGCACCATGGTCGAGTGGTACGCCAACAACGCCGTCGACACCCCGGACTACCTGTTCAGCGACCAGTCCACCCCGCCGTGGCTGCGCCGCTTCGACAAGCCGTCGCTGGACGGCCGCTCGGCCGACTGCTGGTCCACCAAGGTGGGCCGGCTCGACGTGCACAACTCCTCGGGCGTCGGCAACCACTGGTTCTACCTGGCCAGCGAGGGCAGCGGCACGAAGACCATCAACGGCTTCACGTACAACAGCCCGACCTGCAACAGCTCCACGGTCACCGGCATCGGCAACCAGAAGGTGGCCGCCATCTGGTACCGGGCGCTGACCGTCTACATGACGTCCACCACCACCTACAAGGGCGCCAGGGCCGCCTCCCTGAGCGCCGCCAGTGACCTCTACGGCACCGGCAGCGCCGAGTACAACGCGATCGCCGCCGCCTGGAGCGCGGTCAACGTCAGCTGATCCCCCCGAGTGGCGGCCCGGTCAGCCCGACCGGGCCGCCACTCGGCGTTCCGGCCCGTCCCCCGGTCAGGTGTGAGGCCGCTGCTGAACCCGCATCCAAAGGCGCCGGCGCTCTCCCGGAGCGGCCGACCGCCAACGACCGTTACCGCGATCCACCGCCACCCACCGCGACTGATCCTGGGTGCACAACACCAGGTCAGCGCACCCGTCCCCGTGGCTTCAGGGGCAGTTGGGGAACCTCGGGAGCAGCCAGTCGAGCCCCGTCGTAGCCCTGCACCTCACCGAAGCGGGCGCCGGTCATCCACTCCTCCCGCGCCTGCCTGATGTCCTCGTCGGATCGTCCGATGAAGTTCCACCACATCACGATGTGCTCCTCGAACGGCTCGCCGCCCAGCAGCAGGACGGCACTGTCCGTCCGGGCCAGCAGTGGCAACTCGCGGCGCCCGCAGCCCAGGTAGAGCATCGAGCCCGGTTCCACCCGGACGCCGTCCACGTCCACGCTGCCGGTCATCGCCAGCACCGCGTACTCGAAGCCGGGCTCCAGCGGAAGGCGATGCGACGCGCCTTGACGGAGCGTCAGATCAGCGCCCACCAGCGGCGTGTACGCCGTCCCGGGCGAGGCCGCCCCGTCCAGCGAGCCCATGATCACGGTGGCGTGCAGGCCGGACGCGCTGACGGTGGGCAGTTCGGCGTGGTGCTCGAAGGCGGGCGCGGTGTTCCGGTGGGCGTCCGGCAGGGCAACCCAGAGCTGCGCGCCGTGCAGCAGTCGGGCGTGCTCGCGCGGGGACTCCTCCGAGTGCGCGATCGCCCGGCCCGAGGTCATCAGGCCCAGCTCGTACGGCCGGACGGTCTGCAGGCTGCCGAGGCTGTCGCGGTGCAGCACCTCGCCCTCGTGCAGCCAGCTGACGGTCTGCAGACCCATGTGCGGGTGCGGCGGCACCTGCATGCCGGGCTCGTCCGCGATGTCGTCCGGACCGTAGTGGTCGACGAAGCACCAGGCCCCGACCATCCGCCGCCCGAGGTTGGGCAGCAGGCGCCGCACCTCGGTGGATTCGCCCAGCCGCACCTGACGGCCGGTCGTCAGCTCCTTCACCGGCCCGGTGCCGGCCTCACCGCCGCAGCGGGTCGGGGAGGGCTTGAGGTCGAGATTGCTCACGGGTGAACTCCATGGGGAGGACGGGACGGCCGGACACGATCATCCGTCAGGCAGCTCGGTTCGGCGACATGTCAGCCCACCGTCGACTGCTGCGCCACCGTGGCCGGGTCGGAGGGCTCGGTCCGGGTCAGGTACTGCGGCACCGGGGCGCCGTCTCCCCCGGTGTCCCGGACCAGGCCGTAACGGACGCGCCCGAGAGCGGTGTTGGTGCTCGGCCCGGTGTTGATGTCGGCCAGTACCTGGGTGCGGGTCACGGGGGTGACGCTCAGGTTGTAGTCGGCGCCGCGCTCGATGTTGTACAGGGTCACCGTGCCGTCGAGGTAGTAGAACTCGTTCTGCCACATCTGCTGGGCACCGGCGGGGATCGTGTCGTAGCCCTTGTCCGGCCGGCCCATCCACGTGTGCGGCAGGTCGGTGGCGCCCGGCACGGTGTCGGACATCCGGCGGCCGCCGCCCGAGGCCACGTGGAACAGCTTGCCCTTCAGTCCGGTCCAGGGCGGCATCCGCAGCTCGCCGGTGCGGTTGAAGTACGCGACCTCCCACCGGACCTGGAAATAGCCCTGGCCGGTGATGGTGACGTGGTCGCCCCGGTAGAACATCAGGTACCTGCCGCCGAGCGAGCCCTTGAACGGCTCCTCCCACTTGCCGGTGACGGAGAGCGGCGTCCCCTCGGGGCGTACGGGCAGTGCCCTGGGCAGCGCGGTCACGGCGGGGGCGGTGTCCGGGGCGTCGACGGTCCCGCCGTACACCGGCCCGCCGACGGAGGGTGAGGTGGACGGCCGGCCCTTCGAAGGAGAGGGAGTCGGCGAGGGCGAGGGAGTCGGCGAGGGCGAGGGCGAGGGCGAAGGGCTTGGTGACGCCGAGACGGGCGGAACCTCGGCGGCGGTCACGCCGGCGACCTGCGGCACCGCCGACGGCCCGGCCTCGCCCGGCCAGGCGTACGCCACCGCCGTACTGGCACCGACCGCCACCGCTCCGGCCGCCACCACCGCGACCGGCTTGGCCGCCAGCCGACGGGCGAGCCAGCCCAACCCCTTGGCAGACCCCTTGAATGACCCCTTGGCGGCCACGCCGACGCCACCATGCCCCGCCGCCCCGCCTCCGGCCCCCGCCAGCACCGCGCCGGTGAGCACGGCCGGCACCGGGACGAGCGCCAGCCCCGCCAGCAGGCCCTCGACCGGGATCAGGTCCGCCCCGCGCATCAGGCACGTCGGGCAGTCCCGCACGTGCCGGGCCAGCCGCTTGCGCCACAGCGCGCCCGGGCGGCCGTCCCACGGAGTCGTCAGCCCGGCCAACTCCTCGCACCGCGGACGGATGAGAAGGGCCCGGACCACCGCCCGCGCGGTCTCCAAGCGCGCCTTGACCCGCTGGACCCGTACGGCCGCGTGCTGCGGGCTCAGCCCACAGGCGGCGGCCAACTCGGCCCGGGTGAGCTCACCGGCGGCCTCGAGCCACCAGAGCGAGATCAGCTCACGCTCCTCGTCGTCCAGCCAGCGGGTGGCCTCCGCCGCCTCCCGTCGCTGACCGGACAGCCCGAGCCGCAGGATCGCCAGGTCGGCGAAGTCCGCTCCGGGGTCGGCGGCCTCGCCGGCCGCGTCCAGCCCGCCGACGAGTTCTCCGGGCCGGCGCGCACGCCACCGGTCCCGTACCTGCCGAACCGCGATGGCGACCAGCCAGGGCCGGAACCGCTCGGGATCGCGCAAGGTCGGCAGCGCGTCCACGGCCCGCATCATGGTCTCCTGCACCACGTCGTCCACGTCGGCATGACCGTCCATCGCCCGCCCGACGATGTTGTAGACCAGCGGCAGATACCCCGCCACCAGCAGGTCCAGCGCCGGCCCGTCGCCCGCCCGGGCGGCCGCCACCACCTCGGGGCCCGGCTGCTGCTGCATTTCCATCTGCACACCTCGTGTCGTCGCCGCGTCCGCCGCCTGCGCCGTTCGCGGCAGGCTCCGATCCGGAGACGGACCTGGTACTCAGCAGATAACACCAACTTTCAACATTTTCGCCATCCGAACTGTTATCCCGGGCGTCGCCACCCTCAGGTGGCCGGCCGCCGGCATCGCCGGCGCCGCCATGCTGGTCACTCTCCTGGCCGGTCTGCTGGTCGCTCTGCTGGTTCGGCCGAGGAAAGGCCGGTCGGGCAGCAGGCGCGCCGGTGGTCGGCGGAGGGCCCGCTGAGCAGCTGCCCTCACGGTGCGTCAGGTACTCGCCCGCCGAGGAAGGCCATCGCCTCGGGCAGCACCCGGCGCCAGAAGCCGTCGGTGTGCGCGCCGCGCGGGAAGTGGGCCTCGGACGCCCGGTCGGCCAGGCCCCGGGCGGCGGGGCAGAACGGGTCCTCGGTGCCGCACCAGACGCCGAGCCGGGCGGCGAGCGGCCCGTCCGGGTGGAGCAGCGGCTCGTGCTCGCGCCAGTCGGCCTCGTCGCGGAAACCGTCGACCGTCCGGGCATCCGCCCAGGAGCGGAAGAGGGCCGGGCTGAGCACCGCGACCGCGTCCAGCTTCCCGTGCAGGGCGCGGGCGTACCGCAGGGCACCGGAGCCGCCCATCGAGATGCCCAGCGCAGCCGTCGGCGCGGGCAGCCCCTGTGCCCCGAGCCGGCCGGGCAGTTCGTCGAGCAGCATCGCCAGCGGGTCGTCGCCCGGGGTGCGCCCGTGCCAGTAGGTGGCGTCGCCGCCGTCCACGGCGACGATCCGGAACGGCGCCGCCCCAGCGGTGACGGCGGCCGCCAGGAACTGCGGAAGCCCCAGCTCGACCATCGTCCGTGCACCGGCACCACGGCCGTGCAGCGCCACGCAGACCGGCAGTGACGCGGACTTCTCCGCCCCGGGCGGGGACATCACGATCAGCTGCACCGCGCGGCCGCGCGCGGCCGACCGCAGCTGCAGGTTCTGGACCGGTCCCGCTGCGACGGCCGGTACCGCGCCGTCCGGACCGGTCAGGCCGAGCGCGCGGCGCAGCCGGGGGCCGCCGGGCAGAACGTCCTCGACCATCGCGGCCCCGATACCGCCTCCGGCGAGGCCGGTGAGTGCGAGCGCCCGCAGGAAGCTGCGGCGGCTGCTCCGTACATCCGGCGCGTCGTCCGATACTGCCGACACTTCTGACGCTTCGACATCTGCTGTACTGTCCAAGGCCCTTACCCCGTCGATCATGAGAGATCAACCTTAGGGGCCGTCAGGTAAGCACCGTGTGCCGCCTCTGTCACAGCTGGTCAACAGAGGCGGCCGGGTGGCAGCGGCGTCAGTGCGCGCAGGCCCACGGCGCGGCAGCCGACGCGGCCTCGGCCTGGGCCCGCAGGACGCGTACGGCTTCGGCCGGGTCGCCCGCACCGTAGACGGCCGAGCCGGCCACGAACACGTCGGCGCCGGCCTCGGCGCAGCGCTCGATGGTCGTGGCGGAGACGCCGCCGTCCACCTGGAGCCAGAGGTCCAGGCCGTGCTTGTCGATCAGCTCGCGGGTGCGGCGGATCTTGGGCAGCATGATGTCCAGGAAGGCCTGCCCTCCGAAGCCGGGCTCGACCGTCATGATCAGCACCATGTCGAGCTCGGGCAGCAGGTCCTCGTACGGCTCGATGGGGGTCGCGGGCCGCAGCGCCATCGAGGCGCGGGCACCCTTCGCCCGGATCTCCCGCGCCAGCCGGACGGGGGCTGCGGCCGCCTCGGCGTGGAAGGTGACCGAGCCGGCGCCCGCCTCGACGTACTGCGGGGCCCAGCGGTCGGCCTGCTCGATCATCAGGTGGCAGTCGAGCGGGATGTCGGTGGCGCGGGCGAGGGACTCGACCACCGGAATGCCCAGCGTGAGGTTGGGGACGAAGTGGTTGTCCATCACGTCCACATGGAGCCAGTCCGCGCCGCGAACGGCCTCGGCCTCCTCGGCCAGGCGGGCGAAGTCGGCGGACAGGATGCTGGGGTTGATCTGCGCCATTTCCGGGTACCTTCACGCTCGGTGCGGGCGGCGGGAGCGGCCGCCCTCGGTCCATCATCCCTCCTGCCGCCGGCGCGAAGTGAGCCGTGAGATCTCCCCGTGACCCGCGTCACAGCCAAGGCGCTGCCAGGGTCCTGAACGCCGTGGTCCGCCCCCAGAAAGGTGTCCGATGGCCGAGCTGGTGCATCCTGCCCGCGCACTGTGGTGGCTCTTCGAGCCGGTGCACGCTCTCACCTACTTCTCGCCCGAGGGCCGGGCGGCGTACGAGGCGGCCGGCCTGCGCGGCAGCTGGCGCGGCTACTTCGCCGGGCGGTCGGCTCCCCTCGGTGCCGTGGACGCCGCCCCCGTGGTCGCGGCCTTCTTCAACTTCGCGCCCGGCATGGTCGAGCGCGCGCTGCCCGACGTCTGGGGCCGCGCCACACCCGAGGCGGCCCTGGCCGCCCGTACCGCAGGCGCGGTGGCCACGCTGGAGCGCGTCCTCGAGACGGTCAAGCCCGACCTGATCGAACGGTCGGTGACCCTGCTGGAGCGGGCGCTCGACGGCCTGGACTGTTGCGGCCGTGTGCTGGCCTCCGCCAACGCGGCACTGCCGCGCCCCGAAGGACAGCTGGCCCGGCTCTGGCACGCGACCACCGTGCTGCGCGAGCACCGGGGCGACGGCCACGTCGCGGCGCTGGTCGCCGAGGGGCTGGACGGCTGCGAGGCCCTGGTGATCCGATGTGCGCTCGACGTCCGGCGTGAGGTGCTCCAGCCGTACCGGGGCTGGACGGACGAGGAGTGGGAGGCGGCCACCGCCCGCCTCACCACCCGCGGCTGGCTCAACCCGGACGGCACCATCACCCCCGACGGCCGCTCCCGCCACCAGGCCCTCGAGGCCGCCACCGACCTCGCCGCCTCCCGCGTCTGGTCCGCCTTCCGCCGCTCCGAACTCGACGAGCTCGCCGCCGCCCTCAAGCCCATCTCCACCGCCTGCCGCGCCGAACTCCCCCAGCTCAACCCGATCGGCCTCCCCACCAGCAGCTGACCCGAGATTTGGCGGCTCAGTCGTCGATCGCCTGGTAGGCCGAGGTCCAGAAGTCACGGAAGACGGCGGGGGGTTCGGGGGAGGTCGGGGGAAGCCATCACCGCCCCGATGCGGCCGTCACAGACCTTCGGCGGCCAACGCCCGGACGGCGGCGATGGTGTCGGCCTCCTCCGCGGGCTTGTCCTCGCGGTAGCGCAGTACCCGTGCGAAGCGCAGCGTCAGCCCGGCCGGGTAGCGGGGGCTGCGCTGGATGCCGTCGAAGGCGATCTCCACCACCAGCTCGGGCCGCACCCGCACCACGTACGAGTCCCGGCTCACCTCCCTGGCCAGCAGCTGCCCGGTCTGCCAGATGAGCAGCTCGTCCGTGAGGCCCTTGAAGGTCTTGCCCAGCATCACCCACGGCTCCAGCCCGGCCTCGCCGCCGCTCCGGGCGCCCAGGTGCAGATTGCTGAGGAAGCCCCGTCGGCGGCCGCTGCCCCACTCGGCGGCCAGCACCACCAGGTCCAGCGTGTGCCGGGGCTTGACCTTGATCCAGCCGGCACCCCGGCGCCCCGCCGCGTACGGAGCGGCGGGGTCCTTGACCACGACGCCCTCATGACCGTGCGCCAGTGCGTCACGGAAGAAGGCGCGGGCCGGTCCCGGCTCGCCGGTCACCGTACGGGGCACCCGCAGCGGCTCCGGGACCACCTCGGCAAGACCGGCCCAGCGCTGCTCGGCGGGGAGGTCGATCAGGTCCTCGCCGTCGCGGTGCAGAAGGTCGAAGAAGAAGACCCGCAGCGGGACTTCGGCGCGCAGCTGCTCCGGGTCCTGCCGGGACGCCGTACGCGCGGCGGTGACCTGGAAGGGGCGCGGGCGGTCGTCCGGGCCGAGCGCGATCGCCTCGCCGTCCAGGACGGCGGAGCGGGCGGAGAGCGAACGGGCTGCCTCGACCACCTCGGGCACCCTGGCCGTGATGTCGTCGAGGCTGCGGGTGAAGACCGAGACCTCGTCGCCGTCGCGGTGCACCTGGACCCGGATCCCGTCCAGCTTCCACTCCAGGGCGGCCGGGGCGACGCGCTCCAGCGCGGTGGCCACGTCGGGGGCGGAGGCGGCGAGCATCGGCCGCACGGGGCGGCCGACCTCCAGCCCGAAGGCGTGGAGCGCGGGCGCGCCGCCCTCCAGCGCTGCGGCCGCCACGGCGCGGGCGGAGCCGCGGAACATCAGGGCCCGACGTACCGCCGTGGCGGGCACGCCGGCGGCCTTGGCCACCGCGTCCGCCATCACCGCGTCCAGGGCGCCCTGCCGCAGCTCCCCCACCAGCACGGCCCGGAGGAAGTCCTGCTCCTCGGCGGTGGCCCGGCCGAACAGCTCCTCCAGCAGCCGACGGCGCTCGGCCTGGGCCCCCTTGCCGTGCACGGCGGCGATCGCGGCCAGCGCGTCCTCGGTCTCCCGGACGCCCAGCGTGGCCTCGGACGCCGGCTCGGGCAGCTCCTGCAGCGCGGCGTACCCGACGCCGACCCGCAGCCGCCGGGACTCGCCCGACAGCAGCGCGACGGCGGCGGGGATCTCCTGCGGGCCCAGCTCGCGCAGGCACTCGGCGAGCAGCGCGATCTTGGTGTTCCGGGCCGGCTCGGCAGCGGTGGCGCGCGACGTCCGGGCGAGGCGTTGCAGCAACATACGGGACCCCCGTCACTACTCTCCGGGCGCCTCCCATGATCCGCCGAGGAGGACCGACGACGCCCGCGAATCGCCGAACCGACCGTCCGGCCCGCGCAGCGCCCGGCCCACCCGGGTAGGAGGGCGCTGCCTAGCCGTACGGGCCGAGCACGATGCCCCGCCCCGCGAAGTAGCGGTCCAGGGAGGCCCAGGGCACCGGGGCGAAGTCCTGCGAACCGTCGGGGAACCCGGACGGGTTGTGGATCAGCAGCGCGTCCTCGGTGACGCCGACCGCCAGCACGAGGTGGCCGCCCTGGTGGGGCGGCGCCGGGTCGAGGGTGCGGACGGACGGGTGCACCGAGAGCATCACCAGCCGCCCCTCGGCGAGGTGGCCGGCGATCTCCTCGGCGGTCAGCGGCGAGCGGGCCTCGGCCAGCAGACCCCAGCGCTCGTGCGTGTACGCCGCGAACGGCGCATGGGTCAGCCCCTCCAGCTTCCCGTCCGGGTGGCGCACGTACGCTCCCGCCGCCAGACACTCCTCGGCGAGCCGGACGGCCGGCGGCGCAACCCCCCACCAGAAGTCCAGCGCCATCCGCAGGCATGCCACCCCGCACAGCCGCCACGACCAGTACTCGTACTCGTCCTCGTTCTCCGCCCCGGACTGCTCCCAGAGCGGATCGTCACCCGCCTGCACGGTCCCGGCCAGAATGTCCGGCACCAGCTCGCGCGACTCCCACTGGGAGTGGTACGGCACCTGATGAATGATCGGCTTCACATGGTCATCTTGGCCTGCTCTCACCCGACCTGCACGGTGACCGGTGCGGACAGCGAGCTCGGGGTGGCCCGCCCCCGGCGCGAGGGCGGGCCGGCCGTGTACTACCAGGCGTAGTCCTCCGGGGCGGTGCGGTGGCCCGGGAAGATCTCGTCCAGGCGGTCGAGGGTCTTCCGGTCCAGCGTCACGTCGAGGGCGCGCACGGCCGCGTGGAGCTGGTCGAGGGTGCGCGGGCCGACGATCGGGGCGGTGACGGCGGGGCGGGAGAGCAGCCAGGCGAGGGCCACGTCACCGGGCTCGTGGCCGAGCTCGGCGGCCAGGTCCTCGTAGGCCTGGAGCTGCTCGCGCCTGTCGGCCAGGGTCTCGGCCGACCGGCCGCCGGTGCGACGGACGCCCTCGCGCTCCTTGCGCAGGACGCCGCCGAGCAGCCCGCCGTGCAGCGGCGACCACGGGATCAGGCCGAGGCCGTAGTGCTGCGCGGCCGGGATGACCTCCAGCTCCAGGCTGCGTTCCAGCAGGTTGTAGAGCGACTGCTCGCTGGTGAGGCCGAGGAAGTTACGGGCCTTGGCGGACTCCTGGGCCTGGGCGATGTGCCAGCCGGCGAAGTTGCTGGAGCCGACGTAGATGATCTTGCCCTGGGCGACCAGGACCTCCATCGCCTGCCAGATCTCCTCCCAGGGCGTGGCCCGGTCGATGTGGTGCATCTGGTAGAGGTCGATGTAGTCGGTCTGCAGACGCTGCAGGCTGGCGTCGACCGAGCGGCGGATGTTGAGCGCGGAGAGCTTGCCCTCGTTGGGCCACTCCCCCATGTCGCCGTACAGCTTGGTGGCGATCACGGTCTTCTCCCGGCGGCCGCCGCCGCGCGCGAACCAGTTGCCGACGATCTCCTCGGTGCGGCCCTTGTTCTCGCCCCAGCCGTAGACGTTGGCAGTGTCGAAGAAGTTGATGCCCTGCTCGTGGGCGGTGTCCATGATGACGTGGGCGTCGGCCTCCTCCGTGTGGGGGCCGAAGTTCATGGTGCCCAGGCAGAGGCGGGACACGGTCAGGCCGGTACGGCCGAGGTGGGTGAACTCCATGCCTGCCACCCTCTGCCGCCCCGGGCCCGTTGTCCAGCTCTTCTTGTCGGCCCGATATCAAAGCGCTGCCCCTATGACCCTCCGTCAGGCCCCTGCCAGTGCACGGGGAAGGGTGACCCGCACGTACTCCTCCGGCTGGGTCACATGGGGTGTGTGCCCCGCTCCGAAGTACATGTGGCTCTCGGCCTGGGGCAGGTCCAGCGCGATCCGGTCCAGGATGGGTTCGAACATCGGCGGGCTGTTGTCGCTCCGGGTGAGCAGGACCGGCTCGGCGAAGCGGCTCAGCGCCTCCAGGTCGAGGTCGAGCGCGTCCGGGTCGCGCAGCTCGTCGAGGTACGTCGGCGCGTTGCGGACGAAGGTGTGGCGCAGCGGCGCGGGAAGCTGCGCCCAGGCTCCCGGGCCGAAGGCGACGGTCTCGACGAAGAGCTCGGCCGCCGCCGCGGACTCGCCCGCTTCGAGCAGGACGCGCACGGGCTCGATCCGGTCCGCGAAGCCCGCGGTGATGCTCCGCAGCTCGGGGTCGTCGCGCAGCAGATCCAGACCGGGCGGCTCGTGGACGGCGATCCCGCGCAGCAGCTCGGGCCGCGCGCAGGCCAGCCGCAGGGTGATCAGCGACCCGTAGGAGTTGCCGCACACGAAGGCCGGGGCCAGGCCGAGCTCCTCGATCAGGGCGGCCAGATCGGCGACGTCCTCGTGCACCGAGCCCTGGGTCAGCGGCTCCTCGCTGCGGCTGTGCCCGCGCCGGTCGTACGTCACGACCCGGCACTGCGTGGCGAGGCCCGGCACCACGTGGGTCCAGCTGTCGGCGTCGCTCCAGGAGCCGTGGACCATGACCACGCCCGGCCCGGCGCCACGGCTCTCGTAGTACAGCGACACCCCGTTGACGCCGACCTCGGGCATTGCGCGCCTCCACACCTAGGTTGAGGCAAGCACAGCACCCGAGGTCGTGCGCCGCGAGCTCCCATCGGCCGTTCGGCGGTACGACCGGTCAAGCCGTCAAGCCGATGAAGCCGTCAGGCCCGTCAGGCCGTCCGGCGCAGCAACGCGAGGTACATCGCGTCGGTGCCGTGCAGGTGCGGCCAGAGCTGGACGTCGGGGCCCTCGCCGAGGGCGGGGACTCCGGGCAGCAGCGGGCGGGCGTCGATGAACTCCAGGTCGGGCATCTCGCGCATCATGTCGTCGACGACGGCGCGGGTCTCGGCGAGGTGCGGGGAGCAGGTGGCGTAGCCGACCACGCCGCCGACGCGGGTGGCCTTGACGGCAGTGCGCAGCAGGTCGCGCTGGAGCGGGCCGAAGGCGGCGATGTCCTCGGGCCGGCGGCGCCAGCGGGCCTCCGGGCGGCGGCGCAGCGCGCCGAGGCCTGAGCAGGGGACGTCGACGAGCGTCCGGTCGAAGCTGCCGGGCCGCCAGGCGGGCCGGGTGCCGTCGGCGGCGATGACCGTGTACGGGCCGGGGTTGCCGTCCAGTGCACGGGCGACCAGCCGGGCGCGGTGCGGCTGCTTCTCGCTCGCCACCAGCGCCGCGCCGCGCTCGGCGGCGAGGGCGCCGAGCAGCGCGGCCTTGCCGCCGGGGCCGGCGCAGCCGTCCAGCCAGAGCCGGTCGGGGCCCTCCAGCGGCGCGGCGGCGAGGGCGAGCGCGACCAGCTGGCTGCCCTCGTCCTGGACGCCGACCCGGTTCTCCCGGACGGCGTCCAGGCCGCCGGGGTCGCCGCCCTCGGCGAGGCGGACGGCGTACGGCGACCAGCGTCCGGGCTCCGACTCCGGCAGGGCCTCGCGGAGTTCGGCGGCGGTGGCCCGGCCCGGGCGGGCGACGAGGGTGACCTCGGGGCGGGCGTTGTCGGCCTGGAGGAGTTCCTCCACGGCACTGCGCCCGGCCGCGTCCGGCTGCCAGCGGCCGAGCGAGTCCCAGAGCGCGGAGACCACCCAGCGCGGGTGGGAGTGGACCACGGCCAGGTGGTCCTCGGCGTCCTTCTCGTACGGCGGGGCGACCTGCTGGACCCAGGCGTCGAGGTCCTGGGCGCTGATCCGGCGCAGCACGGCGTTGACGAACTTGGCCCGCCCGTCGCCGAGCACCACCCGGGCGAGTTCGACGGTCGCGGAGACGGCCGCGTGCGAGGGGATGCGGGTGGTGAGCAGCTGGTGCGCGCCGAGCGAGAGCACGTCGAGCACCGGCGGGTCGACCTCGCGCAGCGGCCGGTCGATGCAGGCGGCGATGATCGCGTCATAGGTGCCCTGCAGGCGCAGGGTGCCGTAGACCAGCTCGGTGGCGAGGGCCGCGTCGCGGCGGTCCATGCCGTTCTTCTCGGCCTCGCGGAGCAGGGACGGCAGGATCAGGTTGGCGTAGGCGTCGCGCTCGTCGACGGCCCGCAGGGCGCGGAAGGCGACGATCCGGGCCGGGTCCTTCTTGGGGCGGCGGTGCGGGCGAGGGGGGCGCTTGGCGCTGGGGGTGGTCACGGGGAGCCTCAATGTGCTGGCGGAAGTATGGAACGGTAACGCTGAAGGTGAGGGTCAGAGCCCGAGCTGCTCGCCCGACTCGATCCGGACGCCTCGAGCCCAGTCTGCCGCGCGCATCGGCTTCTTGCCCTGCGGCTGGACCTCGCCGAGCTCGATCTCGTGGCTGCCGGTGCCGACCCGGACGCTGTTCTTGCTGACGGCCAGCTCGCCGGCGGCGAGTTCGGAGCTGTCGGTGAGCAGCTTGACCGGGCCGGAGAGCTTGAGCCGCTCGGCCCGGAAGGTAGTCCAGGCGCCGGGGGCGGGCGCGCAGCCGCGCACCAGCCGGTCGATCCGCAGGGCGGGATGGGACCACTCGATCCGGGCGTCCTCGACGGTGAGCTTGGGCGCGAGGGTGATGCCGTCGGCGGGCTGCGGGACGGCCTGCAGGGCGCCGTCCTCGATGCCGTCCATGGTCGCGGTCAGCAGGCGGGCACCGGCGTGGGAGAGGCGGGTGAGCAGCTCGCCGCTGGTGTCGGTGGGGCGGATCTCCTCGGTGAGGATGCCGAAGACCGGGCCGGAGTCCAGGCCCCGCTCGATCAGGAAGGTCGAGGCGCCCGTCACCTCGTCGCCGGCCAGCACCGCGTGCTGGACGGGGGCGGCGCCGCGCCAGGCTGGCAGCAGCGAGAAGTGAAGGTTGACCCAGCCGTGCTTGGGGATGGCCAGTGCGTCCTGGCGCAGCAGCGCACCGTACGCGACGACCGGGCAGCAGTCGGGGGCCAGCTCGGCGAGGCGGGCCAGGAAGTCCGGGTCGCTCGGCTTGGCCGGCTTGAGGATCTCGATCCCGGCCTCCTCGGCGCGCTGGGCGACGGGGCTGGCGACCAGTCGGCGGCCGCGGCCGGCGGGGGCGTCGGGGCGGGTGACCACCGCGACGACCTCGTGCCGGTCGGAGGCCAGCAGGGCGTCCAGGGCGGGGACGGCGACCTCGGGGGTGCCGGCGAAGACGAGGCGCATGCAGAAATCTTTCTGAAGGTGGGCCCCTCCTGCCCGGCGCCGGGCAAGGAGGGCGGTCAGCGGGCGGAGCCGAAGGTGCTGTGCGGGGAGATCCTGACGGTCGGTGCCGGGCCGTCGCCCCACTCGGCCTCGCGGATCGCCTTCAGCGCGGCCTTCCGCTGCTCGCGGTCGAGGCGGTCGATGAAGATGATCCCGTCCAGGTGGTCGGTCTCGTGCTGGATGCAGCGGGCGAGCAGCTCGGTGCCCTCGATGCGTACCGGGTCGCCGTGCATGTTGAAGCCCTTGGCGACCACCCCGTACGCGCGCTTGGTGTCGAAGCGAAGGCCGGGCAGCGAGAGGCAGCCCTCGGGGCCGTCCTGCTCCTCGTCGGTGAGCGAGAGGTCGGGGTTGATCAGGTGGCCGACCACGCCGTCCACGTTGTAGGTGAACACCCGCAGCGAGACGCCGAGCTGAGGGGCCGCCAGGCCCGCGCCGGGGGCGTCCAGCATGGTGTCGGTGAGGTCCTTGACGAGCTTCCGAAGCTCCTTGTCGAAGGTCGTCACCGGCTTCGCGGTGGCGCGCAGCACGGGGTCGCCGAATATCCGGATCGGCTGGATCGGCATGGCTGCGGGCTCCTGTCGGCACGGAAATCAGCAAGGCTCACCAGGCAGTCTATGCAATGCATCCTGCCCGTTCGGTCGTACTTCTGGCATATCCCGTCTGGTCCGGGCGCGTGACCCCTGCCCCTGGTCCCGCGTTGGTCAAGTGAGATTGACCGGGGCGCGAGGCGTTCCGGCCGCGAGTTACCTACGGAGAGGTGGCACCACGGCCATGGCCGAGCAGATCAACCACGACGCCCGGGCGCGGGCCAGCCTGCACCTGCTGGTGCGGGACATCGAGCGGGTACGGCGGCAGGTCGACGCGCTGCGGACGCTGACCGCGCAGCTGGGCAACGTCTACCGGCCGCGTCGGCCGAGCACTTCCGCCGGGTTCGTGGTGTACGGGCGGGCGCCCGCGCCGACGGTGCGGCTGGCCCAGGAGCTGCGCGAGAGCGTGGAGACGCTGGTCGCCGCGGCCGTCGAGTTCGACCGGGCGCTCGGGTTCTCCTGGGACTCGGTGGGCTCGGCGCTGGGCGTCACCAAGCAGGCCGTGCACCGGCGGTACGGGATGAGGCGTCCCAGCACCGAGCTGCTGGCGGCGGGCGTGGTGACGGCGCCGGCCGTCCCGGGCCGGTCCAGGCCGGACCGCGGCGAGGAGCTCCCGCCGCCCGCGCCACCGTTGACCAGGAGCGTCCCGGCCGCCCGCCAGGGCGGCCTCGACCGCCAAGGGGTACCGCTCCGGGGCTGACGGCTCCGGAGCCGGCCCGCTCAGCCGATGTCGAGCGGGTCGATCCTGACCTTCACCGGGTCCGGGGTACGCAGTGCCACCCGGGCGATCTGCGCGGCCTTCAGCGAGGCCGCGAGCGCCGAGCCCTGGCCGGGGGCGACCCGGAGCAGCGCCCGCTCCAGCTCCTCGCCCCGGCCGCCGGGCGCCGGGACCGGCCCGAGGATGTCGGTGCCCTCCGGCAGCCGGACCAGCGAGAGCAGGTCGGCGACGGCGTGCGGGGCACCCGTGACGGAGGCCATCCGGGAGACCGGTGGGAAGTGCAGCTGGGCACGCTCCTCCAGCTCGAGCGCGGCGTGCCCGGCCGGGTCCCAGCGGACCAGCGCCTGGACCGGGCGGGCCGTCGGCTCGGCGACCACCACCACCGTGCCGCCCTCCGCCGAGGGCCTGACCAGCCCGGCCGCCGTGAGCCAGAGCCGCAGGGCCTCCTCGCCCGCCCGCAGGTCGGGGCGGCCGAGCAGGGCCCAGCCGTCCAGCAGCAGTGCGGCCGCGTAGCCGCCCTCGGCGACCGGTTCGGCCCCGGGCGTGGAGATCACCAGCGCGGGCTCGCCGGGCACCGAGGCGAGCACCGCGTCCCGCCCGGAGGTCCGGACCGGCACCCGGGGGAAGGCCTTGCCCAGCTCCTCCGCCGTCCGTCGAGCCCCGACCACCTGCGCGCGCAGCCGGAACGACCCGCACTCGGTGCAGTGCCAGTCCGCCTCCGGCTGCCCGCACCAGGAACACTCCAGCGCCGAGCCCGCCGAGCGGGCCTCCAGCGGCCCGACACAGTGCCGGCAGCGCGCCGGCGTACGGCAGCGCCCGCACGCCAGCCTCGGGACGTAGCCCCGCCGGGGCACCTGGATCAGCACCGGCCCCCTTTTCAGCGCGTCCTGGGCCACCTCCATGGCGAGCCAGGGCAGGCGGGCCGCCTGGGCGGCGGCGTCGCGGGCCTGGTCCTGGTCCGTGACCGTACGGACCCTCGGGGCCACCGCGCGGACCGTCTCGCGCTCGGCGGCCAGCGGCCTGGCCCAGCCCGTCCGCAGCAGCTGCGCCGCCTCGACGGTCACCGAGAGCCCGCCGAGCAGCACCCCGGCCCCCTCCTCGGCGGCCCGCAGCAGGGCGACCTCGCGTACGTGCGGGTGCGGGGCGCGGGGATCGCTGTGACTGCCGTCGCCGTCCGACCAGACCACCACGAGGCCGAGATCGCGTACGGGCGCGAACATCGCCGCCCGCGTCCCGATCGCCGCGCGCACCGAGCCGCGGCTCACCGACAGCCAGCGGCGGTAACGCTCCTTGGGCCCGAGGTCGGCCGCCAGCGCGGCGTGCCGGCCGGGACCGATCAGGGCGGTCAGCGCCTCGTCCACCCGGGCCACCGCGCGGCCGTCCGGCAACACCACCAGAACGCCCCGACCACCCGCGAGGGTAGCCGCGACCGCCCGGGCGATCTCCTCCGGCCAGCTGGGCCCGGGCAGCGCCGTCCAGACCGCTCGGGGCGCGCGGCCGGCGGCGCACGCCGTCAGGAAGTCGGGGCCCTGCGGGTAGCGGGCCCAGCTGCCGGGCTCGGGCATCGCCGGCGGGGGCAGCGGCTCCGGGGAGGGCTCGGCCTCGGCCTTGGCGTGCCGGGGCGGCACGGCCAGCTGCAGGACGTCGGCGAGCGAGCCCGCATAGCGGTCGGCGACGGTACGGCAGAGCCTCAGCAGGGCCGGCGTCAGGACGGGCTCGGGCGAGAGCACCTGGGCGAGGGGGGCCAGCGGGCCGGCGTAGTCGCTGTCGGCCCGGCGCTCCACGACGAAGCCGTCGTGCAGCTCCCCGCCCTCGCGCCGCCCGGACACCACACGCGCCCCGAACCGCACCCGCACCCGGACGCCGGGCCGGGCCTCCTCCGCCATGGTGGCGGGAACGGCGTAGTCGAAGAACTGGTCGAGGTGCAGCAGCCCCTTGTCCACCAGCACCCTGGCCACCGGCAGCTGCTCGGCCAGCTGCGCGCCACGCCACGTCCGCGGCTTGGCCCGCCGGACCGTCTCCCGGATGAAGGCCAGCTGCTCCCCGGCGTCGTCGTTGCTGCTCATCGCCCCAAGTCGTATCAGAACGCACCGACAGAAACGCAGCGGCGGCGGCCACCCCCGGAGGGATGACCGCCGCCCGCTGGGACGATCAGGCCTCGACGGCCTTCTTCAGCTCCTCGGCGCGGTCCGTGCGCTCCCAGGTGAAGTCCGCCTCCTCGCGGCCGAAGTGGCCGTACGCGGCGGTCTGGGCGTAGATCGGACGCAGCAGGTCGAGGTCGCGGATGATCGCGGCCGGACGGAGGTCGAAGACCTCGGCGACGGCCTTCTGGATCTTCAGGACCGGGACGGTCTCGGTGCCGAAGGTCTCGACGAAGAGGCCCACGGGCTCGGCCTTGCCGATCGCGTAGGCGACCTGGACCTCGGCGCGGCGGGCCAGGCCGGCCGCGACGATGTTCTTGGCGACCCAGCGCATGGCGTAGGCGGCCGAGCGGTCGACCTTGGACGGGTCCTTGCCGGAGAAGGCGCCGCCACCGTGGCGGGCCATGCCGCCGTAGGTGTCGATGATGATCTTGCGGCCGGTGAGGCCGGCGTCGCCCATCGGGCCGCCGATCTCGAAGCGGCCGGTCGGGTTGACCAGCAGACGGTAGCCGTCGGTCTCCAGGTCGATGCCCTGCTCGGCGAGCGCCTTGAGCTCGGGCTCCACGACGAACTCGCGGATGTCCGGGGTGAGCAGCGACTCCAGGTCGATGTCCGAGGCGTGCTGCGAGGACACCACGACCGTGTCGAGGCGGACGGCCTTGTCGCCGTCGTACTCGATGGTGACCTGGGTCTTGCCGTCGGGGCGCAGGTACGGGATGGTCCCGTTCTTGCGGACCTCGGAGAGGCGGCGGGCCAGGCGGTGCGCCAGGGTGATCGGCAGCGGCATGAGCTCGGGGGTCTCGTCCGACGCGTAGCCGAACATCAGGCCCTGGTCGCCGGCGCCCTGCTTGTCGAGGTGGTCGTCGTCGCCCTCGACGCGAGCCTCGTAGGCGGTGTCGACGCCCTGCGCGATGTCGGGGGACTGCGCGCCGATGGACACCGACACGCCGCAGGAGGCGCCGTCGAAGCCCTTCTTGGAGCTGTCGTAACCGATCTCGAGGATCTTGTCCCGGACGAGCTGCGCGATGGGCGCGTAAGCCTTGGTGGTCACCTCGCCGGCGATGTGCACCAGGCCGGTGGTGATCAGCGTCTCCACGGCGACCCGGGAGGTCGGGTCGTCCTTGAGGAGAGCGTCCAGGATGGTGTCGCTGATCTGGTCAGCGATCTTGTCGGGGTGTCCCTCGGTGACGGACTCCGAGGTGAACAGGCGGCGAGACACAGCGCTCCCTGGGGTTGCAGCGGCTGCTGACTGAATGCCCCGGGGGTCCGAGGCATCCGGAAAGACTTGATGCCTGGAGTGTAACGGTCGGCTACCTGAGACGGGCACTCCCCCGTCGCAGGTGAGACGGAACACGCAGCAATCCGACCGTTCAGCCGAGTCGGGCCGCGACCTCGTCCCAGACCGCGTCGGCCAGCGATTCCTTGGGGCCGTCGGGAATGGTCACCTCGGTGCCGTCAGCGCCCAGCACGACCGCCGCGTTGGTGTCCTGCCCGAAGGCCTTTCCGCCGCCGACCTCGTTGACCACCAGGAGATCGCAGCCCTTGCGGGCGAGCTTGGCCCGGCCGTTGGCGAGCACGTCGTCGGTCTCGGCGGCGAAGCCGACCACCAGCTGGCCCGGCCGTGCCCGGTGGGCGGAGATCTCGGCGAGGATGTCGGGGTTGCGCACCAGGGCGACCGGGGCCGGGTCGACCCCTTCCACCTTCTTGATCTTGCCGGTGGCGTACTCGGCGGGCCGGAAGTCGGCGACGGCGGCGGCCATCACCACCACGTCGGCGTCCACGACCGCCTTCAGCGCCGCCTCGCGCAGCTGCAGCGCGGTGGAGACCCGGACGACGTCCACCCCGGCGGGGTCGGGCAGCTCGGCGTTGGCGGAGAGCAGGGTGACCCTGGCGCCCCGGGCGGCCGCGGTGGCGGCCAGCGCGTAGCCCTGCTTGCCGGAGGAGAGGTTGCCGAGGAAGCGCACCGGGTCAAGGGGCTCCCGGGTGCCGCCGGCCGAGACCACCACATGACGGCCCGCCAGGTCGGTGTCCAGACCGCCGCGGGCGAGCACCCGGCGGCAGACCTCGAAGATCTCGGACGGATCGGGCAGCCGGCCCTTGCCGGTGTCCACACCGGTCAGGCGCCCGACGGCCGGCTCCAGCACGATCGCGCCCCGGCGGCGCAGCGTGGCGACGTTCTCCTGGGTGGCCGGGTGCTCCCACATCTCGGTGTGCATGGCGGGGGCGAAGACCACCGGACAGCGCGCGGTGAGCAGCGTGTTGGTCAGCAGGTCGTCGGCCAGGCCGTGGGCGGCCTTGGCCATCAGGTCGGCGGTGGCGGGGGCGACCACGACCAGGTCGGCATTCTGACCGATCCGCACGTGCGGGACCTCGTGCACCGTCTCCCAGGTTTCGGTGGCCGCGGGACGGCCGGAGAGCGCGGCCCAGGTGGCCTCGCCGACGAAGTGCATCGCGGCGGCCGTCGGCACCACGGTCACCCGGTGCCCGGACTCGGTCAGCCGCCGCAGCAGCTCGCAGGCCTTGTACGCGGCGATGCCGCCGCTGACGCCGAGGACGACACGTGGGGCACTCGCGCTCATGGTGTGGCTCTCTCCTCCGGTTCGGATCGCCTCAACCCTACGGCCCCTCAGACACGGCCTGCACTATGCCCTCAGACACGTCCTGCACCAGGGCCCCCGGCACAGCGAAGGGGCCCGCCGGAACGAATCCGACGGGCCCCTTCGACGACAGGCTCAGGCAGCCTCGATGGCCTCTGCGGTGAGCATGCCGGCATTGATCTCGCGCAGCGCGATCGACAGCGGCTTCTCGTGCACGTGGGTGTCGACCAGCGGGCCGACGTACTCCAGGAGACCCTCACCGAGCTGCGAGTAGTACGCGTTGATCTGACGCGCGCGCTTGGCGGCGTAGATCACCAGGCTGTACTTGGAGTCGGTGGCCTCGAGCAGCTCATCGATCGGCGGGTTGATGATGCCCTCGGGCGCGGTCATGGAAGAGGACACGCGAAAACCTTCCGAAAGGGTGGCAAAGACAGAATGCTGATCAGATCAACATGATCTGATCAGGCTACACCGAGCAAGGCTAGCAGTTCGGCCGCTACCTGCTCGACCGACGTGTTGACAAGGGTCGTGTCGAACTCGGTCTCGGCGGCCAGCTCGACCTTCGCCGCCTCCAGCCGCTTCTCGATGACGTCCTGCGGCTCGGTGCCCCGGCCGGTGAGCCGGCGGACCAGCTCGTCCCAGCTCGGCGGGGCCAGGAAGACCAGCAGCGCCTCGGGCATCGACTCCCGCACCTGGCGGGCGCCCTGCAGATCGATCTCCAGCAGGACCGGTACGCCGTTCTCCAGCTTCTCCAGCACGGCCTGGCGCGGCGTGCCGTACCGGTTGCCGGCGAAGACGGCCCACTCCAGCAGCTCGCCGTTGGCGATCAGCTTGTCGAATTCATCGTTGTCGACGAAGTAGTAGTGGACCCCGTCCTTCTCGCCGGGCCTCGGGTGGCGGGTCGTCACCGACACCGAGAGCCAGACCTCGGGGTGCTGCTTCCTCATATGAGCGACGACCGTGCTCTTGCCGACCCCCGAAGGGCCGGAGAGCACGGTCAGCCGCGGACGCTCACTCATGCACCGATTATCCCGGATCGCGGACGATCCGGGGACCACGGGGCCGAGCCGGGGGTTGTTCAGGAGGCGGTGCTGCCGAACTCCCGCTCCAGCGAGGCGATCTGGTTCGTACCGAGGCCGCGCACCCGGCGGCTCTCGCTGATACCCAGACGCTCCATGATCTGCTTGGCGCGCACCTTGCCGACGCCCGGAAGGCTCTCCAGCAGAGCGGACACCTTCATCTTGCCGATGACCTCGTCGTCGGCCTTGCCCGCCTTGATCACGTCGTGAAGCGAGGCACCGGAGTGCTTCAGCTTGTTCTTCACGTCGGCGCGCTTCCGGCGAGCATCGGCAGCCTTGGCGAGCGCGGCGGTGCGCTGTTCAGGGGTAAGGGGCGGAAGAGCCACGCCGTTCACCTCAGGGTGTGGAAGGAAGGGATGAGCTATGACTGGTTGGTGCCACGGACACCGGTTGCAGTGGAACCTAACGGCTCTGACCTGCAAGAGCAACGGTTTCCGCAGCCCTTCGATGACCTACCGCCGGACACTACCCAACTTGAGCCCCCGCGTCAGGAAAAGAACACGAAAAGTCCTGGTCAGCCAAGGCCGACCAGGACTTTTCCGGGCATAACGACCGGCCCTGGGCCAAGATTCTCAGGCGAGTGTGACGGTGCTCACTACTTCACCACGGCGCTGATCTCCTCGACGAACCGCGCCGAGGCCGCGCGCAGCGCCGCCACCGAAGGCCCGTGCTTGAGCACGTCCCGGCTGACGCTGGGCACCACATGGCGGACGGCGTCGCCGAAGACCCGCGGCAGATCCGCCGCGGTCGCCCCCTGCGCGCCGACGCCGGGGGCGAGCAGCGGGCCGTTGATCTCCAGGTCGACCCCGGCCTCGGTAAGGGTCGCACCGACCACCGCGCCGAAGGAGCCGAGCGGCTCGGCGCCCTCGTTCTCGGCCGCGAGCCGGCGCAGGACGCCCTGGGCCACGCTCTCCCCGCCGGCCGCCACCGCACGCTGCACCTCGGCGCCCTCCGGGTTGGAGGTCAGCGCCAGCGCGAACACACCCGCGCCGTTGGCCCGGGCCAGGTCGAGCGCCGGCTGCAGCGAGCCGAAGCCCAGGTACGGGCTGACCGTGAGCGCGTCCGAGAAGAGCGGGCCGGCGGGCGACAGGAAGGTCTCGGCGTACGCGGCCATGGTGGAGCCGATGTCGCCGCGCTTGGCGTCCATCAGCACCAGGGCACCGGCCTCGCGGGCCTCGGCGACGGTCTGCTCCAGGACGGCGATGCCGCGGCTGCCGAAGCGCTCGAAGAAGGCGGCCTGCGGCTTGAGCACGGCGACCTCGCCGGCCAGCGCCTCGACCACGGTCCGGCTGAACCGCTCCAGCCCGGCGACGTCGTCACCGAGCCCCCAGGCGGCGAGCAGGGAGGCGTGCGGGTCGATGCCGACGCACAGCCGGCCGCGGGTCTCGAGCGCGTGGTGGAGGCGGGCGCCGAACGGAGCGAGGGTCATGACAGCCTTTCAGCAGTGACGGGACGGTGGGCGAACCCCACCGCGTCGGTGAACTTGGCGAAACCTCGGGCCGCCAGCTCGGTGCGCAGCTCGTCGAGGATGCGCAGCGGGGCGGCCGGGTCGTTGAACAGAGCGGTGCCGACGGCCAGGCCGCTCGCGCCGGCCAGCGCGAACTCCAGGGCGTCGCGGCCGGTACGGATGCCGCCCATACCGAGGATGGGCACCTGCGGGATGCGTCCGGCCAGCATCGCGGCGTGCACCTGGTGCACGCAGCGGATGGCGGTCGGGCGGATCGCGGGCCCGGAGAGGCCGCCGGTGCCGCCGGCCACCGCGGGCCGCATGGTGTCGAGATCGATGGCCATGCCGAGCGAGGTGTTGATCATCGAGAGGCCGTCCGCCCCGGCCTGGACGCAGGCGGCGGCGATCTCGGTGATCGAGGTGACGTCCGGCGAGAGCTTGGCGTACACCGGCAGCCCGGCCTCGGCCACCTTGCGGACGGCGCGGACCACGTCGTAGGAGGTGGCCGGGTTGCAGGCGAAGACCTGGCCCCGGTCGGCGATGTTGGGGCAGGAGATGTTGAGCTCCAGGCCGATCACCCCGGGCTGCCCGTTGAGCTGCTCGGCGACCTCGGCGAACTCCTCCAGCCGCTCCCCCGCGATCGAGACCAGCACCCGGGCGCCGCGCTCGGCCAGCCACGGCAGCTCGTGCTTGACGAAGGAGGCGATGCCGGAGCCCTGCAGCCCGATCGCGTTGAGCATGCCGGACGGCGTCTCGGCCATCCGGGGAGTGGCGAGGCCGGAGCGCGGGCTCGCCATGATCGTCTTGGTGGTGACGGAGCCCAGCGCGTCCAGCGGGACGAACTTGGCCAGCTCGCGCCCGTACCCCGCGCAGCCGGACGCGGTGGTGAGCGGGTTGGGCAGGGTCAGCGCGCCGAAGGGGACTCTGAGGTCGACGTCGTCGGTCTGCATCAGCCCTTCACTCCCATCGCGGCGGCGCCTTCGAGATCGGCGGGGACGGTCCCGATGTCGTTCCAGCGGACCCGGGCACCGTCGAAGACCGGGCCGTCGGTGCAGGAGCGGACGAAGCGGCTGACACCGTCCTCGCCGACCACCGGCAGAACACAGGTCATGCAGATGCCGACGCCGCAGGCCATCGCCTCCTCCACGGAGGTGTGGCAGCGCGCCCCGAGGTCGAGGGCGATGCCGGTGACGGCCCGGAGCACCGGCATCGGGCCGCAGGCGTGGACGACCGTCGCGTCGATCGCCCTGATGGCCTGGGCGAGCGGCTCGGTGACCGGGCCCGGCAGGCCCGCCGAACCGTCCTCGGTGACCACCAGGACGTCCTGGGTGAGCGCCCGGGCCTGTTCGACCCCGTACAGCTGCGCGACGGTCGGGGCACCGAGGATGAACCCGATCTGGCCGCCGCGGCGCTTGATCTCCTCGCCGAGCGCGAGCAGCGGCGCGATGCCGTAGCCGGCGGCCACCAGCAGGGCGCTGACCGGGCCGTCCGGCAGCGGGAAGGGCGTGCCGAGCGGAGCGATCAGGTCGAGCCGGTCGCCGGGCCGGGCCCGGCGCAGCTCCCCAGTGCCGTGGCCCTGCTCGGCGATCACCAGCTCGACCGTCCCGGCCTCGACGTCGGCCCGGTGGATCGAGAAGGCCCGCCGGAGCAGCATCGAGGAGTGCCGCCCGCCGACCGCCAGGGTCGCGAAGTGGCCCGGGCGGACGCGCGGCGCCGCCTCGGGGGCGCGCAGCACCAGCCGGTGGTACGCGCCCTCGGCGGTGCTGGAGAGCACCTCGGCTTCGGTCTGGACTGGGTGGGCCATGTGGTTCACCTTTCGGCTGCCCTACGCGCTTGACGGAGTGCACTCTGGCAAACCGGACCGTGACCTGTCACTTTGTCCGCACACCGTTTCGAGCTGTCATGCGGCCTTCGCGGTGCCCACCGCCTCGGCGATGTTCTTGAAGCCGCCGGCCTTCAGCCGCGCCGACAGGCCCTTGTGCATCCGGCGCATCCAGAACGGGCCCTCGTAGATGAAGGCGCTGTACCCCTGCACCAGGTCGGCGCCGTGGACGATCCGCTCCCACGCGTCCTCGGCGGTCTCGATGCCGCCGACCGCGACCAGCGTCAGCCGGCCCTCGGTGCGGGCGCGCAGGCGCTGCAGCACCTCCAGCGAGCGGGCCTTCAGCGGGGCGCCGGAGAGCCCGCCCATGCCGATCTCCTCGATCCGCGCGGCCGACTCCTTCAGCCCCTCGCGGCCGATCGTCGTGTTGGTGGCGATGATGCCGTCCAGGCCGAGGTGCAGCGCCATGTCGGCGATCTCGTCGATGTCCTCGTCGGCCAGGTCGGGGGCGATCTTCACCAGCAGCGGGACATGGTGGGAGGTGACCTCGTCGGCCTTCTTGCGGACGTCCCAGAGCAGCGGGCCGAGGATCTCGACGGCCTGGAGGTTGCGCAGGCCGGGGGTGTTCGGCGAGCTGACGTTGACCACCAGGTAGTCCGCGTGCGGCGCGAGCCGCTCGGTGCTCTTGAGGTAGTCCGCGGTGGCGTCGACCTCCTCGACCACCTTGGTCTTGCCGATGTTGACGCCCACCACCGGGGTGGAGGTGGTGCGCTGACGGGGGGCCAGGCGGGCGGCGACCCGCTCCGAGCCCTGGTTGTTGAAGCCCATCCGGTTGATCAGCGCGCGGTCCTCGACCAGGCGGAACAGCCGCGGCGCGGGGTTGCCCGGCTGCGGCTCACCGGTGATGGTGCCGACCTCGATGAAGTCGAAGCCCAGCATCGACAGGCCGTCGATGCCGATGCCGTTCTTGTCGAAGCCCGCGCCGAGCCCGAACGGACCGGGCAGGTCGAGCCCGAGCGCGGTGGTCCGCAGCGCGGGGTCGCGCGGGGCCAGCGCCAGGCGGACCAGCTGCTTGAGGCCCGGGACGGAGGCCGCGAGACGGATCCAGAAGAAGGCGAGGTGGTGGGCCTTCTCCGGGTCCATCTTCTTGAAGACCAGGTTGAACAGAAGCTTGTACAAAAGCTGAGCCTTCCTCAGAGGGCATGGAAGTGGGGGGCACCAGGTCTCGGTGCCCCCCACTAGGGTCCTGCTACTTGCGGCCGGAGTTGATCAGCGCCGCGTGCTCCTGAAGCGACATCACACCGACCTCGCCGCGCAGCAGCGCGTCGATGCCCTGGACGGCCGCACCCATCGCCTGAACGGTCGTCAGGCAGGGGACCGCGCGGGCGACGGCGGCGGTCCGGATCTCGTAGCCGTCGAGGCGGCCGCCGGTGCCGTACGGCGTGTTGATGATCAGGTCGACCTCACCGTCGTGGATCAGCTGGACGATGGTCCGCTCGCCGTTCGGGCCCTCGCCCTCGCTGTGCTTGCGCACCAGCGTGGACGGGATGCCGCCGCGCTGCAGGACCTCGGCGGTGCCGGCCGTGGCGAGCACCTCGAAGCCCAGCTCGACCAGCGCGCGGGCCGGGAAGACCAGGTTGCGCTTGTCGCGGTTGGCGACCGAGACGAAGACCTTGCCCTTGGTCGGCAGCGCGCCGTACGCGCCGGCCTGGGCCTTGGCGTACGAGGTGCCGAAGACCTTGTCGATGCCCATGACCTCGCCGGTCGAGCGCATCTCCGGGCCGAGCACGGTGTCCACGCCGCGGCCGTGGATGTCGCGGAAGCGGCTCCACGGCATCACGGCCTCCTTGACGGAGATCGGGCAGTCGGCGGGCAGTGTGCCGCCGTCGCCCTCGGCCGGGAGCATGCCCTCGGTGCGCAGCTCGGCGATGGTCGCGCCCAGCGAGATCCGGGCGGCGGCCTTGGCCAGCGGGACGGCCGTCGCCTTGGAGGTGAACGGCACGGTCCGCGAGGCGCGCGGGTTGGCCTCGAGGACGTAGAGGATGTCGCCGGAGAGCGCGAACTGGATGTTGATCAGACCGCGGACGCCGACGCCGCGCGCGATGGCCTCGGTGGAGGTGCGCAGGCGCTTGATGTCGTACCCGCCGAGGGTGATCGGGGGCAGGGCGCAGGCCGAGTCGCCGGAGTGGATACCGGCCTCCTCGATGTGCTCCATGACGCCGCCGAGGTAGAGCTCGGTGCCGTCGTAGAGCGCGTCCACGTCGATCTCGACCGCGTCGTCCAGGAAGCGGTCGATCAGCACGGGGTGCTCGGAGATCAGACCGGCGTGCCGCTCCAGGTACGAGGCGAGGGAGGGCTCGTCGTAGACGATCTCCATGCCGCGGCCGCCGAGCACGTACGAGGGGCGGGCGAGGACGGGGTAGCCGATCTCGTCGGCGATCGCCTTGGCCTCCTCGAAGGAGAAGGCGGTGCCGTGCTTGGGGGCCGGCAGGCCCGCGTCGCGCAGCACGCGGCCGAAGGCGCCGCGCTCCTCGGCCAGGTCGATGGCCTCGGGCTGGGTGCCGACGATCGGCACGCCGTTGTCCTTGAGCGCCTGGGCCAGGCCCAGCGGGGTCTGGCCGCCGAGCTGGACGATGACGCCCGCGAGCGGCCCGGCCTGCTGCTCGGCGTGGACGATCTCCAGGACGTCCTCCAGGGTGAGCGGCTCGAAGTAG
Source organism: Kitasatospora atroaurantiaca (assembly GCF_007828955.1). Classification (NCBI taxonomy): domain Bacteria; kingdom Bacillati; phylum Actinomycetota; class Actinomycetes; order Kitasatosporales; family Streptomycetaceae; genus Kitasatospora; species Kitasatospora atroaurantiaca. The sequence continues at coordinate 6,782,126 of NZ_VIVR01000001.1, read as the reverse complement.
AGCCGGTCGGAGGTGTCGTAGTCGGTGGAGACGGTCTCCGGGTTGCAGTTGACCATCACGGTCTCGTACCCGGCGTCGGCGAGCGCGAACGACGCGTGCACGCAGGAGTAGTCGAACTCGATGCCCTGGCCGATGCGGTTCGGGCCAGAGCCGAGGATGATCACGGCGGGCTTGGTGCGGGGCGCGACCTCGTTCTCCTCGTCGTAGGACGAGTAGAAGTACGGGGTCTTGGCGGCGAACTCGGCGGCGCAGGTGTCGACGGTCTTGAAGACCGGGCGGATGCCGAGCGCGTGCCGGACCTCGCGGACGACGTCCGGCTTGAGGCCGCGGATCTCGCCGATCTGCTGGTCGGAGAAGCCGTGCCGCTTGGCGTGGCGCAGCAGCTCCGGGTCGAGGCGCTCGGCCTCGGCGAGCTCGGCGGCGACCTCGTCCAGCAGGAAGAGCTGGTCGACGAACCACGGGTCGATCTTGGTGGCCTCGAACACCTCCTCCTGGGTGGCGCCCGCCCGGATGGCCTCCATGACGGTGTTGATCCGGCCGTCGGTGGGGACCTGAGCCTTGGTCAGCAGCTCCTGCTTGTCGCCGGTCTCACCGACCCAGGAGAACTGCGAGCCCTTCTTCTCCAGCGAGCGCAGCGCCTTCTGCAGCGCCTCGGTGAAGTTGCGGCCCATGGCCATGGCCTCGCCGACCGACTTCATGGTGGTGGTCAGCGTGGCGTCGGCGCTCGGGAACTTCTCGAACGCGAAGCGCGGGACCTTGACGACCACGTAGTCGAGCGTCGGCTCGAAGGAGGCCGGGGTCTGCTCGGTGATGTCGTTCGGGATCTCGTCCAGCGTGTAGCCGACGGCCAGCTTGGCGGCGATCTTGGCGATCGGGAAGCCGGTGGCCTTGGACGCCAGCGCGGACGAACGAGAGACACGCGGGTTCATCTCGATGACGATGACCCGGCCGTCCTCGGGGTTGACCGCGAACTGGATGTTGCAGCCGCCGGTGTCGACGCCGACCTCGCGGATGACCGCGATGCCGATGTCCCGGAGGATCTGGTACTCACGGTCCGTCAGGGTCATCGCCGGGGCGACGGTGATCGAGTCACCGGTGTGGACGCCCATCGGGTCGAAGTTCTCGATGGAGCAGACGACCACGACGTTGTCGTGCTTGTCGCGCATCAGCTCCAGCTCGTACTCCTTCCAGCCGAGGATGGACTCCTCCAGGAGCACCTCGGTGGTCGGCGAGAGGGTCAGGCCCTGCCCGGCGATGCGGCGCAGGTCCTCCTCGTTGTGGGCGAAGCCGGAGCCGGCGCCGCCCATGGTGAAGGAGGGACGGACGACGACGGGGTAGCCGCCGAGCGTCTCCACGCCGGCCAGGACGTCGTCCATGGAGTGGCAGATCACCGAGCGGGCGGACTCGCCGTGCCCGATCTTGGCGTTGACGGCCTCGACGACGCCCTTGAAGAGCTCGCGGTCCTCGCCCTTGTGGATCGAGTCGACCTTGGCGCCGATCAGCTCGACGTTGTACTTGGCGAGCACGCCGTTGGCGTCCAGCGAGATCGCGGTGTTGAGCGCGGTCTGGCCGCCCAGCGTCGGGAGCAGCGCGTCGGGGCGCTCCTTGGCGATGATCTTCTCGACGAACTCGGGGGTGATCGGCTCGACGTACGTGGCGTCGGCGATCTCCGGGTCGGTCATGATCGTGGCCGGGTTGGAGTTCACCAGGATGACCCGCAGGCCCTCGGCCTTGAGGACCCGGCAGGCCTGCGTACCCGAGTAGTCGAACTCCGCCGCCTGGCCGATGACGATCGGGCCGGAGCCGATCACCAGGACGGACTTGATATCAGTGCGCTTCGGCACGGGTCAGCTCCCTGCGGTGGTGCGGGCCGGGGCACCGGCCATCAGGTCAACGAAGCGGTCGAAGAGGTAAGCCGCATCGTGCGGGCCGGCGGCGGCCTCGGGGTGGTACTGCACGGAGAAAGCGGGCACATCGAGGCACTGCAGGCCCTCGACCACGTCGTCGTTCAGGCAGACATGGGAGACCTCGGCACGGCCGTACGGCGTGTCGCTGACCTTGTCCAGCGGCGCGTTCACGGCGAAGCCGTGGTTGTGCGCGGTGACCTCGACCTTGCCGGTGCTGCGGTCCTGGACGGGCTGGTTGATGCCCCGGTGGCCGTACTTGAGCTTGTACGTGCCGAAGCCCAGCGCGCGGCCGAGGATCTGGTTGCCGAAGCAGATGCCGAACAGCGGCGTCTTGCGCTCCAGCACGCCCTGCATCACCGCGACCTGGTGGTCGGCGGTGGCCGGGTCGCCCGGGCCGTTGGAGAAGAACACGCCGTCGGGGTTGACCGCGTAGACGTCCTCGATGGTGGAGTTGGCGGGGAGCACGTGCACCTCGATGCCGCGCTCGGCCATCCGCTGCGGGGTCATCGCCTTGATGCCGAGGTCCACCGCGGCGACCGTGAAGCGCTTCTCGCCGACGGCCGGGACGACGTACGGCTCGGTGGTGGCGACCTCGGCGCAGAGGTCGGCGCCCTTCATCTCGGGGGCCTGCAGCACCCGGGCGAGCAGCGCGTGCTCGTCCGCCAGGGCGGGGCCGGAGAAGATGCCGACGCGCATCGCGCCGCGCTCCCGCAGGTGGCGGGTGAGCGCGCGGGTGTCGATGCCGCTGATGCCGACGACGCCCTGGTTGGCGAGCTCCTCGTCCAGCGAGCGCCGGGAGCGCCAGTTGGAGGGGATCCGCGAGGGGTCACGGACGACGTACCCGGCGACCCAGATCTGCTTGGACTCGTCGTCCTCGTCGTTCCAGCCGGTGTTGCCGATCTGAGGGGCCGTCATCACGACCACCTGGCGGTGGTACGACGGATCGGTGAGGGTCTCCTGGTAGCCGGACATGCCGGTGTTGAAGACCGCCTCGCCGAAGGTCTCGCCGATGGCGCCGTAGGCCTGGCCACGGAAGGTCCGGCCGTCCTCGAGGACGAGCACGGCAGGCACACGCTCCCGCCTGAGGCGCTGTGTGGTGGGGGCAGGTGCGGTCATGAGGCGGCCTCTTCCGTCTTCTTCGTCTTCGTACGTATGGCGAGAGCATCGACCGCCGCGACCCAGGCGGCGTGCTCATCAGGGTGGTCCGCGCGGAAGCCGGAATCCAGCACCGTCCCCTGGAGCGTCCAGGTGACGACCAGCAGGCCGGCCGGGACGACCTTGCCCGCGATGCCGGAATCCGTCCGGGCACCGGTCAGGTCCTCGGCCGGGATCCAGAGGTCGACGTCACCCGGCCGGCGGACCAGCAGGCCCCGCTCGGTGAGGGTGAGCTCGGCCAGGCTGCGGGTGCCGAGGCCGTGGGCGACCACCCGGTCGAGCCAGTTCCCGGCGGTGGTGGTCCCGTGGTACCGGCCGTTCGCCTCCAGCAGGGCCGGCCCGGGATCGGCCGGGACGGCGGGCAGCGGGGGCAGGTCGGACTGCAGGGTTCGGCGCCAGTTCCAGCCCTGGCGCATCAGCCAGTAGACCAGGCCGATCACGATCAGCAGGCCGACCGTCCAGCCGATGTAGCCGGGCCAGTTGGTGACCTTCGCCTGCTCCTGCGCGAGGTTCGCGATCACGCGAGCTCACCCGGCTCGACCAGCTCGCCGGCCAGCACGGTGGGGACGCCGCGCAGGAAGGTGGCGTGCACCCGTCCGGGCAGCTCAAGGCCCCGGTAGGGGGTGTTGCGGCTGCGGCTCGCGAAGGTCTCGGCGTTCACGGTCCCACGGTACGCGGGATCGAAGAGCACCAGGTTTGCAGGCTCACCGACCGAGACGCGGCGGCCGTGGCCGTCCAGCCGGCCGATCCTGGCGGGGCGGTGCGACATGCGGTCGGCCACGCCCTCCCAGGTCAGCAGGCCGGTCTCGACCATGGTCTGCTGCACCACCGAGAGCGCGGTCTCGAGGCCGACCATGCCCATCGCGGCGACGGCCCAGGCGCAGTCCTTGTCGGCGTCGGGGTGCGGGGCGTGGTCGGTGGCGACGGCGTCGATGGTGCCGTCGGACAGCGCCGAGCGCAGCGCCAGAACGTCGGCCTCGGTACGCAGCGGCGGGTTGACCTTGTAGACCGGGTCGCCGGAGCGGACCAGCTCGTCGGTGAGCAGCAGGTGGTGCGGCGTCACCTCGGCGGTGACGTCCCAGCCCTGCGCCTTGGCCCAGCGGATGATCCGTACCGAGCCGGCGGTGGAGACGTGGCAGACGTGCAGACGGGCGCCGGCGTGCGAGGCGAGCAGCACGTCGCGGGCGATGATCGCCTCCTCGGCGACGGCCGGCCAGCCGCCCAGGCCGAGCTTGGCCGAGACCGTGCCCTCGTTCATCTGGGCCGCCTCGGTGAGCCGCGGCTCCTGGGCGTGCTGGGCGACGACACCGCCGATGGTCTTCACGTACTCCAGCGCGCGGCGCATCAGCACCGCGTCGTCGACGCACTTGCCGTCGTCGGAGAAGACCCGGACGCCCGCGGCGGAGCCGTGCATCGCGGCCAGCTCGGCGAGCTCCTTGCCCTCCAGGCCGACGGTCACGGCGCCGACCGGCTGGACATCGCAGTAGCCGGACGCCTTGCCGAGCTCCCAGACCTGCTCGACCACGGCGGCGTTGTCGGCGACCGGGCTGGTGTTGGCCATCGCGTGGACGGCGGTGTACCCGCCCTTGGCGGCGGCCTGCGTGCCGGTGAGGACGGTCTCGGCGTCCTCCTTGCCGGGCTGGCGCAGGTGGGTGTGCAGGTCGACCAGGCCGGGCAGGACGATCAGGCCGTGGGCGTCGATGTCGACGTCGGCCTCGGTCGTGATGCCGGAGCCGATCTCCTGGATCACGCCGTCCGCGATCAGGATGTCCTGCGGGGCGCCGCCGACGATCTGGGCGTTGCGGATCAGATAGCTGGTGCTCATGGAGCGGTCTCCGGGGTCGGTGCAGGGGTGGAGGGCGTTGCGGGTGAGAGAGCGGTCACCCTGCTACTCCCCCGGCTGAGGGACGGTGGGTTCGGCGATCGCCTGCGAGGAGCGGGCCGCGTAGTCGCGGTCGCCGACCAGGACGGCGTCGCGGCCGTCGATGTCGGAGAGCTGCACCTGGACCGCCTCGCGCAGCGAGGTGGGCAGGTTCTTGCCCACGTAGTCGGCGCGGATCGGCAGCTCGCGGTGGCCCCGGTCGACCAGGACGGCGAGCTGGACGGCGCGGGGGCGGCCGATGTCGCTCAGCGCGTCGAGCGCGGCGCGGATGGTGCGGCCGGAGAAGAGCACGTCGTCGACCAGGACGACCAGCTTGCCCTCGATGCCGCCGGCCGGTATCTCGGTGTGCTCCATCGCGCGGGCGGGCTTGAGCTGCAGGTCGTCCCGGTACATCGTGATGTCCAGGGTCCCGAGCGGGATCTCGCGGCCGGTGATCTGCGCCAGCTTGGCGTGCAGGCGGCGGGCGAGGTGGACCCCGCGGGTGTGGATGCCGAGGAGGACGACGTCCTCCGCGCCCTTGCCGCGCTCCACGATCTCGTGGGCGATGCGGGTGATGACCCGGGCGACGTCGGTGGCGTCGAGCACCTGGTGCGGTGGACGCGCGCTGTCAATGCGTGTGGTCATGCCGAAGCCGACCTCCTTCCCCGCCTCACGGGACGGGCTTTAAAGGATGTCTGGGGAGTGGCCCACCGGTCGCGCCGGAAGCCGCGCCCATCCTACCAGCGTGATCACGCCGCTCCGGCGCAGGCTCGCCGCACCCCGCGAGATCGCAGGTCAGGCCGGACGCCACCGCGCAGCCGGCGCTCCGGGCCCGGGCTATTCGCACGACTGCCCCATTCGGCTTGACGCGACTACCTCACTCTACGTAACCTCACAGTGAGTTACGAGACGGCCGTCGAACCCACCGGTAGGGCGGCCGGGCCGGCGTCGACCACCCGCATCCTCGTGGCTCACACCCAACGCTCAACGCGAAGCAATCTCGTCCGGGGAGACCAATGTCCAGCGACTACGCGAAGCAACTCGGAGGCAAACTCCGAGCGATCCGCACTCAGCAGGGTCTCTCCCTGCACGGCGTCGAGGAGAAGTCCCAGGGGCGCTGGAAGGCGGTCGTCGTCGGCTCCTACGAGCGCGGCGACCGTGCGGTGACGGTGCAGCGTCTCGCGGAGCTGGCCGAGTTCTACGGCGTCCCGGTGCAGGAGCTGCTGCCCGGCGGTACCCCGGGCGGTGCGGCGGAGCCGCCGCCGCGCCTGGTGCTCGACCTGGAGAGACTGACCCAGGTGCCGTCCGAGAAGGCCGGTCCGCTGCAGCGCTATGCGGCCACCATCCAGAGCCAGCGCGGTGACTACAACGGCAAGGTGCTCTCGATCCGCCAGGACGACCTGCGCACCCTGGCCGTGATCTACGACCAGTCGCCGTCGATCCTCACCGAGCAGCTGATCAGCTGGGGCGTGCTGAACCCGGACGCGCGCCGTGCGGTGCGCGACGAGGACGCAGGCTGACCTTTCGGTAGGTGCAGAAACGTCACGGCGGGGCGGACAGTTTCGGCTGTCCGCCCCGCTGTCGGCATCTCAGCACACCGTACCGAGGCTGAAGCCCGGCTCCGCCTCCACGTCCCCCAGGCTCATGGTCGCCGGCGTGTAGCCGTACCCCGTGCTCTGCCAGGCCCAGGCGACCTGCCGGTACTCGCCGCAGGCGCCCGCCGAGCCCTGCGAGCCGTACAGCAGCGCCGCCCCCGGCAGCTCGCGCACCAGGCCCGCGCAGAAGACCGCGCAGACCAGGTCGAGGTCCTCGTCGTTGATCCGCACCACGCCGTCCTCCCAGTGCAGGATCCGGGCGTCCGCCTCCAGCCGCCCGCCGGGAGCGTCCACGGCGCAGCGGAAGTGGTACGCCCCGCAGCCGGCCCCGACCAGCATCCGCCGGAACAGCTCGGCCCCCTGCTGGTGCGCCTGACGTACTGCCGGGTCCAGCTCCTCGTCGGGGCCGAAGAGCCCGCCGTCCAGCAGCAGGTCGATGTGCCGCAGCGTCAGCCCGCTCTCCCGGGCCCGGACCAGGCGCGGGATGAAGTCGCCGGAGAGCTCCTCGCCCTGGTAGGGCAGCAGCTGGGTCTGCAGCGCCGGGTTGACCAGGTAGCGGTCGCGCGCGGACTGCTCGGTGGGGTCGAGGCGGTGCAGCAGGCAGAAGTCGGCGAAGTCCGCGGGGTGGAACATCCGGGCCTGGACGGTGCCGAACGCGCGCTGTGCCTCGGAGAGCAGGACGGCGGTGTCGAGCAGGTAGCTGTCGAAGTCCGCGGCGTCGGTGAGCTGCCACGGCCGGGCCGCCTCGAAGTCGGCCCGGCTGGTCAGGATGCCCGTGATGAAGGCCTGCTCCTCACGGCGGCGGGCCTGCGCCTGGATCCGGGCCCGGGCGGGGTTGCCCGAGGTGCAGCGGGAGGTCCGGGGGGGTCGGCTGTTCCGGGACATCGGGGGCTCCTGGGGGCGGGGAATCGGGAGCGGCGGGGGTGCCGCTGATCCTCTTCCTCCCCGCCCCCACGGGTCGCACACGCACCGCATGTCACAGAGTTGTAACTGAACGTGACGGTTCGGCTACTGCGGCCTCGGGGCCCGGGCGAGCTGGCGGGACTGGGCGACCAGGCGGCCGGACTCGTCCCACACCTCGGCGTCCTCCTCGAAGTAGCCGCCGGCCAGGTTGCGGGTGGCGTGGCTGACGCGCAGCCAGCCCGGCACCGGCCTGGCCCGCAGATGGACCGTCAGCTCGATGGTCGGCGCCCAGCCCGGCATACCGAGGTCGAAGGTCACCGGCGGCAGCGCGTCCGCGACCAGGAGCAGCATCAGCGGGTCCGGCTCGCGCCCGTCGGCCAGCCTGAACCAGCCCTGGATCCGCCCGTTCCCGGACGGCTGCCCGACCGCCCACCCGACGGTCGACGGGTCCAGCCGCAGGTCGAAGCGCTCCAGCAGGGCGGCCTGCTTGATCAGCGCCTTGGGCGCGTGCTCCATGCCGATGCACTCCTCGGGCGGCGGCAGCTGCGGCGGCCGGGCCGTGGTGCGCACGTCGTCCTCGGCGCCGGCCAGATCCCCGTACGTGGCGAGCACGCGCAGCCGCTCCTCGCCGCCCTGGCTGAGCGAGGCGGTGCCGGTGGAGAGGCTGCGGCCCTGGCGGACCGGCTCGGTGCGGACGGTGGCTGGCCCGGGTCTGGCCGCCGAGAGGTAGTACCCGCTGATCGAGACCGGGTCGGCGTGCTCGCCGTGCTCGCCGAGCTCCAGCGACAGCGCATGTCCGGCCACCGCGAGCAGCAGCCCGCCGTTGACGCCTCCGCCGATCTGCCAGCCGGCGTCGAGTTCGCCGTCGTACAGGCCCGGCTCCCCCGGGCGCCGGGCCAGGGCGATGCCCTGGTCGAACTCACTGCGTGTCGTGGTGGTCATGGGTGGTACGCCCTTCACTACTGGGTTACCCGTCAGTAGCCAAAGATACGTCAGCCCCGTGAACGCGCGAAGGCCGCCGGACCAATTGGTCGGGCGGCCTTCGTCGGAGCGCGAGAGGTGCGTCAGTCCCGGCGGATCGTCGGCTTGAGCTCCTTGAAGCGCGCGAGCAGACCGTTGACGAACGCCGGGGAGTCGTCCGTGGAGTACTCCTTGGCGATCTCGACGGCCTCGTCCAGGACGACCGCGTCCGGGACGCCGTCCTCCCAGATCAGCTCGTAGGCGCCGAGGCGCAGGACGTTGCGGTCCACGATCGGCATCCGGTCGAGCGTCCAGCCCACCGCGTACTGCGCGATCAGGTCGTCGATCCGACGGGCGTACTGGACGTACCCCTCGATCAGCTGCATGGTGTACTCGCCCACCTGCGGCGTGCCCTCGTCCGGCTTCGGGTCGCGCGCGCGGGCGACCCAGTCAGCGAGTACGCGCTGCGGGTCGACGCCGCGGTGGTCGGCCTCGAAGAGGATCTGGAAGGCTCGCGTACGGGCCTTGCTACGTGCAGCCGACACGGACTTACTTCACCCGGCCGAGGTAGCTGCCGTCGCGGGTGTCGACCTTGATCTTCTCACCGGTGACGATGAAGAGCGGGACGGCGATCTCGGCGCCGGTCTCCAGCGTGGCCGGCTTGGAGCCACCGGTGGAGCGGTCGCCCTGGACGCCCGGCTCGGTGTGGGAGATGACCAGCTCGACGGAGGCCGGGAGCTCGATGTAGATGGCGGCGCCCTCGTACATGGCGACCAGGGCCTCGAAGCCCTCCAGCAGGTACTTGGCGGCGTCGCCGACGACCTCGGGGCCGACCATGATCTGGTCGTAGGTGTCCGTGTCCATGAACACGAACTGCTCGCCGTCCTTGTAGGAGAACTGCATCCCACGCTTGTCGACGTTGGCGGTCTCGACCTTGGTACCGGCGTTGAAGGTCTTGTCGACGACCTTGCCGGTCAGGACCTCCTTGAGCTTGGTGCGCACGAAGGCCGGGCCCTTACCGGGCTTGACGTGCTGGAACTCGACGACGGACCACAGCTTTCCACCGTCGAGCTTGAGGACCATGCCGTTCTTGAGATCGTTCGTGGAAGCCACGGGCGCACTTACTCCTGATATAGCTGTCAAGGAACCAAGGGGGTGCGGCCTGGGCCCCGCCGACAGCGGGACTTACAGGGCGAGGAGCTCCTTGGTCGTGATGGTGAGCAGCTCGGGCCCGCCCTCTTCGAGGGGGCGTACGACGAGCGTGTCCTCGATCCGGACCCCGCCCTTGCCCGGGATGTGCACCCCTGGGCCGACGGTTACCGGCACGCGATTGTCCAGTTTACCCATGTCGGCGGGGCCGAGGCGCGGCGCCTCCCGGATCTCCAGCCCGATTCCGTGTCCGAGCGGGTGCGGAGAGCTCTCGGAGTGCCCGGCGGCCTGCAGGATCTCGCGGGCCGCCTGGTCCGGCGCATGCTGCGGGACACCGGGGCCGAGAGCCTCCCGACCGGCCCGCTGGGCCCGGAAGACCAGGCGGTGCAGGTCCATCTGCCACTGCGCCGGGGCTGCTCCGATGACGAACGTACGCGCGGTGGAGACCGCGTAGCCGCGGTACTGCGCACCGAGCACGACGGTCAGGAAGTCGCCCTCCTCGACCCTGCGGTCGGTCGGCTGGTGCGCCTCCTGCCCCGAGTGGGTGCCGGTGCCGACGGAGACCGGGAAGGCGGCGCGATCGGCACCGTGGTCGATCATCCGCCGCTCCAGCTCCATCGCCAGGTGCCGCTCCGTACGGCCGACCAGGATGGATTCCAGCAGCTCGCCGAGAGCCTGGTCGGCGATCTCGGCCGCGATCCGCAGATCGGCGATCTCGTGCTCGTCCTTGACCACCCGCAGCCGCTCGACGGCCTGGGCGAGATCCCGCAGGCTCACACCCTCGGCGAGCTGGGCCACCGCACGGTGACGGCTGACGGTGAGGTCGTGCTCCTCGACGGCCATGTGCTGGACCCGCAGCCGGGAGGCGGCCTCGGCGGCGGCCATCGCGGTGTCGGCGTCGGCGGGGACGGGAAGCTGGGCCACGTCCTCGCTGAGCAGGTGCTCACCGGTGTCGTCCTGCGGCAGGTCGTCGGGCAGGGCGAGCAGCGCGCGCTCGCGGGTCAGCAGCAGCGTCGCGCCGCAGGGCGCGCAGCCGGTGAGATAGCGGACGTTCGCGGCGCGGGTGATCAGCGCCGCATCGGCCCCCGAGGCACTGCAGTGTTCCCTCAGCCGCTCTCGCCGGACCGCGTACGCATCGGACATGAATCGAGCCTACGAAGCCCGGCCGGTTACCGCCCGTCGAGCGGGCCGACGGTGGCCGGAAGGATCCGGTGGCGGCGGCCGAGGCGGCCGTGGTCCACCCCGATCACGCACCGCCGGGGGTGGTTCCGACCGTGGCGAGGGCGGCGTCCACACTCGCGGCGATGTCGGTGATCGGGTAGAGCACCTCGCGGATCACCCGGTCCCCGTCCACGACCAGGGTCAGCCGCTTGAGGCGGGAGGTTCCGTTGCCCCGGAAGGTCGGCAGCCGGAGTGCGGCGGTGAGGTCGAGGCCGACGTCGGAGAGCAGCGGGAAGTCCAGCCGTTCCGCGTCGGCGAAGGCCCGCTGCTCATCGGGACGCTGGGTGCTCACGCCGTGCACGGTCGCACCGGCGGCGGTGAACTCGGCCAACCTGTCCCGGTAGGTACGGGACTCCAGCGTGCAGCCCGGCGCACCGGGCACGGCCGACCAGCCGGGCGGGTACGCGTCCGGGCGGGCAAAGGCCCCGGGGAAGCAGTAGACGACGGTGAACGGGCTCCGCGCGACGGGATCGCGCGGCCGGCCGTCGGAGTCGGTGAGCAGCAGTTCGGGTACCCGGGTGCCGACGAGGGCGTGGACGCGCTCGGCCTCCCGCGAGGCCTCAGCGGTGGTGGCCGTGGGCTCGCCGTCGCCGAGCAGCCAGCTGTCACCCCAGTCCTGGAGGGCGACCAGCACGGGCAGCAGGGCCCGCCCACGCGGCGTCAGCCGGTACTCGTACCGGACCGGCCGCTGCTGGTACGGCTCTCGGGCCAGTACCTCGGCGTCGACCAGCAGCCGCAGACGCTCCGCCAGGACCTTCCTCGACAGACCCAGCTCTTGCTGCAGCTGGTCGAAGCGGCAGAGTCCGCGCGCCGCGTCCCGGACGATCAGCAGCGTCCAGGCGTCGCCGACCACATCGAGGGACTGGGCGATCGCGCAGTTCGCGTCGTCCGGCCCGCCACGTCTTGGCACCTGCTCCCCCTCCCCTGTTCGCGTTGACCGTCAGCCTGCCATGCTGCCATAGTCAGTTCCCTTGAGGAACTTACTAGGGGGCTCAGTGCGTGCTGTGCCGAGGGCGGTCTGGCTGCTGTCCGCCGGGATCTTCGTCAACATGCTGGTGGCCTTCACCTTCGTCTATCTCTTCGTCTACCTGACGTCCTCGCGGGGGCTGAGCGTCACCGAGGCCGGGACGATCGCGGGCGTCGGCGGGGTGGGCCTGGTCGCCGGGAACTTCACCGGCGGGTGGTTCGGCGACCGCTTCGGGCACCGCCGGACGCTGCTCACCGGCTCGGTGGTCTCGGGCACCGGCCTGGTCGCGCTGCCCGTCCTGCCGACCGCCGCACTGCTGCTCGTCCTGCCGCTGTGTCAGTACGCGGCGGGGGCGGTACGGGCCGCCAACTCGGCGCTGGTCGCCGCAGCCGTCCCCCCGGGCTCCCGCCGGCAGGGCTTCGCCGTGATGCGCTTCGCCGCCAACGCGGGCTTCACCGTCGGGCCGCCGCTCGGCGCCCTGATCGCCACCCGCTTCTCGTACGGCTGGCTCTTCCTCGCCGACGGCCTCGGGACGCTGCTCTTCGCGGCCTACGCCTCCCGGGTGCTGACCGCCGAGGGGAGCCGGGCGCAGCGAGCCGCCGTACCCGCCGACGCCACCGGGCTCTGGGCGGCACTGCGGACCAGGCGGCCCGCCCTGCTGGTGCTGCTCCCCGCGATCGTCGTGGTCGACACGGTGTACCGGCAGCAGTACTCGACCCTCCCGGTCTTCCTCGCCGACCACGGCATCGGCACCGGCGTCTACGGGGCCCTGCTGGCCATCAACGGCGGGGCGATCCTCTGCCTGGAGCTGCCCGCCACCCTCGCCCTGCGCAACCGCGCGCCGCTGCGGATCATCGGCGCCGGGCTGCTGCTGGTGGGCCTCGGCTTCGCAGCCCTGGTCCCGGGGGCGTTCACGCTCTCCGCCGTGGCGATGATGCTGCTGGTCACGGCCGGCGAGATCCTCTACAAGACCCCGGCAACGGCGTACGTCGCGGACAGCGCGCCGGCACACCTCCAGGGCCGGTTCCAGAGCCTCTACGCGGGCGCGTCCATCAGCGGCACGGTGCTCGCGCCACCGCTGGGCGGTGCGGTCTACGAGGCGGCGCCGGGCCTGCTCTGGCCGCTCTGCGGAGTGCTCGCCGCACTGGCGGGGGCCGCCGTACTGGTGGCCTCCCGCCACAGGACCGCGGGCCGGGCGGTGGGCGCGGAAGGCGGGGCCGTCTCCCGCGCCCGGGGCGAGGTCCGCGCGTGATGCAGAGCGGGATTCAGAGTGCGATGAGGCCCCGCTGGTAGGCGCGGACCAGGTGGCGCGGGACGAGGTGCTCACGGCCGTCGACGGTGATCGGGACGAGCTGCGGGGCGGCGGCCTTCCACTGGGAGCGGCGGTGCCGGGTGTTGCTGCGGGACATCTTGCGCTTGGGTACGGCCATCGGTCGGGCTCCTTCAGCGGGTGGTGGACGAGTACGGGAGCAGGGCCATCTCGCGGGCGTTCTTGATGGCGCGGGCCATCGCCCGCTGCTGCTGCTCGGTGAGGCGGGAGACCCGGCGGCTGCGGATCTTGCCGCGGTCGGAGATGAACTTCCGCAGCAGGTCGGTGTCCTTGTAGTCGATGTAGGTGATGCCCGCCGCGATCAGCGGGTTGGGGCGGGGCTTCGCGGGGGCGCCGGGGTGCTTGCGCATCTGGGAGCTCCTTCGGGAGACGGGGCCGAGGCCAGGAGATGGGACCGAGTTCAGGAGACCGGGCGAGTTCAGGCGACAGGGTCGAGCAGGTCCTCGAAGGCGTCCGGGAGGGCCTTCCAACCGGGCTCACCCGCCGCGAGTTCGGCGTCGTCGAGGAGGCAGGAGTCGAGCAGTTCGACGATGCCGTCCGCGTCCAGGCCGTCGGCGGTGAAGCTGAGCTGCTGGATGCGGTCGCCGTGGACGGGGTGCCAGTCCAGGGCTGCGGCGGCCCGGCGGGTGGGCGGGTAGAGCTCCCAGACGGCGTCCGGGAGCGAGGTCAGCCACGGGCCGCACTCCTCGACGGCCAGGCTGGCCCCGGCGGCGTCCCAGGCGAGCATCAGCTCGGGCCGATTGGCCAGCCAGAACCGGCCCCGGCTGCGCTGGGCGGCCGGGACGAGCTGCTCAAGGGCCTCGTGCAGCCTGGCCGGGTGCAGCGGACGGCGGCGCTCCCAGACCACGGTGGCGACCCCGGCCTCGTCGTGCTCCTGCGGCAGCAGCGCGACGGCCGGGTTGACCCGGTCGCGGGCCGCTGCCACGTCGAAGCCGCCGAGCGCGGCCCTGGTGAGCGAGCCCGTGCCGAGCCGGACCACCCGGGCGGTGGGGTGCAGCTGACGGAGCATCGAGAGGCCGCCCCGGCGGTGGTCGCCGCCCGAGCGCGGCACCGCGAGCGTGGTGGCGTACTCGATCTGGTGGGCGAGCGCCTCGGCCCGGGTACGGGTGTCCTGGGCGGCCGTGTGCTCGCCGTGCTCGGTCAGTTCGTCGGAGACCGACAGGTCACCGATCAGGGTGAGCGGGTCGACGGCCGTGACGACGCCCGCGAGCTCGACGGCCTCGTGCAGGCAGCGGTCGCCCACCTCGCCGCCGGCGATCAGCTCGACCACCGGGTGCGGGTCGCTGCCACCCCACAGCTCGACGACGGCCAGCCCGTGCTGCCCGGCGTCGGCGATCCGCAGCAGCTCAGGCAGCAGGTCCTCGCGCAGGGCGCAGCAGGGGCAGTCGTTGGTGAGCGGCACCTCCGCCAGGCCGTACGGGCCATCGGCGTCGCGGCACTCGCGGTACACGGTGCCGGACGAGGCGTCGCGCAGGTCGTGGTGGAGCACGACGGCGTCGACGCAGGTGTCCAGCAGTTCCTGGACGGCCTGGCGGCGCTCGGCCCGGTGCAGGCCGGCCACCACCACGACCGGAAGTTTGATCTCCTCGTTGTTCTCCTCGGACACGGGCTCCCCTCCTACCAGCTGGCCTTGCGCACACCCGGCAGGTGGCCCGCATGGGCGTGCGTACGCAGGTTGATCCGGGACAGGCCGAAGGCGCGGAGGTAGCCGCGCGGGCGGCCGTCGACGCTGTCGCGGTTGCGCAGCCTGGTGGCGCTGGCGTCGCGGGGCTGGCGGGCCAGCTCCTGCTGGGCGGCCTGGCGCTCGGCCGGCCCGGTCGCGGGGTGGGCGATCAGCCGCTTCAGCTCGGCTCGGCGCTCGGCGTACCTCGCGACGATCGCGCGGCGGGCCTCGTTCTTGGCGATCTTGCTCTGCTTGGCCATCAGACCTTCTCCCCCCGGGCGCGGATACGGGCGGCGGCGGCCTCGATGCCGATCGTGTCGACGGTCTTGATGCCGGCCGCGCTGAGCGTGAGGCGTACGTGGCGGCCCTCGCTCGCGAGCCAGTAGCGCTTGCGCTGGATGTTGGGGTCGAAGCGGCGGCGGGTGCGGCGGTGCGAGTGGGAGATCGCGTTGCCGAAGCCCGGCCTGCGGCCGGTCAGCTGGCAGTGGGCGGACATGGGGATGCTCCATCGGCTGCGGGAATAGGCAGGACCGGGCTAACGCTACACCAGATGAAAACGACATCCATTTCGGTATAGTCGAATCCGAACCTGCGATCCGAACCCGCCAGGAGGAGCACAGATGGCCCGCAACGAGCTGCGCCCGATCGTCAAACTGCGGTCGACCGCCGGCACCGGTTACACGTACGTGACCCGGAAGAACCGCCGCAACGACCCCGACCGGCTGACCCTGCGCAAGTACGACCCGGCGGCGCGGCAGCACGTGCTGTTCCGCGAAGAGCGCTGACCCTCACCCCAAGGAGCCCCCACATGCAGTCCGGCATCCACCCCGAGTACCGGTCCGTCGTCTTCCGCGACAAGGCCGGCGGCCTCGCCTTCCTGACCCGGTCGACGATCGACAGCACCCGCACCGTCGAGTGGGAGGACGGGAACACCTACCCCGTCGTCGACGTGGAGATCTCCTCGGCGAGCCACCCCTTCTACACCGGCAAGTCCCGCGTGCTCGACACGGCGGGCCGCGTCGAGCTCTTCCAGCGCCGCTACGGCCTGGGAAACTGACCCGGAGTCGACGAAGGCGCCCTTCCCCGGCGGGGGAAGGGCGCCTCTCTCGTGTTCGGCTTCAGCGCGCCGGCGGCGGTACCGAGACCACGAGGGTGACCCGGAGCGGCACGGCACCGTCGTTGCGGTAGCCGTGCGGGACGCCGGCTTCGTACGAGGCGGTGCTGCCCGCCGGCACCAGGTGGTCCTGGCCGTCCAGGGCCAGCGTCAGCTCACCCTCGTCGACCCGGGCGATCTCGACCGTCCCGGGCGGATGGGCGTCCGAGGTGTGCCCCTCCCCCGGCATCAGCAGCCAGTGCCAGAGTTCGAGCGGCCCGGGGGCCTCGACGCCGTTGAGCAGCACCCCACTGCTCCCCGCCGCGGTGGACCAGAGCTGGACGGCCTCCTCCGCGGGCACGATCCGCACCTGCGAGGTCTCGTCGTAGTCGAGCAGCCGGGCGATGCTGACGCCGAGGGCGTCGGCGAGCCGGACCACCGTGCCGACGCTGGGATTGGTGCGGGCCCGCTCGATCTGCACGATCATTCCGCGGCTGACGCCCGCGCGGGCGGCCAGCGCGTCGAGGGTGTGGCCTCGGTCGGCGCGCAGCCGCCGGAGGTTCCGGGCGAGGGCCTGGGAGACGAGATCGGGGTCCGGCACGCGGGAAATCCTAGCTAGTCCAATAAACTGATTCGTCTGGTTCAGTGCAATGAACTAGGCTGCTTGTCAGCCAAGAGTTCAATCAACTGTACTTCGGAGTCCACTGTGATACCCCAGACCGGCATCCTGCCATGAGCGCCGTCCTGGCCCTGACCGCCAGCCTGCTGTGGGGGCTGGCCGACTACGGCGGCGGCGCGCTGACCCGGCGGATCTCCGCGTTGACGGTGGTGGTCGCCTCGCAGAGCGCGGCCACCGTGCTGCTGGTGGTCGCGGTGCTCGCCACGGGCAGCCTGGCGGACGCCTCGTCCGCGCTCTGGTACGCGGTCGCCGCCGGGGTGATCGGGCCGTTCGCGATGCTGGCCTTCTACCGGGCGCTGGCGCTCGGCCCGATGGGGGTGGTCTCGCCGCTGGCCACCGTCGGGGTGGCCGTCCCGGTCGGGGTCGGGCTGATGCTGGGCGAGCGGCCGGGCGCGGCACAGGCGGCCGGTATCGCGGTCGCGGTGCTCGGTGTGGTGCTGGCGGGCGGCCCCCAGCGCGGCGGCCCGGCGGCCGCCGGGCGGGTGCTGGCGCTCACCATCGGCGCCGCCTTCGGCTTCGGCGCCGTGATGGCACTGATCGCGCATGCCTCCGCCGGGGGCGGGCTGCTGCTGGCGCTGTGCGTCCAGCGGCTGTGCAACGTCGCGGTGGGCGGTGCCGCACTGCTGGCGGCCCGTCAGCAGCCCACCGGCCTCGGCACGCTCCGCCGCAGCCTGCCGGCGCTCACCGCCGTCGGGGTCGCGGACGTGGCCGCCAACGGCGCGTACGCCGCCGCCTCGCACAGCGGGTCGGTGGCGGTGGCCGCCGTGCTCGCCTCGCTCTACCCCGTGGTCACCGCGCTGATGGCGCGCGGGCTGCTGAAGGAGCGGCTGCGGCGGGTGCAGATGGTCGGCGCGGGGTTGGCCGTGGTGGGGACCCTGCTGCTGGCAGCAGGGTGATCCCACCCCGCCGGGCCCATCCCCTCCACGGGCCCGGCGCGGCGGATCAGTTGGCCGTGGTCCAGCGCTGCTCGACCCTGGCGAAGCGCCAGTAGCCGATCGCCGCGACCCAGACCACGAAGAACAGGCCGACGATCACGAACCCGACGTTGTCCAGGCTGAGTCCGGCGATCCATCCGGTCACCGGGTCGGTCAGGTCGAGCTTCTCGTGCAGGACGCCGACCAGCTCGATGGTGCCGATGACGAAGGCCACCGCGATCGACAGACCGGTGATGGTGAGGTTGTAGTAGACCTTGCGGACGGGGTTGGAGAACGCCCACTGGTAGGCGAAGTTCATGAACGTGCCGTCCAGCGTGTCGAACAGGCTCATCCCGGCGGCGAACAGCAGCGGCAGGCAGACGATGGCGTACCAGGGCAGGCCGGCGGCCGCGCCCGAGCCCGCCATCACCATCAGCGTGACCTCGGTCGCGGTGTCGAAGCCGAGGCCGAGCACCATGCCGACCGGGAACATCTGGCCCGGGCGGGTGATCGAGCGCGTGGCCCGGCCGAGGATGCGGTTCATCAGACCGCGCGAGTTGAGGTGCGCCTCCAGCTCGGTCTCGTCGAACTGCCCGGCCCGCATCGCCCGGAAGACCCGCAGGATGCCGAGCAGCGCCGCCAGGTTCAGTGCGGCGATCAGGTACAGGAAGGCGCCCGAGGCCGTGGTGCCGACCATCCCGAGCAGCTGATGGGTCGTCGACTCCTCGTCCATCAGCGTCCCCGCGAGGGCCGCGCCGCCGGCCACCAGCGCCGCCATCATCACGACCATCGAGGAGTGCCCGAGCGCGAACCAGAAGCCCACCGAGACGGGGCGCTTGCCGTCGGCCATCAGCTTGCGGGTGGTGTTGTCGATCACCGCGATGTGGTCGGCGTCGAAGGCGTGCCGCATGCCGAGGGTGTACGCCGTGATGCCGAGCCCGACCCCGAAGACCTGCGTCCCGACCTCGTAGTTCTCCGGCACCACCAGGAAGAACAGCGTCCCGAAGGCCAGCACGTGCATGGCCAGGATCACGCCCATGAGACCGGCCGTGCGGACGGTGTCCTCACGCTTCCAGTTGAAGACGGGCAGGGCGGGGACCGCCGTCGGGGCAGCACCGATTTCGGGCAGGGTCATCTGCGGTCACGCTCCAGCACCTCGTGGATCACTTCGTGAGATGCCGTGGCCGGTCTCCTGGCTGACGGGTCGAACGCACCGTGTCCGGCCTTCCCAGGCGCTCTCACGCCCAGTGGCCTCCCGACCCGCGAGGGTGGGACTGACACGGCTGCTTCCCGATCACAGTGGCGAGGGCCGCTCCGGTCTGAGACCCCTGAGGATCCGTCACCGGTCTTCCCGAGCACCACGGCGTGGACCACCGTAGGGGTCGCGCGGGTACGGCTGCAAGCCTGCACACCTGTGCAGGTGTCATGGATCACAGGCCCGCCTGCTGCAAGAATGCTCGGCATGCATCTCGTCCCCGCCGAGCGCGCAAGCCACCGGACCATCGACGGGCACCGGGTCTGCGAGGCCATCGCCGCCATCGGCGACGCCGAGCACGTACGGGCCTGGGCCGAGCGCTTCGCCCTGCTCGCCGACCCGGGACGGCTCTCGCTGCTGCTCGCCCTGCACGAGACCGGCCCGCTCGCCGTCACCGACCTCGCCGTCGCCACCGGTATGCGCGACCCCGCCGTCTCCCAGGCCCTCCGACTGCTCCGCGCGGCCGGGCTGGTCGCCGGCGAGCGGGACGGGCGGGTGGTGCGCTACCGGCTGGTGGACAGCGCGATCGGCGAGGTCCTGGCCCACGGGGTGCTCGGGTACCGGGAGGGCGCCTGACCCCTCACGGGGTGGGCCAGCCGTCCACGGTGGTGATGGTCCGGCTGTAGCTGCCGTCGGCGTCGGTGCTGCGGTAGGTCTCGGCCGAGCTTCCCGTCCGTACGGTCGCGTCGCCGTTGTGGCGGTGGGCGGTCGGGCGGAGGGTGTGGTCGACGCTGGAGTAGGCCGCGACGTGGGCGCCGGTGGCGGTGGTGTCGGTGCGGTGGTAGCCGAGGTCCATGGCGGTCCGCTGGTCGGAGTTCCCCGCCGCGTCCTGGCTCACCCGGTACGTCACCTCCAGCGGCTCGCTCTCGTGCACGGTGTGCACCCGGTGCGGGCCGCCGCCCCAGCTGGCGGTCGTCCAGGTGAGCTCGGCGCCGTTGTGCAGGGTCAGGTCGTTGCCGCGGTCCTTGAGCTGCTGGCCGGAGCGGAACGTCAGGTCGCCGCGCACCTCGGTGGTCACCCGGCCGTGCGAGGTCTGCACCCAGCCCCGGGCCAGGTCGTGCCGGCTCGCGGTGACCGTCCAGCGGCCGCTGCCGCCGCCCTGGTCGGTGAGGGCGGTGCCGACGGCCGCCTCGGGGGCGACCTGGTACTGCGTCAGCCCGCCGGTGGTGCGGGCACTGCCGTGGTCGACGGTGGCGAAGAGGTTGACCTGGCCCGTCCAGGCGTCGTTGCTCTGGCTCTCCGCCTGGTTGACCGCGATCGAGACGCTGTGCGGGCGGCCGTCCAGCAGCAGCCCCACGTAGGGCGTCAGGTCCACCTGGTACGCGGGCAGGTCGAAGGCGAAGATCCCGGGAGTGGGCCGCCAGAGCAGCGGGTCCCAGCCGCCGGTGTAGATCACCGGGTACGGCCAGACCGCGCCGGCCACCCGGCCGTCGACGGAGAGGCGCAGCTCGCGGAACGGCCCCTTGCCGCAGTAGCCGAGGCCCGGGTTGGCCTGGACGAAGGCGTCCGGCGCGGAGGCGTACGCGAACTCCTCGCAGGCGCCGCCGCCGCGTGCGTACACCTCGGCCGTGAGGCTCTCCAGGTTCTGCGGGAAGACCAGGTCCTTGGCGGTGGACGGCGCGCCCTGGGTCAGGGTGAAGGCGCCGGTGGTGAGCAGCCGGTCGGCGGTGCGGGCCGCCGGCCAGGCGGCCGAGGCGGTGTAGAAGGTGAACGTCGCCGAGACGTGGAAGACGCCGGTGTAGGTGCTGTCCGTGACGTTCGGGAGGTCGAACTCGAAGGGCTGCGGGGTGTTCAGGACGGGGGCGTAACGGGTCACGTCGCGCTCCGCATGCCACTCGATGCCGTCCTGGGAGGGCTCGGGAGTGGAGGACATCATGACTTCGTAGCCGCCGACCCGGACGGTGAAGAGCCGGTCGAACTGCCGCCCGGCGACGCTTCCGTGCAGGTCCAGCACGACCTTGGACCAGGGCCCGGCGCAGTCGGCGGGCGGGGTGAGCGAGGCCGCGTACGGGGTGTCCGGCGGGTTGCCGTAGCCGTTGCGGAACTGCTGGTCGTGCATCACCTCGACCGTGCAGGCCTTGGTGTCCGGCCGGGTCAGCGGCTTCGCCGCGGTGATCGGGTTGTGGTAGTCGCTGCCGAAGTCGGCGTGCGCCGGGCCGCCGGTCAGGAGCGTGGCGGCGAGGGCGAGGACGGCGGCGGAGAGGGCGCGCACCGCGCGTCGTACTACCGGATGAGCTGACAAGACCTCGGCCTCGATTCGCGTTGCGGACACCGGCCCTGACGGGCCATCGGCATCCTTCAGGCGATGAGTTGCACCTGTCAAGGGTGCGGCAGGGCGCCCGAGCGCTGAGACCTACCTCACAGGAACGACGGACGGGCAGCCGGGCTCTTTCGGGTGTCGGACCGTCAGCACTCCTCCCGAGGTGACCTCATGAAGCGTCGAACCGCCGCCACCGCCGTCGCAGCCGTCCTGGCCGGGGACGCCCTGCTGCACCTCTACTGGGCCACCGGCCGGACCTGGCCCGGCCAGGACACCGTGGAGCTCTCCCAGCTGATCCTGAACACCGACGTGCCGTTCACCAAGCCCGTACTGCTGCCTCTGGCCACCCTGCTGCTCGGGGCCTCGGCCACCGTGCTGGCCCAGGGCGGCGCCCTGAAGCTGCCCGCACCGCCCGCCGCGCTGACGTGGGGGACGCGGGCGGTGGCGGGCGGGATGCTGCTGCGCGGCCTCGCCGGGGTGGTCTGGGCCACCGGGCTCGGCGCGGACGTCCACTCGCGCTTCTACCTGATCAACCTGGTGCTCTACACGCCGCTCTGCCTGGGCGGCGCGGCGCTGGCCTGGCGTGCGGCGCGGCGGACCGCCTGATCAGCGCTGCTGGCAGCTGGGGCACCAGAAGAGGTTGCGCGCGGCGTGCGTCTCGGTGCGCACCTCCGCACCGCAGACCAGGCAGGGCATGGCCGCACGGCGGTAGACGTACACCTCGCCGCCGTGGTCGTCGACCCGGGGCGGCCGGCCCATCGCCTCGGGGGTGTGTTCGGGGCGGACGGTGTCGATCCGCCCGGCGCCGACGCCGTCGTGCATCAGCGCGACCAGGTCGGCCCAGATGGCGTCCCACTCGGCCCGGGTGAGGTCGCGCCCGGGCCGGTGCGGGTTGATGCCCAGGCGGAAGAGCACCTCGGCGCGGTAGACGTTCCCGACGCCGGCCAGCACCTTCTGGTCCATCAGCAGGGCGGCTATCGTGCTGCCGCTGCGGGAGACCCGCTGCCAGGCGGCGGCGGGCGCGGCGTCGGGGCGCAGCGGGTCGGGGCCGAGGCGCGCGTGTACGGCCGCCTTCTCGGCGGGGGTGAGCAGCTCGCAGGTGTTGGGGCCGCGCAGGTCCGCGTACGCCTCGTCGTTCTCCAGGCGCAGCCGGATCAGCCCGACCGGGTCGGGTGCCGGGCCGGAGCCGAAGGTGAAACCGCCGTACAGACCGAGGTGGATGTGCAGCCAGGCCCCCGCCTCGAAGCCGAGGAAGAGGTGCTTGCCGTGGGCCTCCGCCTCGGCCAGCAGCTGGCCGTCGATCATCGCGGCACCCTCGGCGAAGCGGCCCTGCGGGCTGGAGACGCGGGCGGGGCGGTCACCGAAGGTCTTGAAGTTCTCGGCGGCCAGGCGGTGGATGATGTGGCCTTCGGGCACGGGCGTCAGCTCCCCCGGGAGTTCGATGCGACCTGGTCATCATCGCAGGTGGGACTGACAGCCGGGAAAGACCGGCAGCTCAGCCGACCGGACGGGCCGCCAGCCGGGACATGATCACCTGGTCGAGGGCGGCGGCCGTGGCGGTGACGTCCAGCTGGGAGTTGTCGATGATCGGCAGCCCGGAGCTGTACCAGCCGGCCATCCGCCCGTGGATCCGGGCGACCTCCTCGTCCGTGAGCCGGCGGTTGCCGCTGCGCCGGGCGTTACGGGCGAGCACGGAGTCCAGGCCGGGCAGCAGCACGACCGGGATCATGCCCGGCCCGATGTGCCGCTTCCAGCCGCCCAGGCCGATCGCCGGGCGGTCCGGGAAGACCGCGTCGTCGATGATGCAGGAGATGCCGTTGGCGAGGTAGTTGCGGCACGCGAAGCCGCAGGTGCGGCGGGCCAGCCGGTACTGCGCCTCGGAGGCGTTGTTCCAGCCGGACTGCGGGTTGGCGAAGCCGGACTGCACCCACTCGCGCACGTCGTCCAGGCTGATGTGCGCGGTCGCGGTCGGGCGGCGCTCCGCCCAGTGCCGGGCGACGGTCGTCTTGCCCGCACCCGCCGGGCCGATCAGCAGCACCGCGAGCGGGCCGACGGGCGCCTGCTGCTGCACCGCGTGCGCCGGGAGCTGCACCGGCGCACCCGTCGGAAGCAGGAAGTGGCCGGTAGCGCCCGGCGGGACGGCCGCGCTGGGCGCCGTCAGGTGGGGACGCGCGCCGGGCGGCTGCGGGTACGGCGGGTGTGCGCCCGCGGGCTGTACGGGGTAACCGGGCGGCGGCACCGGCGGTCGCGGCGGCACCTGCCCTCCCGCTGCGTACTGCGTCACTGTCACCTCCCGACATGTCCCGACGGGGACACTACACGGAGGCCCGGCGGCAGGCACAGCCCGCCGCCGGGCCGACGTGATCAGCCGTCAGCACGTGGTCAGCGCGTCGTCAGCTGCTCGGCGATGGCGCGCAGGGCCAGCTCGTACGAGCCGATGCCGAAGCCGGCGATGGTGCCGGAGGCCACGGCGGCGATCACCGAGGTGTGGCGGAACTCCTCGCGGGCGTACGGGTTGGAGATGTGCACCTCGATCAGCGGGGCGGTCCGCTGGGCCGCGGCGTCCCGCATCGCGTACGAGTAGTGCGTGAACGCGCCCGGGTTGATCACCACGGGGGTGCGCTCGTCCGCCGCCCGGTGCAGCCACTCGACCATCTGCTGCTCGGAGTTGGTCTCCTTGACCTCGACCTCGAAGCCGAACTCCTTGCCGAGCGCGGTGCAGCGCTCGACCAGGCCGGTGTAGGAGGTGGCGCCGTAGACGTCCGGCTCCCGGCTGCCGAGGCGGCCGAGGTTGGGGCCGTTGAGCACCAGCACCCGGGTCATGACGAGACCTCCGCGTACGCCGCGACCAGCAGCGACGGGTCCGGGCCCTCCAGGACGGAGGTCTTGGCGAGGCCGTCCAGGACGATGAAGCGCAGCAGGTCGCCGCGCGACTTCTTGTCGATCTTCATGGCGTCCAGCAGCTTCGGCCAGGCGTCCGCGCGGTAGCTCAGCGGCAGACCGACCGAGGCGAGGACGGTTCGGTGCCGGTCGGCCGTCTCGTCGTCCAGGCGGCCCGCCAGGCGGCCCAGTTCGGCGGCGAAGACCATACCGATCGAGATCGCGGCGCCGTGCCGCCACTTGTAGCGCTCGTTGCGCTCGATGGCGTGGCCCAGGGTGTGCCCGTAGTTGAGGATCTCCCGGCGGCCGGCCTCCTTGAGGTCGCCGGAGACCACGTCGGCCTTGACCTGGATGGCCCGCCGGATCAGCTCGACGGTGTGCGCGCCCGCCGGGGTCTTGGCGCCCTCGGGGTCGGCCTCGATCAGGTCGAGGATCACCGGGTCGGCGATGAAGCCGCACTTGATGACCTCGGCCAGTCCGGAGACGTAGTCGTGCTTGGGGACGGTGTCCAGCGTCGCCAGGTCGGCGAGGACGCCCACCGGCGGGTGGAAGGCGCCGACCATGTTCTTGCCCTCGGCGATGTTGATGCCGGTCTTGCCGCCGACGGCCGCGTCGACCATGCCGAGCAGCGTGGTGGGCATGGAGATCCAGCGCACCCCGCGCAGCCAGGTGGCCGCCACGAAGCCGGCCAGGTCGGTGGTCGCGCCGCCGCCCAGGCCCACGACGACGTCGCTGCGGGTGAAGCCGGTCTGGCCGAGCACCGACCAGCAGTACGCGGCGACCTCGGCGCTCTTGGCGTCCTCGGCGTTGGGGACCTGGAGGAGGATCGCCTCGTAGCCCTCGGCGGCGAGGTCCTCGCGGATCGCCTCGCCGGTGGCCTCCAGCGCCTCCGGGTGGATGATCGCGACCCGCCGGGCCTGGGTGCCGATCAGCCCGCCCAGCTCACCGAGCAGCTGACGGCCGATCAGCACGTCGTACGGGTCGTGGCCGGCGCTGCCACCGACGTGGATGGTGACGGTGTCAGTCATCAGTACTTCAGCTCCAGTGCTTCGAGTACGGCGTCGGCGACCTGCTCCGGCGGGCGCCCCTCGGTGTCGACGACGGCGGTGGCCACCTCCAGGTAGAGGGGGCGGCGGGCCTCCATCAGCTCCCGCCAGGCGGCGCGGGGGTTGACCGCGAGCAGCGGGCGCGGCGCGTCCAGGCCGACCCGCTTCACGGCGTCGCCCAGCGCGACCTCGAGGAAGACCACCGGCAGGCCCTTGAGCAGCGTGCGCGTGGCCTCGGCCATCACGGCTCCGCCGCCGAGGGCCAGCACGCCGTCGTGGGTCTCGGCGGCCGCGCGGACGGCCCGCACCTCCAGCTCGCGGAAGTGCGGCTCGCCCTCGTCGATGAAGATCTCGGGGATCGGCTTGCCCGCCAGCTGCTCGATATCGGCGTCGGTGTCCCGGAAGGTGACCCCGAGGCGCTCGGCGAGCAGCCGGCCGACCGTGCTCTTGCCGGCCCCGGGCGGGCCGACCAGCACGACGACGGGCGCCACACCCGGCTTGACGATTCGCCCGCTCATCAGCGGACGATCAGGTTGTCGAGGTACCCCTGCACGTTGCGGCGGGTCTCGGAGACGTTGTCGCCGCCGAACTTCTCGCTCACCGCATCGGCCAGCACCAGCGCGACCATCGCCTCGGCGACGATGCCGGCGGCCGGGACGGCGCAGACGTCCGAGCGCTGGTGGTGCGCCTTGGCGGGCTCGCCGGTGCGCACGTCCAGGGTCTGCAGGGCGCGCGGGACGGTGGCGATCGGCTTCATGGCGGCGCGCACGCGCAGCAGCTCGCCGGTGGAGAGGCCGCCCTCGGTGCCGCCGGAGCGGCCGGAGGTGCGCTTGACGCCGTCCGGGGTCGGGATGATCTCGTCGTGCGCCTGCGAGCCGGGGATCCGGGCCAGCTCGAAGCCGTCGCCGACCTCGACGCCCTTGATCGCCTGGATGCCCATCAGCGCGGCGGCGAGCCGGGCGTCCAGGCGGCGGTCCCAGTGCACATGGGAGCCGAGGCCCGGCGGGAGACCGTACGCGAGCACCTCGACCACGCCGCCGAGGGTGTCGCCGTCCTTGTGGGCCTGGTCGATCTCGGCGACCATCCGCTTCGAGGCGTCGGCGTCCAGACAGCGCACCGGGTCCTCGTCGAGGCGGGCCTCGTCGGAGGGGAGCGGCAGCACACCGGCCGGGGCCTTGGCGGCGGCCAGCTCGACCACGTGCGAGACCAGCTCGATGCCGCAGGTCTCCTTGAGGTAGGAGCGTGCGACCGCGCCGAGGGCCACGCGGGCGGCCGTCTCGCGGGCGCTGGCGCGCTCCAGGATCGGGCGGGCCTCGTCGATCGAGTACTTCTGCATGCCGGCCAGGTCGGCGTGGCCGGGGCGCGGGCGGGTCAGCGCCTCGTTACGGGCCAGGCCGGCCAGGATCTCGGGGTCGACCGGGTCGGCCGACATGACCTGCTCCCACTTGGGCCACTCGGTGTTGCCGACCATGATCGCGACCGGGCTGCCCATGGTCAGGCCGTGCCGCACACCGCCGAGGAAGGTGACCTCGTCCTGCTCGAACTTCATCCGGGCACCGCGGCCGTAGCCGAGCCGCCGACGGGCCAGCGCGTCGGCCACCATCTCGGTGGTCACCGGCACACCGGCCGGCAGGCCCTCCAGCGTCGCGACCAGTGCGGGGCCGTGCGACTCCCCCGCCGTCAGCCAGCGCAACGTACCCAACGGAGCTCCTTCGTCAGCGGCCCGGCGCGCGGTGTGTCAGCCGCTCGCCGACCGGGGCGTTCGTCCGGCGGGCCCTGCGGGGGCCCACCTCTCTGCTCCCGATCTTTTCATGCCGACGCAGCCGCGCGGGCCACGGTCCGCGTGGCGGACACTGCGCTGGACAACCCGTGAGGCGCTCAGCTCCCGGCGAGCGCCGCCTCGCCGGCCGCACGCATCGCCGCCAGCGGTCCGGGCACCGCGCCGGTGAACCGTTCGAACTGGAGCACTGCCTGGTGCACCAGCAGATCGAGCCCGCCGAGCACCGTCGCGCCGCGCTCCGCACATGCGCTGACCAGCTTCGTTGGCCACGGGTGGTACAGCACGTCGAACAGCACGCCGGGCGTGTCGGGCACCGCGGCGGCGAAGGAATCAGTGGCCCCGGCAGGGGTGGTGGAGATCGTCAGCGGGGTCGCGAGGGCCTCCGCCGCGCGCTCCCAGGCGGCCGTCCGAAGGGTCAGACCGAGGCGCTCTCCGAGGGCGCGCATCTCGGCGGCTCGTTCAGCACTTCGCACATACGCTGTCACCTCGCCGGTGCAGATCCGGGCCAGCGCGGCCAGCGCCGAGGACGCGGTGGCACCCGCGCCGAGCACGGCAGCCGACTCCACCCGCTCGATCCCACGCTCGCGCAGCGCGTTCACCAGACCGGGGACATCGGTGTTGTCGCCGCTGCGCCGACCGTCCGGGCCAAACACCACGGTGTTGACCGCGTCCACCGCCAGCGCCGTCTCGCTGACCTCGTCCAGCAGCGGGATGATCGCCCGCTTCAGCGGCATGGTGAGCGACAGCCCCGCCCACTCCGCGCCGAGGTCCGCGACGAAGGCGGGCAGCGCCGCCTCGTCCACCTCGAAGCGGTCGTAGCGCCAGTCGAACAGGCCCAGCGCGGCGAACCCGGCCCGGTGCAGCACCGGGGAAAGGGAGTGGGCGATCGGCGAGCCGAGCACGGCGGCGCGACGCTGTGTGGTCACATCATCCTCACTTGCACTGACCGGCCTTCTGGTCGAAGCCCTTGCCCTGGCCGGTGCACCACTCCTGGACGTTCTTCAGGTGCTCGTCCCAGGTGGCGGCGAACCGGGTCTCCTGCGGGTTCATGGCGATCCAGTAGATCCAGTCGCCCGGAGTCGGGTTCAGGACGGCCTTGATCGCCTCGTCGCCGGGGTTGGCGATCGGGGTCGGCGGCAGGCCCTTCCTCTTGTACGTGTTGTACGGGCTGTCCCGGTCGTGCTCCGCCGCCGTGAAGGTGATGCGCCCCAGCTCGTACTGCAGGGTCGTGTCGAGTTCGAGCCGGCCCCAGGTCCCCTTGGGCGGCCCGGCGTTGGTGTTGAGGCGGTTGGACATCGCCCGCGCCATCTTGCCGAAGTCGGCCGAGTTGTTGCCCTCGGCCTGGAGGATGCTCGCCTCGATGAGGACCTCGTAGCCGCTCTTCAGGCCGATCTTCCGGGCGCCCTCGTCGAGCTTGAGGTCCTGGTAGTGCTGGTTGGCGTTGGCGACCATCTGCTTGAGCAGGTCCTCGGGCTTCATTCCATCGGTGACCGAGTACCGGGTCGGGTAGAGGAAGCCCTCCAGGTTGCCGTTCGCGTACGCCGGCAGGCCGAGGCCGGCCGCCTGGTCCTTGGCGACGTTGGCGGTGGTCCCCTTCTGCAGCTTCAGCTTGGTGTCGATCGCCGTGTAGATGTCGACGGCCTTCTTGCCCTCGGGGATAACGAGAGCGTTGCCGCCGTTCGACTCGACCAGCTGCGCCACCGCGGCCTTCGCCGACATCTGGTGGTGCATGGTGTAGGCGCCGGGCTGGATGGTGGCGGCCTTGGGGTTGTTGTTGAAGGCGCTGACGAAGGCGGCGGTGCTCTTGACCACGCCCGCCTCCTTCAGCGCCGCGCCCATCGCCTCGCCGGTGGAGCCGGGCTTGATCTCGACGTTCACCGAGCCGCTGCCCTCGCCGGAGTAGTCCGGCGGCGGGCCGAAATGGGTCTGGTAGAAGCCGTAGCCCCACCAGCCGGCGCCGCCCACGCCGCCGAGCAGCACCAGGGCGACCAGCAGGCAGGCGCCGCTGTTGCGGCGGCCCGACTTCTTGCCCTTCTCCTTGCGCTTGCGCTCGGCCTCGCGGGAGGTGTCCTGGTCCCCGCCGAAGAAGGAGTCGCTCTCCGGCTCGACGTGGTCGGCCGGCTCCTCCTCCCACAGCTCCGGCTCGGCCTCCGGCTCGACGCGGGGGGCGTCCAGCGCCGCCGCCTCGGCCTCCCAGTCGATGCCGTCCGGGCCGGGGCCCGAGGGCTGCGGGACCTGCGGCTGCGGCGCCTGCGGCCGCATGGCCTGCTGGGGTCGCGGCTGCTGCACGAACTGCTGCTGCTGCGGCCAGGCCTGCTGCTGGGGGTTCTGCTGCTGCGGGTAGCCCTGCTGCTGCCCGTACTGGCCCTGGCCGTACGGGTTCTGCTGCTGTGGGTAGCCCTGCTGCTGGCCGTACGGGCCCTGCGGCCAAGGCTGCTGCTGCTGCTGGGGATTCTGCTGCTGTGGGAAGCCCTGCTGCTGGCCGTACGGGCCCGGCTGCTGAGCCTGCTGCTGCCAGGTGTCCGCCTGCTGACCGCCGTACCCGGGGTCGCCTGGGTGCCACGGCTGGGAGCCTCGGGGGTTGTAGCCCCCACCCAGATCAGTCATCGATCCCCTTAAGCCGACGGAGACGGCCGCGCGGTCTGACCGGCCGTCCGGGACGGCGTCCCGGAAACGTCTCGAACCGGCGTGCTAGCGCAACGCCTGAAGGGAGACGTTACCGTACCGCAGTCGGGGCCCCGCCCTGGCCAACCAGCTGTCAGTGGCTGCTGGCGCTGGGTGAGGAACCCTGCTCGGCCTGGTAGGCGTTGAACTCCTCGACGTTCTTCTGCTGCTGCTCGAAGCTGTCGGTGAAGCGGGTGTCGCCCGGCCTCACGGTGACGAAGTAGAGCCAGTCCCCCTCCGCGGGGCGGGTGGCCGCCTGGATCGCGTCCCGCCCGGGGTTGGCGATCGGGGTCGGCGGCAGGCCGGTGTGGAGGTAGGTGTTGAAGGGCGAGTCCAGCTTGGTGTCGGTTTCGGTGGTGGTCAGCGTGGCACGGCCGAGGGCGTAGTTGATGGCCGAGTCGAGCTGCAGCGGCATGCCCTTGGCCAGGCGGTTGTAGACCACCCTGGCGACCTTGGCCATGTCCTCCGGGTTGTCCGACTCCCCCTGCACCAGGCTGGCGATGGTGACGACTCCGTACGGGCTCTGGCCGTTGGCGTCCGCGGCGCCCTCGACGCCGTCGGAGCCGAAGACCTTGCCGGCCTGCGCGACCATCTGCCGGAGCAGGCCGAGCACGGTGGTCTCGCCGGTGACGGGGTAGGTGGCGGGGAAGAGGAAGCCCTCCGCGTTGCCGTGCGTGTAGCCGGGCAGGCCAAGCTCGGCGGCGTGCTGCTTCGCGGTGCTCTGCGCGGTGCCCGCCGGCAGTTTCAGCTTGTCGTCGAGGGCGGCGTAGATCTGCTCGGCCCGCCGGCCCTCCGGGATGGTCAGCGCGTTGGCGTTGGCAGGGTCGAGCAGGACGTTCAGCGCCGAGGCCGCCGACATCTTCCTGTGCAGCGTGTACGTACCGGGCTGGATCCGCTTGGCCACCGCGCTCAGGGCCGCCGCCTCGGTGAAGGCCCTGGTGCTGGCCACCACGCCGTCCTTCATGAGCACCTGGCCGATCTGGGTCAGCGTGGCGCCCTGGGCGACGGAGACCTGGACGGTGTCCGGGCCACCACCGCCCGCGAAGTCGGCGGCCGGCCCCTCGTCCCTCGGCCACCAGAGATACCCCACCAGCGCGACACCGCCGAGCACCGCCAGCAGGACCAGCACACTCAGGCAGCAGGCCAGCCCGCTGCGCAGCCGCCGCAGATCGGGCGGCCCGACGGCGTACGGCTGCCCGGGCGGCCGTCCCTCGGGCTCCGTCGGCGGTGCGCCCAGGTGACCGGGCGTCAGGCCCGGGGTGGTGTACGGATCGGTCAAGGCGCCCCTCCCTCCGGAAAGGTCGGGGGCCCGTGCGGACGCGTCCGCACGGGCCCCCACCGGGAAGCTAAACCAGACCGATCAGCTGACCGGCTCGACGCTCTCGCCGGGCGCCCGGCCACTCACCCGTTCGGCCTCAAGGGCGCTCTGCAGGATCACCACGGCGGCCGCCTGGTCGATCACCGAGCGGCCCTTCTTGGAGCTGCGCCCGGAGGCGCGCAGCCCCTGGGCGGCGGTGACCGTGGTCATCCGCTCGTCCACCAGCCGTACGCCGACCGGCGCGAGCAGCGCGGCCAGCCGCCCGGCGTACGCGCGGACCTTGGCCGCGGCCGGGCCCTCCTTGCCGCTCAGCGAGCGGGGCAGGCCGACCACGACCTCGATCGCGTCGTACTCCTCGACGATCTCCTTGATCCGCGCCTGGGAGCGGCCCCCGGCGGGGACCGTCTCCACGGGCGTCGCGATCAGCCCGTCGGGGTCGCAGGACGCGACCCCGATCCGGGCGTCGCCGACGTCGACGGCGATCCGCCGGCCCCGGCGGAAGACCTTCTCCTCCTCGCCGAACATCAGGCCGAGCGCTCCGCGACCAGGGCGCGGACGGCGGCCACGGCCTCGTCCACGGCGGCCGGGTTGGTGCCGCCGCCCTGGGCGACGTCGTCCTTGCCGCCACCGCCGCCGCCGAGGGTCTTGGCGGCGACGCGGACCAGCTCACCGGCCTTGACGCCGCGGGCGCGAGCGTCCTCGTTGGTGGCGATCACGGTCAGCGGGCGGTCACCCGTGACGGTGAACGCGGCGACCACGGCCGGCCGGCTGCCCAGGCGGGACCGCACGTCCAGGACCAGCTTGCGCAGGTCGTCGGCGCCGGTGCCGTCCGGGACCCGGGCGGCGACCAGGGCGATGCCGTGGACGTCCTCCGCGGCGGAGACCAGACCGGCGGCAGCCGCCAGGACCTTCTCGGCCCGGAAGCGCTCGATCTCCTTCTCGGCGTCCTTGAGCTTGGTGAGCATGCCCGAGATCTTCTCCGGCAGCTCCTCCGGGCGGCCCTTGACCAGCTCGGTGAGCTGGGAGACCACCGTGTGCTCACGAGCCAGGAAGCGGTAGGCGTCCACGCCCACCAGGGCCTCGACACGGCGCACACCGGCACCGATCGAGGACTCGCCGAGCAGCTTCACCAGGCCCAGCTGGGCGGTGTTGCCGACGTGGGTACCACCGCAGAGCTCCTTGGAGAAGTCGCCGATGGTGACGACGCGCACGGCGTCGCCGTACTTCTCGCCGAACATCGCGATGGCACCCTGCTTGCGGGCCTCGTCCATGGTCATCACCTCGGCGGTGACGTCCAGCTCACGGGCCAGCACCTCGTTGATCTTCTGCTCCACGTCGACCAGCACGGAGCCGGGGACGGCCGTCGGCGAGCCGAAGTCGAAGCGGAAGCGGCCCGGGGCGTTCTCGGACCCGGCCTGGGCGGCGGTGGGGCCGAGCGCGTCGCGCAGCGCCTGGTGGGTCAGGTGGGTGGCGCTGTGGGCACGGGAGACCGCGCGGCGGCGCTCGATGTCGATGCTCGCGTACGCGGACGAGCCGAGCACGACCTCGCCGAACAGCACCGAGCCGGAGTGCACGGTGACACCGGGCACCGGCTGCTGGACGTCGCGGATCTCGACGACGGCGCCCGAGTCCATCCGGATGCGGCCGGTGTCGGCGAGCTGGCCGCCGCCCTCGGCGTAGAACGGCGTGCGGTCGAGGATGATCTCGATCTCGTCGCCCTCGGTCGCGGCCGGTGCCGGGGCACCGTCCACCAGCAAGCCGACCACGGTCGACTCGCTCTCGAGGTTGTTGTAGCCGGTGAAGACGGTCGCGCCGGACTTGTCGGCGACCTCGCGGTACGCGGAGACGTCCGCGTGGCCCATCTTCTTGGCCTTGGCGTCGGCCTTGGCGCGGTCCCGCTGCTCCTTCATGAGGCGGCGGAAGCCGGCCTCGTCCACCAGCAGGCCCTGCTCGGCGGCCATCTCCAGGGTGAGGTCGATGGGGAAGCCGTAGGTGTCGTGCAGCTGGAAGGCCTTGTCACCGGAGAGCACCGCGCTGCCGGACTGCTTGGCCTCGGTGACGGCGGTGTCCAGCAGGGTGGTGCCGGTGCGCAGGGTCTGCAGGAAGGAGACCTCCTCCGCGGCCGCGACGGTCTCGATGCGCTTGCGCTCCTCGACCAGCACCGGGTACTGCGGGCCCATCGCCTTGATGGTGACGTCGGTGAGGTCACGGGCGACCGGCTCGGTGGCGCCCAGCAGGCGCATGTTGCGGATGGCGCGGCGCAGGATGCGGCGCAGCACGTAGCCGCGGCCCTCGTTGCCCGGGGTCACGCCGTCGCCGATCAGCATGATCGCGGTGCGGATGTGGTCGGTGACCACGCGCAGCGAGACGTCGGCCTTGTGGTCGGCGCCGTAGGTGTGACCGGTGAGCTCGGCGGCCCGGTCGAGGATCAGGCGGCTGGTGTCGATCTCGAAGAGGTTGTCGACGCCCTGCAGGATCGCGGCGAGGCGCTCCAGGCCGAGGCCTGTGTCGATGTTCCGGCTCGGCAGGTCGCCGAGGATCTCGAAGCCGTCCTTGCCGTCACCGTGGCCGCGCTCGTACTGCATGAAGACCAGGTTCCAGATCTCCAGGTAGCGCTCGCCGTTGACCGCCGGGCCGCCCTCCTCGCCGTAGGCGGGGCCGCGGTCGTAGTTGATCTCGGAGCACGGGCCGCACGGGCCCGGGACGCCCATCGACCAGAAGTTGTCCTTCATGCCCAGCCGCTGGATGCGCTCGGAGGGCACGCCGATGACGTCGCGCCAGATCTTCTCGGCCTCGTCGTCGTCCTGGTAGACGGTGATCCAGAGCTTCTCCTTCTCCAGGCCGTAGCCACCGTCCGCGACGGGAGTGGTGAGCAGCTCCCACGCGTACTTGATGGCCCCTTCCTTGAAGTAGTCGCCGAAGGAGAAGTTGCCGCACATCTGGAAGAAGGACCCGTGGCGGGTGGTCTTGCCGACCTCTTCGATGTCCAGGGTGCGGACGCACTTCTGCACGCTGGTGGCGCGCGTGAACGGCGGCTTGACCTCGCCCAGGAAGTACGGCTTGAAGGGCACCATGCCGGCGTTGACCAGCAGCAGGGTGGGGTCGTCGGCGACCAGGGACGCCGACGGAACGACGGTGTGTCCGCGCTCCTCGAAGAAGCGCAGCCAGCGGCGGCGGATCTCTGCCGACTCCATCAGTGGTCCTTCCGGTTGGGGGTGCTGCCCGGCAGCTCGTCGAGCGGGCGGGGCATGGGTTGAATGGCTTGTGCCGTACGAGCCGTACGACGGGGCGAAGGCAGGGCGGCCGCCGGCGAGCCGGGGGCCGCCGAGATAGCTCGGTGCTCGGGCTCGCGCCGCAGCGCTCTGCGGCGCGGCGGCTCGACCACGGCGGTGCCGTCCAGTCCGAGGTCCGTACGCAGCTGCTCCTCGCGCTCGGCCATCCCCGCACGTACGTCGGCGGCGAACCGCTTGGCCGCGTCGCCGAGGTGCAGGGCGCCACGGGCGGCGGTGCCTGACAGGCTGTCGGGGGTGAGCCGGTGGACGGCCTCGTTGGCCTTGTTCATGGCCCAGACGGTGGCGCCGGCGCCGACCGCCATCCAGAAGATGCGACGCACCATGGTCAGCCCCTCACGGCTCGCCGGACACGGGAGAGCAGTCCGCCGCGCGGCGCGGCGGCCGCCCGGACCTCGGCCCGGATCAGCCGGGCCAGTTCCTCGCGCTCGCCCGCCTGCTGCGGGAGCGTCAGACCGGCCTGCTGCCTGCCGACGGCCTTGCGCACGCCGTAGCTGAAGGCCGCGACCTTGACCAGCGGACCGCCGATGGTGGCGGCGACGGTGGAGGAGAGGGCGTTGGCGTTGGCGGCGGCGTCCTGGACGTTGGCGGTGATCTCGTCCACCCGCTCCAGCTGCTCGTTGGCGCTGCGCACGGCTGCGCCCGCGTCGACCAGCAGCGGCACGGCCTGCTCGGTGACGGCGGAGACCAGGACGGTGGCCTCCTTGAGCACCTTCGAGAGCCGGACCAGCACCACGGCGAGCAGGGTGACCAGGACCGCCCAGAAGACGGCCACCAACAGGCCGGCCAGCTCTCCCACGGACACCTTGCGCGCTCCCTCGCCTTGCCACTTCCTCAGAGGGGAACCCTACCGTGACCACGCCGACTTTCCTGACCGGATATCCGGCTCGGCCCAGGGAAGAACCGGTGGCGGGCGAGTCGGCAGCGGCCCGCGCGGACGGCCTGGTGGGCGAGGCTCGCGCGTAACCGACCGGTCGGTCAGCTCGTTGGACCGATCGGCCCGGTTCCGACGGGCCTGACGAGGGTTTCGGGCCGTAGAGCGACGGGGGCGACGGTGTCCAGCGAGTCGGCAGCATCCGGACGGCAGGACGCGGAGCCCGGGCCGCAGCCGGCGAAGGCCGTCCGGCTCCCCGCCGAGGTGAGCAGCTTCATCGGCCGCCGCGAGGAACTCGCCACGCTGGCCCGGCTGCTGGTGAGGTCCAGGCTGGTCACGGTCACCGGCCCCGGCGGGGTGGGCAAGAGCCGGCTCGCCCTGCGGGCCGCCGCCGAGGCCGACGGCGGCTTCCCCGACGGCGTCCGGCTGGTCGAGGTGGCCGCCGTCCAGGAGCCGATGCTGCTCGGGCACGCCGTACTCGAAGCCCTGCGCCTGACCGACTCGACCGCGCGACCGCCGCTGGACGTGCTGGTGGAGCAGCTCGCCGACCGGGAGCTGCTGATCGTGCTGGACGGCTGCGAGCACCTGGTGGAGGCCTGCGCCGAGCTGGTCGACACGCTGCTGCGGGCGGCACCGGGCCTGCGGGTCCTGGCCACCAGCCGGGAGTCCCTGCAGTCGGCCGGCGAGCACCTGCTGCCGGTCGCCCCGCTGCCCGTCACCGCGCCGGCCGGGAGCGGCCCGGCGGACGCCGTGGCGCTCTTCGCCGACCGCGCGGCGGCGGTGCTGCCCGGCTTCGAGCTGACCGAGCGGAACGCCGAGGAGGTGGCACTGCTCTGCCGTCGCCTGGACGGCATCCCGCTGGCCGTGGAGCTGGCCGCGGGCCGCCTGCGCGCGCTCTCGGTGGAGCAGATCACCCTCCGCCTCGACGACCGCTTCCGCCTGCTGACCGGCGGCTCCCGCAGCGCCCTGCTGCGGCATCAGACCCTGCGCACCACAATCGGCTGGAGTCACGAACTCTGCACGCTGCAGGAACGTTTGCTCTGGGCTCGCCTCTCCGTCTTCGCCGGCAGCTTCGATCTCGAGGCCGCCCAGTACGTCTGCGCCGGCGACGGCATCGACGCGGAGGAGATGCTGGACCTGATCGGCGAGCTGGTCGGCAAATCCGTGGTGATGCGGGAGGAGAGCGGCTTCGGCGTCCGCTTCCGGATGCTCGACACCCTGCGCGAGTACGGCGGCCACTGGCTCCGCTCCACCGGGGAGGACCACCGGCTGCGCCGCCGCCACCGCGACTGGTACCTCGGCGTGGCCACCTGGGGCGAGGTCGAGTGGTTCGGCCCCCGGCAGGCGGAGACCGCCGAGCGCACCCGGCTCGCCCACCCCAACCTCCGGGCGGCGCTGGAGTTCTGCCTGGCCGAGCCGGGCGAGGAACAGATCGCCCTGCTGATGGCCGGCACGCTCTGGTTCTACTGGGTCGGCTCCGGCCACCTCGGCGAGGGCCGGCACTGGCTGGACCGGGCGCTCGCACTGGACCCCGAGCCGACCGAGGCCCGCGCCAAGGCCCTCTGGGTGACCGGTTACATGGCCACCCTGCAGGGCGACCTCGCCAGGGCCAGACCCGCACTGGAGGAGTGCCGCCGTCAAGCTCTGGACACCGGCGACGACCGGGCGCTGGCCTACGCGGTGCACCGCCAGGGCTGCGCCGCGCTGATCGGCGACGAGCCGGCGCGCGCCGCCGAGCTGTTCGAGGAGGCGCTCTGGCACTACAACACCATCGGCGAGCTCAACAGCAACGTCCTGATGGCGATGTTCGAGCTCGGCAT
Source organism: Kitasatospora atroaurantiaca (assembly GCF_007828955.1). Classification (NCBI taxonomy): domain Bacteria; kingdom Bacillati; phylum Actinomycetota; class Actinomycetes; order Kitasatosporales; family Streptomycetaceae; genus Kitasatospora; species Kitasatospora atroaurantiaca. The sequence goes on along the minus strand of NZ_VIVR01000001.1, from coordinate 6,745,542 downwards.
CGCCTATCTCTTCCAGGGCGAGGCCGAGACCGGCCAGCGCTGGCTGGAGCGCGTCCGCGAGATCTGCGAGGAGCACGGCGAGCAGTGGGCGTACGCCTACGGGCTCTACGCCATGGCGTACTCGAAGTGGCTGGACGGCGAGGTGCGCCCCGCGCGTGCGCACGCCCGCGAGTGCGTACGGCTCAACCACCTCTTCCGCGACCTGCTGGGGATCGTGCTGGCGATGGACGTGCTGGCCCTGCTGGAGACCGAGGGGCCGGACGCGGATCTGCTGGAGGCCCGGGTGCTGCAGGGCGCGGCGCACCGGATCTGGCAGGCCGTGGGCACGCCGTTCTTCGGCTCGCGGACCTTCAACGGGCCGTACCGGGAGTGCGAGGCACGGGCCAGGGCGGGGCTGACCGAGCAGGAGTTCACCGAGGCCTTCGAGCTCGGCGCGGCGCTCGACCTGGAGGCGGCGGTGTCCCGCGCTCTGGGCGGCGACGGCCGTCCGGGCCCCCAGGGCACCGACGGGCTGCCGGGCCCGCGCCCGGTACGGCCCTCACAGGTCCCCGCGCGCTGAGGCCTGCCCGAGCCCGGGCTGCGAGCCAAAGGGCGCGCCGGTGGCGAAAGCGACGAGCGACAAGCGACCGACGAAGGAGGGAGTGCCGGAGCGAGGAACGTCGCCACCGGATCAAGAGCGCCCGGCGGCGAGCCGCCCCAAAAAAGGTGCACCGAGCCCCCGCGGCCACGAAGGCTGCGGGGGCTCGGTGTTGGTAGTGCTGCGGGTCAGCGCGAGTAGTACTCGACGACCAGCTGCTCGTCGCAGATCACGGGGACCTCACGACGCTGCGGGGCACGGTCCAGGCGGAAGGCCAGGGCCTTGAGGTTGACCTCGAGGTACTTCGGGGTCTGACCCTCACCCGCGTAGCCACCCTCACGGGCGACCTGGAACGGGACCTTCTCCTTGCTCCGGTCACGCACGGTGACGACGAAGCCCGGCTTCAGCTGGAACGACGGCTTGTTGACCTTGCCGCCGTTGACCTCGATGTGGCCGTGAACGACCATCTGACGGGCCTGGTAGATGGTCCGGGCGATGCCCGAACGCAGAACCAGCGAGTCGAGACGAGTCTCGAGGTCGGCGATCAGAGCCTCACCGGTCTTGCCACCGGCCTTCTTCGCGCGGTCGAACGCGCGGGCCATCTGCTTCTCGCTGAGGTCGTACTGCGCGCGCAGACGCTGCTTCTCGGTCAGACGGACCTTGTAGTCAGAGTTCTGCTTGCGCCCACGGCCGTGCTGGCCGGGCGGGTACGGGCGGGCCTCGAAGTACTTGACGGACTTCGGGGTCAGCGGAATACCCAGCGCACGGGCAATCTTGACCTTGGGGCGCTTCTGGTTCGCCATGAACCAAACCTCTCTTGCTTTGCGAATACGGCTTCACCAGGTGTTGACGGAGGTCGCTCCTCGCGATCCGGAGAAAAACCACCCCTAGGGGTGATCAGCCGCTCTCCGGACCGGGCACAGTGTGCTTGCACACGAGTGGCCCACCGCCGTGAGGTGGTGGGCTGCCCGCGACACCGAAATCGGTGCGCAACGCTCCTGGAAGCCCCCTCGCAGGGGAGCCTCGGGCCGATGCCCCGCTGGTGCGGCCGGTCGGTGGGTTCTCACCCGCCGCCGTCCCGGGACATGGCGCTCAGCAGAAGTATACCTGCCGCTCATTCGCCCTTGAGCTTGCCCCTGGTCCACTCCACGATGTCCGCGTAGCGGGCCTCGGAGCCGTGCCGGGTCGGGTGGTAGTACGCCTTGCCGTGCACCTCGTCGGGCGCGTACTGCTGCGCGGCGATGCCCCCGGGCAGGTCGTGCGGGTACCGGTACCCCTGGCCGTGGCCCAGCTTGCCCGCGCCGCCGTAGTGGGCGTCCCGCAGGTGCGGCGGGAGGGCGCCGGCCAGGCCCTGCCGGACGTCGGCGAGCGCGGCGTCGATGGCCAGGTACGCGGCGTTGGACTTGGGCGCCAGCGCGAGCGCGATGGCCGCCTGGGAGAGGATGATCCGGGCTTCGGGGAAGCCGATCAGGGCGACCGCCTGGGCCGCTGCCACGGCCGTGGTCAGCGCCGTCGGGTCGGCCAGGCCGACGTCCTCGCTGGCGGAGATCATCAGGCGGCGGGCGATGAAGCGCGGGTCCTCCCCCGCCTCGATCATGCGGGCCAGGTAGTGCAGGGTGGCGTCCACATCACTGCCCCGGATCGACTTGATCAGGGCGCTGGCCACGTCGTAGTGCTGGTCGCCGTCCTTGTCGTAGCGCACGGCGGCCTGGTTGACGGCCGTCTCGGTGGTGGCGAGGGTAACGGCCTCCTCGCCCTTCTCCAGCGCTGCCCCGGCCGCCGCCTCCAGGGTGGTCAGGGCCCGACGCGCGTCCCCGCCGGCCAGCCGGACCAGGTGGTCCTCCGCCTCCGGGGAGAGCTCGACGGCCCCGGCGAGGCCGCGCTCGTCGGTCACCGCGCGGCGCAGCAGGGCGCGGACGTCGTCGTCCGTCAGGGACTCGAGGGTCAGCAGCAGCGAGCGGGAGAGCAGCGGGGAGATCACCGAGAAGTACGGGTTCTCGGTGGTGGCGGCGATCAGGGTGACCCAGCGGTTCTCCACGGCAGGCAGCAGCGAGTCCTGCTGGGCCTTGGAGAAGCGGTGGATCTCGTCCAGGAACAGCACCGTCTCGCGGCCCGTCATACCGACCGCGCGCCGGGCGCCGTCGATCACGGCCCGGACTTCCTTGACCCCGGCGGTGATCGCGGAGAGCTCCACGAAGCGGCCCTCGACGGCCTGGCTGATCACATGCGCGAGCGTGGTCTTCCCCGTGCCGGGCGGCCCCCAGAGGATCACCGAACTGGTCGCGGCGGGCCCGCGCGAGCCGGCCACCAGGCGGCGCAGCGGCGAGCCGTCCTTGAGCAGCTGCCGCTGGCCGGCCACCTCGTCCAGGGTGCGCGGGCGCATCCGTACGGCAAGGGGGGCCCGGCCGGGCTCCTTGGCCTGGCGTTCCTCGGCTGCGGCGGTGAAGAGGTCCGGTTCCACGGTCGACAGCGTATGCGAGCCCACCGACAACCTTTGTAGTTCGAATTTGAACCGGATCGGCGTAGGCTGGTCCCCATGTCAAGAAACGCAGTCGTCCGCCGCCTGAACCATGCGGTGCTCTGGATCCGCGACGTCGACCGCTCGGTCGAGTTCTACACCGACGTCTTCGGCTTCCAGGTCGACCATCTGATCCCCGGCCGGGCCGCCTTTCTGAGCTCCCCCGGCAGCCTGAACGACCACGACCTCGGCCTGTTCGCCATCGGCGCCGACGCGCCGGGGCCCGAGCAGGGCCGGGTCGGCCTCTACCACCTGGCCTGGGAGGTCGGCACGCTCGGCGAGCTGGCCGCGCTGGGCCGCAAGCTGACCGAGCGCGGCGCGCTGGTCGGCTCGACCAACCACCTGGTCTCCAAGTCCTTCTACGCCAAGGACCCGGACGGGAACGAGTTCGAGCTGATGTGGCGCGTCCCCCGCGAGGACTGGCCTGCCGCCGACTCCGGCCTGCGGCCCGGCCCGCTCGACCTGACCGAGTCCCTGGAACGCTGGGGCCCGGACCTGGCTACGGGTGCAGCGGCCGGACAGCCGACCTAGCCATGCACCTGCCGTGGTTGCCCTAAGCGCGCATCTCCAGCCTCGCCGCGTGGTCCGGCACGTACTTCTGCAGGTCGCGCGGCGGGCGCTGGTACCCCTTGGAGGGCGGGCGGGGCGGCAGTTCCAGGACGGGCCGCTCGACTTCCCGGTACTCGATGGTCGAGAGCAGGTGGGCGATCATGTTGATCCGGGCCCGCCGCTTGTCGTCGCTCTCCACCACGTTCCACGGCGACTCGGGGACGTCGGTGTAGACGAACATCTCGTCCTTGGCCCGGGAGTACTCCTCCCAGCGGGTGATCGACTCGACGTCCATCGGCGAGAGCTTCCAGCGCCGCAGCGGATCCTCGAGGCGGGAGCGGAAACGGCGCTCCTGCTCCTCCAGGCTGACGGAGAACCAGTACTTGCGCAGCACGATCCCCGCCTCGATCAGCATCCGCTCGTAGTTCGGGCACTGGTGCAGGAACTGCCAGTACTCCTCCGGGGTGCAGAAGCCCATCACCTTCTCCACGCCGGCCCGGTTGTACCAGCTACGGTCGAAGAGCACGATCTCGCCGGCCGCCGGCAGCTGCTCCACGTACCGCTGGAAGTACCACTGCCCGCGCTGCCGCTCGGTCGGCACCGGCAGGGCGGCGATCCGGGCGACGCGCGGATTCAGATACTCCGTCACCCGCTTGATGGAGCCGCCCTTGCCCGCCGCGTCCCGGCCCTCGAAGACCACCACCAGCCGTACGCCTTCGGTGCGCACCCACTCCTGCAGCTTCACCAGCTCGGCCTGCAGGCGCAGCAGTTCCTTCTCGTACGGCTTCTTGGGGAGTCGCCCAGGCTCGGCCGCCACTCTGCCCTCCGCTCACGGGGTGGTGATGACCACTCACGCTAAGGCCGAACGTCGCCGGGCGCAGGTCGGGGCAGGCCGCGAAAGGGCGGTGCTGCACCGGCGGCCCCCTGTTCCGCCGGTACAGACTCCGCCATGGCGGGTGATCAACTCTGCCGCAGCCCCGCCCCTCGCGTCCAATAGCCCGTCCCATAACCTTCGGGCATGGACATCGACACCCGCCTGCTGCGCTACTTCACGGTGGTCTGCGAGGAGGGCCAGCTCACCGCGGCGGCGGCCCGGCTGTTCATCACCCAGCCGACGCTGACCAAGCAGATCCGGCAGCTGGAGGCGCAGCTCGGGGTCCAGCTCTTCCAGCGCTCGCGCTCGGGCGTGACGCCGACCCCGGCGGGCAACGCGCTGGCCGGCCATGCCGCCGCGCTGCTGGAGAGCTGGGACGGCGCGCTGCGGGCCACCCGGCAGGCGGCGACGGAGGCGGGCGGCACCCTGCGGGTGGGCTTCGAGGGCAGCACCATCAACCTGGTGGGGCTGCGGACGATGGAGGAGTTCGCCCGGCGGATGCCCGGCTGGCAGGTCCAGATGCGGCAGAACAACTGGTTCGACGCCACGTCAGGACTGGCCTCCGGTGACATCGACCTGGCCCTGTGGCACGCACCGGCGGCCATGGCGGAGGAGTTCGGTACGGCGCAGCTGGGCATCGAGGAGCGCTGGGCGGCGCTCTCCGTCGAGCACCCGCTGGCGGCCCGCGAGTCCTTGGACTTCGAGGAGCTGCTGGACGAGCCGTTCGTCGTCATCCCGGTGGAGGCGGGCCACTGGCGCGACTACTGGTCGGGCGCCGAGGAGCGCGGGGGCCGGCCGGTGAGGATCGGCGCGGTGGCGCACAACGCGGACGAGTGGCTCGCGGCGGTGGCCTGCGGGCAGGGCATCGGCTTCGCTCCCGAGTCCATGAACCGGCTGGCCTCCCGGCCCGACGTGGCCTACCGGCCGGTGCGCGGGCTGAGCCCCAGTCAGGTCGGGCTCTACTGGCTCCGGGAGCGGCCGTTGACGCCCGCGATGGCGGCGTTCATCCGCAGCTGCCGGGCCACCGTCGGGATCGGGCCCGCGGGTCAGACGGCGTCGAACGGCGCCGGGTAGCGGCACAGGCCGCGCGGCCCGCCGTCGTACGCGGCCAACGGCAGCGCCTGGAAGTGCTCGTCACGGACCTGGAACGGCCCGGTGACCTCGTGTTCGGAGGCCGGGGTGAAGCCGAACCGGCCGTAGTAGCCCGGGTCCCCGAGCACCACCACCAGCCGCTCCCCCGCCTCGTCGGCGGCGGCGATTGCGGCGCGTACCAGCAACTGGCCGACGCCCTTGCGCTGCCACTCGGGCGCGACGGCCACCGGGGCGAGTGCCACCGCCCACTCCGCGCCGACCTGAAGGCGCGTCAGCAGGGCGTGGCCGATGACCAGTCCGCGTTCGTCGACGGCCACCACCGACAGCTCGGGCAGCCAGGCCGGGTCGCGGCGCAGCGCGTCCACCAGGTCGGCCTCGTCCGGCCCGGGGAAGGCCGCCATGTGCACCCGTCTGGTCGCGGGCACGTCCGTGGGGAGCTCAACTCTGGTGCTGACGGTCATGGTTGTTCCTTCTGTGTCACACGCCGTTGTGGACGGGCTCCGGCCCGGCGCGAGTCGGTGAACTCGCACCGGGCCGGGGCCGCGAAGGTGCATGGTACTGATCCGGCGTCAGGCCTCAGTCGTGGTCTCCGACTTCGCCTCTTCGCGGATCTTGGGCTGGGCGTCCACACCGGCCTCGCGGCGCTGGGCCGGGGTGATCGGGGTCGGGGCTCCGGTCAGCGGGTCACCGCCGGTCGAGGTCTTCGGGAACGCGATGACGTCCCGGATGGTGTCGTACCCGCCGAGCAGGGTGACGATGCGGTCCAGGCCGAAGGCGACACCACCGTGCGGCGGCGGGCCGTAGTTGAAGGCGTCCAGCAGGAAGCCGAACTGCGAGGCGGCCTCCTCCTCGGAGAGGCCGATCGCGTCGAACGCCCGCTTCTGCACGTCGCGCTGGTGGATACGGATCGAACCGCCGCCCAGCTCCGAGCCGTTGAGCACCAGGTCGTACGCGTTGGAGAGCGCGCTGCCCGGGTCGGTGTCGAAGGTCGCGAGCGACTCGGCGGTCGGGGCGGTGAAGGGGTGGTGCACCGCGTGCCAGCCCTGGAACTCGCCCTTGTCGTCCTCGATCGGCTCGAACATCGGGAAGTCGACCACCCAGAGGAAGGCCCACTGCGACTCGTCGATCAGGTTGCAGCGGCGGCCGATCTCCAGGCGGGCGGCACCGAGCAGCTCCTGCGACGGGGTCTTCTTGCCCGCCGCGAAGAAGATCGCGTCGCCGTTCTTGGCGCCCGCGGCGGCGGCGAGGCCGGCCAGGTGCTCGTCGGAGAGGTTCTTGGCGACCGGGCCGCGCAGCTCGCCGGTGTCGGCGTCGATGACCACGTAGGCCAGGCCGCGCGCGCCGCGCGCCTTGGCCCACTCCTGCCAGGCGTCGAGGGCCTTGCGGGGCTGCGAGGCACCGCCGGGCATCACGACGGCGCCGACGTACGGGGCCTGGAAGACGCGGAACTCGGTGCCCTTGAAGTACTGGGTGAGGTCGGTGAGTTCCTGGCCGAAGCGGACGTCCGGCTTGTCGGAGCCGTAGCGGTTCATCGCGTCCGCGTAGGTCATCCGGGGCAGCGGGTTGGGCAGCTCGTAGCCGTGCACCTCGGACCAGATCCGGGAGACGACCTTCTCGCCGAGGGCGAGGATGTCCTCCTGGTCGACGAAGGAGGCCTCGATGTCCAGCTGGGTGAACTCCGGCTGGCGGTCGGCGCGGAAGTCCTCGTCACGGAAGCAGCGGGCGATCTGGTAGTAGCGCTCCATGCCGGCCACCATCAGCAGCTGCTTGAACAGCTGGGGCGACTGCGGCAGGGCGTACCAGTGACCGGGCTGCAGGCGGACGGGGACCAGGAAGTCGCGGGCGCCCTCGGGGGTGGAGCGGGTGAGGTACGGCGTCTCGATGTCGAGGAAGTCGTTCTCCTCCATCACCGTACGGATGATGTGGTTCACCTTGGAGCGCAGGCGCAGCGCGCGGGCCGGGCCCTCGCGGCGCAGGTCCAGGTAGCGGTAGCGGAGGCGGACCTCCTCGTTGACCGTGCCCGGCTCGTACTCGGCGACCTGGAAGGGCAGCGGCGCGGCCTCGGAGAGCACCTCGATCGCGCTCACGACGACCTCGACCTTGCCGGTCGGGATGTCGGGGTTCTCGTTGCCCTCGGGGCGGACGCGGACGTCACCGGTGACCTTGACGCAGTACTCGGCGCGCAGGCCGTGCACCGAGTCGAGGTCGCGGACCACGATCTGCACGGTGCCGGAGGCGTCGCGCAGGTCGATGAAGGCCACGCCGCCGTGGTCGCGGCGGCGGGCGACCCAGCCGGCCAGGGTGACGGTCGTTCCGGCGTGCTCCGCGCGGAGCGTGCCCGCGTCGTGCGTGCGGATCACAGCTGCTTCTCCTTCAGGGTGGTGACGAGTGCTTCGAGGGCGACGGGGGTCTGCTCGCCGGTGGTCATGTCCTTCAGCTGGACGACACCGGCGGCGAGATCTCGGTCCCCGGCGACCAGCGCGAAGCGGGCGCCGGAACGGTCGGCGGACTTCATGGCGTTCTTGATGCCCTTGACGCCGAAGGCGAGGTCGGTGGCGACGCCGGCCCGGCGCAGCTCGATCACCTTCGCGAACAGGACGTTCTTGGCCTCCTCGCCGAGCGCCACCGCGTAGACCGAGGTGGTCGCGGGCAGGTCGAGGACGATGCCCTCGGCCTCCATGGCGAGGTAGGTGCGGTCGACGCCGAGGCCCCAGCCGACGGACGGCAGGGCGGGGCCGCCGAGCATCTCGGAGAGGCCGTCGTAGCGGCCGCCGCCGCCGATGGCGGACTGGGCGCCGAGGCCGTTGTGCACGAACTCGAAGGTGGTGCGGGTGTAGTAGTCCAGCCCGCGCACCAGCTTGGGGTCGTCCGTGAAGGCCACGCCGGCGGCCGTGAGCAGGTCGCGGACCTGCTCGTCGTACGCCTTGCAGTCCTCGCAGAGGTAGTCGCGCAGCCGCGGGGCGTCGGTGAGCTGGACCTGGACGTTCTCGCGCTTGTCGTCCAGGACGCGCAGCGGGTTGATCTCGGCGCGGCGGCGGGTGTCCTCGTCCAGCACCAGGCCGGTGAGGAACTCCTGCAGGGCGGCGCGGTAGACCGGGCGGCACTGCTTGTCGCCGAGGCTGTTGATGAGCAGGGTGTAGTTGCTGAGGCCCAGGGAGCGGAAGGCGTCATCGGCCAGGATGATCAGCTCGGCGTCCAGCGCCGGGTCCTCGGCGCCGATCGCCTCGGCGCCGACCTGGGCGAACTGGCGGTAGCGGCCGGCCTGCGGGCGCTCGTAGCGGTAGAACGAGCCCGAGTACCAGAGCTTGACCGGCAGGTTGCCGAGCTTGTGCAGGTTGGCCTGGAGCGCGGCGCGGACCACAGAGGCGGTGCCCTCGGGGCGCAGCGCGAGGTCCTCCTTGCCGCGCTTGGTGAGGGAGAACATCTCCTTGGTGACGATGTCGGTGGACTCGCCGACACCTCGGGAGAAGAGCTTGATGTCCTCGAAGACCGGCGTCTCGATGTAGCCGTAGCCGGCCCGGCGCAGCGGCGCGGCCAGGCGCTCGCGGATCGCCAGGAAGGTCGCGGAGCTCGGCGGCAGCAGGTCGTAGGTGCCCTTGGGGGCGGTGAAGATGCTCAACTTCTCTATCCGTCACATTCCTCGTCGCGGGGCGGCCGGAGCGCCGAGCGCTCCCGCCGCCTGCATGAGGTAGGGGTTGGTGGCGCGCTCACGGCCGATGGTGGTCTGTCCGCCGTGGCCGGAGAGGACCACGGTGGCGTCGTCGAGGGGCAGGCACACGCGGGCCAGCGACTGCATGATCGCCTTGCTGTCACCGCCCGGGAGGTCCGTACGCCCGATGGAGCCGGCGAAGAGCAGGTCGCCCGAGAACAGCACCGGTGGGATGTCGTTGCTCGAAGGCGTCCTGAAGGTCACCGACCCCTTGGTATGGCCGGGCGCATGGTCGACGGTGAGCTCGAGCCCGGCCAGCTCCAGCACGCTGCCGTCCTTCAACTCCCGGACGTCGTCCGGCTCGCCGACGGTGAGGGAGCCCATGAGCTGCTGTCCGAGCGAGCGGCCGAGTGCCCGCTCGGGGTCGGACATCATGTAGCGGTCCTCGGGGTGGATCCAGGCCGGGACGCCCTGCGCACCGCAGACCGGCATGACCGAGGCGATGTGGTCGATGTGCCCGTGCGTGAGGACCACCGCGACCGGCTTCAACCGGTGCTCGCGGATCAGGTCCTCGACCCCCTGCGTCGCCTCGTGCCCCGGATCGACGATCACGCACTCCTCACCGGCAGCCGGTGCGACCAGGTAGCAGTTGGTGCCCCAGGCTCCGGCGGGAAATCCGGCGATGAACACGCGAATCCTCTAGGCGATCGATGGCGGAAATTCAGGTCTCCCCGCAGCCTACCGGCGGTACGGCACCGGTAGCGAACCAGATACGGGCGAGTCCGCCGCCACCCGGACCGGTGAAATCGTGACCTCCGACTTTCACGGCTGATCTCGTACTTACACGCGAGGTCCCTACACTTGGCCGCCAGCGGGTGCGATGATCCGCATCAGCATTCCCAGACGTCCAGCGCACAACGTAGGAGACACTGCCGGTGGGCACGACTGAACAGCGGCGGCGGCAGCTCGCCCGCGAGAAGTACGAGCGGCAGATGCAGCGCCGGGCCGAGGCCCAGAAGAAGGCCAGGCGCCGTAACGTCATCATCGGCGGCTCACTGGCCGTCGTCGTCCTTGCAGCCGGTGGCGCGTGGGCGGGCGCGGGCGGAGCCTTCGATTCCGAGGACAAGTCCAAGAACAGCCCCCAGGCCGCGCCCACCCCGTCGGCGGCCGTCACGCCGGTGAAGGGCTGCAGCGCGCCCGCCGCCGGCCAGCCGAACGGCAAGCAGTGGAAGGCCGAGCCGGCCATGACGGTCGACGCCAAGGCCCAGTACACCGCGACGCTGGACACCAGCTGCGGCAAGGTGACGATCGAGCTGGACGCCGCCAAGGCGCCGCACACCGTCAACTCCTTCGCCTTCCTCTCGGGTGAGAAGTACTTCGACCACGTGAAGTGCCACCGCCTGACCACCGAGGGCATCTACGTCCTGCAGTGCGGCGACCCGACGGGTACCGGCTCCGGCGGCCCCGGCTACCAGTTCGCGGACGAGAACCTGACGGGTGCCACCTACCCGGCGGGCACCGTCGCCATGGCGAACGCCGGTGCGGGCACCAACGGCAGCCAGTTCTTCCTGGTCTACAAGGACACCCAGCTGCCCCCGAACTACACCCCGTTCGGCAAGATCACCGGCGGTCTGGACGTCCTCCAGAACATCGCCGGCGGCGGTGTCCAGGGTGGCGGCGGCGACGGCGCGCCCAACGCCGGCGTCGTCCTCAACTCGGTTGCCACCGTCAAGAGTTGATCCCGTACGGCGCTGCGGCCCTGGCAGGTCCCACCGGCCCGGCCGCAGCGCCGCGCGAATCCGCCCGGCCCGGATGCGGACAGCACCGACGCTGGTCGCCTATCTTGCTGTTGTATAGGGTGCCCTGACCGTCGGCCGTCACCCTCGGCATTGACTCGACGGCTCGGACGGCGGACTCCATCGGTCCGCCGCACATCAACTGTGGACGACGAACGCGCACCGCGGGTCCGTGGGCGCGACGTCATGTGGAGGAGGCGCTGTGAGCAGCGACCCGTGGGGCCGTGTCGACGAGCAGGGGACCGTCTACGTCAGGACTGCCGAGGGCGAACGCGTCGTCGGCTCCTGGCAGGCAGGCTCCCCCGAGGAGGCCCTCGCCTACTTCGAGCGCAAGTACGAGGGTCTGGTGGCCGAGATCGGCCTGCTGGAGCACCGCGTCCGCAAGACCGACCTGGCCGCCAAGGACGCCCAGACCGCGCTCGACCACCTGCGCGCGCAGGTCGTCGAGGCGCACGCGGTCGGCGACCTGGACGCCCTCGCCAAGCGTCTCGACACGCTGAGCTCCGAGATCGAGTCCCGTCAGGTCGAGCGCCGGGCAGCCCGCGCCAAGGCCCAGGACGAGACCCGCACCGCCAAGGAGAAGCTGGTCGCCGAGGCCGAGCAGCTCGCCGAGTCCACCCAGTGGCGGGAGGCCGGTGACCGGCTGCGCGCGCTGGTGGACATCTGGAAGGGCCTGCCCCGACTGGACCGCAAGAGCGACGACGAGCTCTGGCACCGCTTCTCGCACGCCCGCTCGGTGTTCTCCAAGCACCGCAAGGCGCACTTCGCGACCCTGGACGCCGAGCGCGACCACGCCCGCGAGGCCAAGGAGAAGCTGGTCGCCGAGGCGGAGTCGCTCTCCAGCTCCACCGAGTGGGGCGACACCGCCGCCCGCTACCGCGACCTGATGACGCAGTGGAAGGCCGCCGGCCGCGCCCAGCGGGACGCGGAGGAGGAGCTGTGGGCCCGGTTCCGGGGCGCGCAGGACGTCTTCTTCCAGGCCCGCTCCGCCGCGTTCAGCGAGCGGGACGCCGAGCAGACCGAGAACCAGAAGCTCAAGGAGGCCCTGCTGGTCGAGGCGGAGGCGATCCTTCCGATCACCGACCTCAAGGCCGCCAAGGCCGCGCTGCGCGACATCAGCGAGCGCTGGGAGGCGATCGGCCACGTGCCGCGCGACGCCCGGCCCCGGCTGGACGCCCGGCTGAACACCGTCGAGCGGGCCATCCGCGAGGCGGAGGACGCCGAGTGGAAGCGCTCCAACCCGGAGGCCAAGGCCCGTGCGGCCGGCATGACCGGCCTGCTGCAGTCCGCCGTGGACAAGCTCCAGGGCGAGCTGGACAAGGCCCGTGCCGCCGGCAACGCTAGCAAGGTCGCCAAGCTGGAGGCCGAGCTGGCGGGCCGTCAGGCCCTTCTGGACCAGGCCCTGAAGAGCCTCGAGGAGTTCAGCGGCTGATCCCGTCGGCCTCAGCCCCGAAAGCCCCCCACCGCCTCGGCGGTGGGGGGCTTTTCAGCGCCTGGTCACTCAGAGGCACTCGGGCGACCACATGGGCGCGGGGAACTGCGCGAGACCGGGAGGCAGCGGCCTGCAGCCCCCGCTTCGCGCAGTTTCCCCGCGCCCCTGGTGGTTACCCCGTTGCCTACTGGCTACTTTCGCGCCGAGGTCACCCGGTAGACGTCGTAGACGCCCTCAACACCGCGGACCGCCTTGAGCACGTGGCCGAGGTGCTTCGGATCGCCCATCTCGAAGGTGAAGCGGCTCATCGCCACCCGGTCGCGCGAGGTCTGCACCGCCGCCGACAGGATGTTGACGTGCTGGTCGGAGAGCACCCGGGTGACGTCCGAGAGCAGGCGCGAGCGGTCCAGCGCCTCGACCTGGATGGCCACCAGGAAGACCGAGGACTGGGTGGCCGCCCACTCGACCTCGATCATCCGCTCGGGCTGCTGGGTCAGCGACTCCACGTTGACGCAGTCCGCGCGGTGGATGGACACGCCGTTGCCGCGGGTCACGAAACCGACGATCGGATCGCCCGGCACCGGGGTGCAGCAGCGGGAGAGCTTGACCCAGACGTCGTCCACGCCCTTGACGATCACACCCGGATCGCCCTTCGCCCGGCGCCTGGCCGCCCGGCCCTGGTGGGTCGGGGTGGCCGTCTCGGCGAGGTCGTCGGTGGCCCCCTCCTCGCCGCCGAGCGCCTGCACCAGCTTCTGGACGATGTTCGCCGCGGCGACATGGCCCTCGCCGATCGCCGCGTACAGGGACGAGATGTCCGGGTAGCGCATCTCGTGCGCCAGGGTGACCAGCGAGTCGCCGGTGAGGATGCGCTGGATCGGCAGGCCCTGCTTGCGCATCGCCCGGGCGATGGCCTCCTTGCCGTGCTCGATCGCCTCCTCGCGGCGCTCCTTGGAGAACCACGCCTTGATCTTGTTGCGGGCTCGCGGGGACTTGACGAAGCCCAGCCAGTCGCGGGACGGTCCCGCGTTCTCCGCCTTGGAGGTGAACACCTCGACGGCGTCGCCGTTCTCCAGCGTCGACTCGAGCGGTACCAGCCGGCCGTTGACCCGGGCGCCGATGCAGCGGTACCCGACCTCGGTGTGCACCGCGAAGGCGAAGTCGACCGGGGTGGCGCCCGCCGGGAGCGCTATGACGTCGCCCTTGGGCGTGAAGACGAAGACCTCGTTGGTGGAGAGGTCGAAGCGCAGCGACTCTAGGAACTCGCTCGGGTCCTCGGTCTCCTTCTGCCAGTCCAGCAGCTGCCGCAGCCAGGCCATCTCGTTGACCGCACCGGCCTTGTCGTCCTTGCGGACGTGCGAGGGCGTGTCACTGCGGACCTTGGAGGCGCCGGCCACCGCGCGCTGCTTGTACTTCCAGTGGGCAGCGATGCCGTACTCGGCGCGGCGGTGCATGTCGAAGGTGCGGATCTGCAGCTCGACCGGCTTGCCGCCGGGGCCGATCACCGTCGTGTGCAGCGACTGGTACATGTTGAACTTGGGCATGGCGATGTAGTCCTTGAACCGCCCCGGCACCGGGTTCCACCGCGCGTGGATGGTGCCCAGCGCCGCGTAGCAGTCGCGGACGGTGTCGACCAGGACCCTTATGCCCACCAGGTCGTAGATCTCGGCGAAGTCGCGGCCCCGCACGATCATCTTCTGGTAGACGGAGTAGTAGTGCTTCGGCCGGCCGGTCACGGAGGCGGTGATCCGCGCGCCGCGCAGGTCGCCCTGCACCTGGTCGATGACGGTCGCCAGGTACTCGTCCCGCTTGGGCGCGCGCTCGGCGACCAGGCGGACGATCTCGTCGTACATCTTGGGGTAGAGGATCGCGAAGGCGAGGTCCTCCAGCTCCCACTTGATGGTGTTCATGCCCAGCCGGTGCGCCAGCGGGGCGTAGATCTCGAGCGTCTCGCGGGCCTTCTTCTCCTGCTTCTCCCGCTTGAGGTAGCGCATGGTGCGCATGTTGTGCAGGCGGTCGGCCAGCTTGATCACCAGGACGCGCGGGTCCTTGGCCATCGCCACGACCATCTTGCGGACGGTCTCGGCCTGCGCGGCCTCGCCGAACTTGACCCGGTCCAGCTTGGTCACGCCGTCGACCAGCAGGGCCACCGAGTCGCCGAAGTCCCGGCGCAGGGTCTCCAGGCCGTAGTCGGTGTCCTCGACGGTGTCGTGCAGCAGCCCGGCCATCAGGGTCGGGGCGTCCATCCCCAGCTCGGCCAGGATGGTGGCCACGGCCAGCGGGTGGGTGATGTACGGGTCACCGCTCTTGCGCTTCTGGCCGCGGTGCCACTTCTCGGCGACCGCGTACGCCCGCTCGATGTCGCGCAGCAGTGCGGGGTCGGCCTTCGGATCCTGGGCCCGGATGGTGCGGAACAACGGCTCCAGCACCGGGTTGACCATGGTGCTGCGCTGGCCGCCGAGCCGCGCGAGCCGCGCGCGCATGCCACCGGAGGAGGAGGGACGAGGCGCTGAGGGCGGCGGACCGGGACGTACCGGAGTGGCCCCCGAGGGCGTCGGCCGGCTGTCGGGGGTGGCGGCCTCGGCCGTGGGCACAACCTCGTCGGGCAAGGACACTCCTCGGGGCACGGTGCCTTCCCCTCGCACAACGGGGAAGGGATGAATCTTCATGGTACCGAGCCCGCGGCCCTCTCAGCGCGACCGGTCGGCCCAAGGGGGACGGACAGGGGCGCGGGGCTCTGTTCGGAACAGAGCCCCGCGCCCCGGAAGAGCTACCGGATCAGACCAGGACCAGCGTCTCCAGCGGAGCGCCGTCCAGGTGCTCGGCCAGCCGCTCCCGGCCGGTGAGGAATCCCAGCTCCATCAGAACGACCACCCCGGCGAGCTCCGCGCCGGCCCGGCGGACCAGGTCCAGCGAGGCGCCGATGGTGCCGCCGGTGGCCAGCACGTCGTCGACCACCAGGACCCGCTCACCCGGGGTGAAGGCGTCGCACTGCACCTCCAGCGTGGCAGAGCCGTACTCGAGGTCGTACGACTGCCGGTGCACCTCGCCCGGCAGCTTGCCCTCCTTGCGGATCGGCACGAAGCCGAGCCCGGCCGCGAACGCCGCCGGTGCCGCCAGGACGAACCCCCGTGCCTCCAGACCGACCACCTTGGTGGCGCCGAGCGCCTTCGCCCGGTCCGCCAGGGCCCGGGTGAGTGCCCCGAAAGCCTCGGCGTCGGCGAGCAGCGGGGCGATGTCCTTGAACAGGACACCCGGCTTCGGGTAGTCCGGGACGTCGCGGATCCTGCTGTTCAGCAGCTCGGCCAGGGCGGGGTCGGCGGAGGTCACGAGGGGTTCCTTCGGGTGTGGGTGGTCAGTGCTTGCCCGACGGACGGCCCTTGGAACGGGACCGGCTGACGGGCTGGTTGCGCTGTCCGACCATACCCGCAGGGAGGTCGTCGTCCCCGCCGTCGGCCTCGGCGTCCTGAGGGGCCTCGGCCGCAGCCTTGGCCTCGGCCGCACGGCGCTGCGCGACCCGCTTGGCCAGCGCCTTCATCTCCGGCTGCTGCTCCTTGAGCTGCGCGAACAGCGGCGTGGCCACGCAGATCGAGGAGTACGCGCCGGCCGTGAGGCCGATGAAGAGCGCGAGCGAGATGTCGTTCAGGGTGCCGGCGCCGAGCAGGCCGCCGCCGATGAACAGCAGTGCGGCGACCGGCAGCAGCGCCACGACCGTGGTGTTGATGGACCGCACCAGGGTCTGGTTGAGGCCCGCGTTGGCGGCCTCGCTGTAGGTGCGCTTGTTCTGCTTGGTGATGCCCCGGGTGTTCTCCTTCACGGTGTCGAAGACGACGACCGTGTCGTAGAGCGAGTAGCCGAGGATGGTCAGGAAGCCGATCACGGTACCCGGGGTGACCTCGAAGCCGACCAGGGCGTAGACGCCGATGGTGATCAGGAGGTCGTGGATCAGCGCCACCAGGGCGGCGACCGCCATTCGCCACTCGAAGGCGATGGCCAGGTAGACCGTCACCAGGACCATGAAGATGACCAGGCCGAGCAGCGCCTTCTGGGAGATCTCATGGCCCCAGCTGGGGCCGACCACCTGGGCGTTGATCTGGTTGGCCGGGACCTTCAGGTCGGTCGAGAGCTCCTGGATGAAGGTGCTCGCGGGGATCTTGTCCTCGGAGCTGACCTGGATCTTGATCGCGCCCTTGTCGGTCTTCTGGACCAGGGCGGTGGAGTCGTGGGTGATCTTGTTGGCGGAGTCCTGTGCCTGGGAGACCGTCAGACCGGGCTTGGTGACGGTGTAGACCGAGCCGCCCTTGAACTCGATGCCCAGGTGCAGGCCCATCGCCAGGCCGATCGCCGCGAGCAGCACGATCGCGCCGGAGATGCTGTACCAGAGCTTGCGCCGGCCGACGAAGTCGAAGCTGACCTCGCCCTGGTAGAGACGGTGGCCGAGATTGCCGAAGCGTGACATGGCGTCAGGCCTCCTTCGCGGCAGCAGTGGCGGGGGTGCGGCGACGGCTGCCGCGGATCGGCGGGCGGGCGCCCAGTCGCTCCGGGTCCAGGCCGGACCACTTGTGGCCGTCCGCGAAGAACTTGCGGCGGGCCAGCAGCGTGATCAGCGGCTTGGTGAACAGGAAGATCACCACGATGTCGAGCAGCGTGGTCAGGCCGAGGGTGAAGGCGAAGCCCTGCACCTTGCCGACCGAGACCAGGTAGAGCACCGCGGCACAGAGGAAGGACACGAAGTCCGAGACCAGGATGGTGCGGCGGGCGCGCGGCCAGGCGCGCTGGACGGCCGGGCGCAGCGGGGCGCCTTCGCGGACCTCGTCGCGGATGCGCTCGAAGTACACGATGAACGAGTCGGCGGTGATACCGATCGCGACGATCGCACCGCAGACGGCCGGGAGGTTCAGCGCGAAGCCGATGCCCGCGCCGAGCAGGCACATGATGGCGTAGGTGAGGGCCGCCGAGACGATCAGACCGGCGATCGAGACCAGGCCGAGGCCGCGGTAGTAGACCAGCGAGTAGATGACCACCAGGAGGAGGCCGATCGCACCCGCGATCAGGCCGGCCTGCAGCTGGTCGCCACCGAGCTGCGCGGAGACCGTGCTGACGTCGCTCTGCTCGAAGGTGAGCGGCAGGGCGCCGTAGCTCAGCACGTTCGCGAGGCCCTTGGCCTCGGTCTGCGAGAAGCTGCCGGAGATGGTCGCCGAGCCGCCGGTGATCGACTGGCTGACGTAGGGGTGGGAGACCACCTTGCCGTCCAGGACGATGGCGAACTGGTTGGCCGGGGAGGCCTGGGTGGCGAGCTTGCCGGTGGTGGCGGCGAAGGCCTTGGAGCCGGTGTCGTCGAAGGACAGGTCGACCTGCCAGCCGGCACCGCGCTGGGTGTCGATGATGGCCTGGGCCTTGGAGACGTCCGAGCCCTGGACTGCCACCGGGCCGAGCGCGAACTTGTACCAGATGCCCTGCTCACCGTCGTAGCTGCAGGCCACGGTGTTCTTGGCGGCGTCGGTCTGGTAGTCCAGGCGCTTGGTCTGGTCCGAGCAGTCCAGTGCGGCGAACTGCTGCTGCAGCTCGGCCGGGACGGTGCCCTGGGTGAGCGCGGCCGAGATGTCGGCGGGGGTGGTCGGCGTGGCGGCGGCACTCGGGGCGGCGCTCGGGGCGGCCGAGCCGCTCGGCGCGGTGGAGGCGCTCGCGGAGGCCGTCGGGTCGGCCTTGAGGGCGTCGGTGACGGCGCGGCCGGCCTTGCTGGCGCTGCTGCTCGGGGTGGCGGAGGCGCCACCGGTGGCGCTCGCCGACGGCGAGGCGCCGGAGCCCGCGGAGCTGCTGGGGCTGGCCGACGGGGTGGTGGCCTTCACGCCCGTGGGGGCGAGGGCCAGCACCGGACGGAAGTAGAGCTTGGCAGTCGTGCCGACCTGGTCGATCGCGGCCTGCCGGTCACCGCCGTTGGGGATGTTGACGATGATGGTGTTGTTGCCCTGGGTCTGCACCTCCGCCTCGGAGACGCCCATGCCGTTGACACGCTTCTGGATGATCGCGACCGCGGTGTCCATGTTGGCCTTGTTGATGGCCTTGGGGTCATCCGACTTGGCGGTCAGCGTGATGCTGGTGCCACCGGCGAGGTCGATCCCGAGACGCGGCGTGGTGTGGCCCGTCCCGAACATGAGGGCGACCAGTCCGACGGTGACCACCAGGATGAGGGCCAGCGCCCGTCCCGGGTAACCGTCGCGCGGGCGCGACTTGGGTGTTGCCACCTTGCTCGTTTCTCCCTGTCCATGCCACCGCCCGCCGGACCCCTGTCCGGCTTGTGGCGGGACAGGGGCGAAGAACGCGCGGCGGCCCTGAGGTCCTGTGGGCTTGCGGCTGAGTGCCGCTCGGCCGGGTGTGCCCGACCGTACTACTTGCTCGCGGGAGCCTCGCCGTCGGTACCGCCGTTGTCCGACACGTCCTTCTTGTCGGAGCCCGCCTTGTCCAGGCTGAGCGGCTGCTCGACGGCCGGCTCGTCCTCCACGGCGTCGAGCTCGGACAGCTCGGGCTCGTCCGGGCGCCCGTTGATGATCGCGTCGTACTCCTGCGGGTCGAGGACGGCGGCGATGGCGCTCTTGGTGTAGTGCGTGACCACACCCGGCGCGATCTCCAGCTCGACGGTCTCCTCGTTGACCGACTTCACCAGCGCGTACATACCGCCGATGGTGCGCACCCCGGAGCCGGGCTCCATCGCCGAGCGCATCTGCGTGGCCTGCTCCTGTCGCTTCTTGTTCGACCGGAACAGCATGAAGAGCACGGCGATCATGATGAGGGGAAGAAGGAGGTTAAACACAGCAGCAGGGTCCTTTACGGGCCGCCCGGGCGGGCGGCCAGTGGTGGTCGTCGGCCCGTCAGGTGAGAGGGGCGGTCCGGCGGAGTCTAGGGGACCCGCACTGATCGGACAACGCCAAGCATGCCAGTCTGCCGCCGAAAGTGGCGACCCTCTGCCTGCACAGTTTCCTCAGGAGCCCGCCGCCCCTCCGAACAGATCGGGCTGGGCGGGCACCGCACCGCGCACGGGCTGGACCGGCGGGGTGAGACCGAGGTGCTGCCAGGCGGCCGCGGTGGCGATCCGGCCGCGCGGCGTACGGGCGAGCAGGCCCTCGCGGACCAGGAAGGGCTCCGCGACCTCCTCGACGGTCTCGGCCTCCTCCCCCACCGCGACGGCCAGCGTCGACAGGCCCACCGGGCCTCCGCCGAAGAGGCGCAGCAGGGCGTCGAGCACCGCCCGGTCCAGCCGGTCGAGGCCACGGGCGTCGACCTCGTACACCTTCAGCGCCTGCGCGGCGATCTCCCGGGTGACCACGCCGTCGTGCCTGACCTGGGCGTAGTCGCGGACCCGGCGCAGCAGACGGTTGGCGATACGCGGCGTGCCCCGGGAGCGGCCGGCGATCTCGCCGGCGCCGGCCGGGTCGATCTCGACGTCCAGCAGGGAGGCGGAGCGGTGCACGACGCGCTCGAGCTCGGCGGGGGCGTAGAACTCCATGTGCCCGGTGAAGCCGAAGCGGTCGCGCAGCGGCGGGGGCAGCAGCCCGGCCCGGGTGGTGGCACCGACCAGCGTGAACGGCGGCAGCTCCAGCGGGATGGCGGTGGCACCGGGGCCCTTGCCGACGATCACGTCGACCCGGAAGTCCTCCATCGCCATGTAGAGCATCTCCTCGGCGGGCCGGGACATCCGGTGGATCTCGTCGAGGAAGAGCACCTCTCCCTCGGTGAGCGAGGAGAGGATCGCCGCGAGGTCGCCGGCGTGCTGGATGGCCGGGCCCGAGGTGATCCGGATCGGGGCGTTCATCTCGGCCGCGATGATCATGGAGAGGGTCGTCTTGCCCAGCCCGGGCGGACCGCTGAGCAGTACGTGGTCGGGCGTGGCACCGCGCTTGCGGGCCGCCTGGAGGACCAGTGAGAGCTGCTCGCGGACGCGCTCCTGCCCGATGAACTCGTCCAGCAGCTTGGGGCGCAGCGCCGCCTCGACCGCCTGGTCCTCGCCGTCGGCGGCCGCCGTGACGAGGCGGTCGGCGGGATCGGAGTCGTACGGGCTCATCGGGGCTGGCTCCTGGGGGCTCGTCGGTGCTTAGCGGGTGCGGTTGAGGGTACGCAGGGCGGCCTTGAGCAGCGCGCCGACGTCGGTGACGGCCTGCTCCTCGGCCTCGGGGGTGACGGCGGTGACGGCCTCGTCGGCCTCGCGCGGGGCGTAGCCGAGCCCGACCAGGGCGGCCTGCAGCTGGTCCTGCCAGGGCGCGGGGCCTGCGGCGATCGGCTTCTGGGCGGGCACGCTGCCGTGCGGGGCGCCGAGCTTGTCCTTGTACTCGAGCAGCAGCTTCTGCGCGAGCTTCGGGCCGATCCTGGGCACGGCCGTCAGGGACTTGGCATCGCCCTGGGCGACCACGCGGCGCAGCTCGTCGGGGGTGAAGACGCCGAGCATGGCGAGGGCCATGGTGGCGGCCACGCCGCTCGCGGTGAGCAGGATCTCGAAGGTGGCGCGCTCGTCCTCGTCGGTGAAGCCGTAGAGGGTGAGCGAGTCCTCCTTGACGATCAGCGAGGTGGTGAGCCTGGTGTGCTGACCGATCCTCAGCTCGGCGAGCGTCCTGGGCGTGCACTTGACCAGCATGCCGACGCCGCCCACCTCGACGACCGCGCTGCCCGGTGTGACGGCGGCGACCGGGCCCTGGACGAAGGCGATCACGGGCGGTACTCCTTGCGCGTTCTGGCCACTGCTGCGGCGATCCTGTCGGTGGCGCTGCCGCGCCAGATGTGGCAGATGGCGAGGGCCAGGGCGTCGGCCGCGTCGGCCGGTTTGGGCGGTGCGTCGAGCCGCAGCAGTCTGGTGACCATGGCGGTGACCTGGGCCTTG
Source organism: Kitasatospora atroaurantiaca (assembly GCF_007828955.1). Classification (NCBI taxonomy): domain Bacteria; kingdom Bacillati; phylum Actinomycetota; class Actinomycetes; order Kitasatosporales; family Streptomycetaceae; genus Kitasatospora; species Kitasatospora atroaurantiaca. Next base: position 6,724,189 of record NZ_VIVR01000001.1, on the reverse strand, counting down.
TCGGCCCGGCCCGAGCCGGTGACGGCGGCCTTGACCTCGCTGGGGGTGTGCAGGATGACGGGGATGCCGCGCCGGGCAGCGCAGAGCATCGCCACCGCGCTGGCCTGGGCCGTCCCCATCACCGTCCGGACGTTGTGCTGGGCGAAGACCCGCTCGATGGCGACGGTGTCCGGCCGGTGGGTGTCGATCCACTCCTCCAGGCCGGCTTCTATCGCCAGCAGGCGTCGCGGGACGTCGTCATCGGCGGGTGTGCGGACCACGCCGACCCCGGCCATCCGCAGCGGACGGCCCGGCGCGCCGTCGACCACCCCGACGCCGCACCTGGTCAGCCCAGGGTCCACACCCAGTACCCGCACCTTGCAACCCCACCTCTCTGTGACCCGCCACTCGCCTCCGGGCGCTCTGACCCGATGCCGACACTCCTCGCTCCGGCGCTCCTTCGTCGCTTGTCGCTCGTCGCTTTCGGCACCGGCGCGCCCTTCGGCTCGTGGCGAGCGACCTGCGAAGGCTACCGGTCGGGTCGGACAACCGGACGAAAGACACCGGCCCGGCGGTCCTGGAGGACCACCGGGCCGGACAGGTGCGTGGGCTCACTCGGCGTCGAGCTGAGCACCGACCTCGTCGCTGATGTCGAAGTTGGCGAAGACGTTCTGCACGTCGTCGCTGTCCTCGAGCGCGTCGATCAGCTTGAAGATCTTGCGGGCGCCGTCGACGTCCAGCTCGACCTGCACGCTCGGCACGAAGTTGGCGTCGGCCGAGTCGTAGTCGATGCCCGCGTCGACCAGGGCGGTCCGGACGCCGACCATGTCGGTGGCCGCGCTGATGACCTCGTAGGACTCACCGAGGTCGTTGACCTCCTCGGCACCGGCGTCGAGGACGACCTCGAACACCTTGTCCTCGTCGACACCGTCCGCCTTGGGGACGATCACGACGCCCTTGCGGGTGAACATGTACGACACCGAACCCGGATCGGCCATGTTGCCGCCGTTGCGGGTCATCGCGACGCGCACGTCGGAGGCGGCACGGTTGCGGTTGTCGGTGAGGCACTCGATGAGCACCGCGACGCCGTTCGGGCCGTAGCCCTCGTACATGATCGTCGAGTAGTCGGCCCCGCCGGCCTCCGCACCCGAACCGCGCTTGACGGCGCGGTTGATGTTGTCGATCGGGACCGAGCTCTTCTTGGCCTTCTGGATGGCGTCGTACAGCGTCGGGTTGCCGGCCGGGTCGCCGCCACCGGTGCGCGCCGCCACCTCGATGTTCTTGATCATCTTGGCGAAGAGCTTGCCGCGCTTGGCGTCGATCACGGCCTTCTTGTGCTTGGTGGTAGCCCACTTAGAGTGGCCGGACATCACCAGCTCCTTTACGTCGCCAAAGGGAAATGAACAGGAGAGATCTTACCGGTGTCGCCACCGGCACCGGGCACTGCGTCAGCGCGCGGCGTTCTCCACCATGGACACGAAGTACGCGTGGACGCGGTGATCGCCCGTCAGCTCGGGGTGGAACGAGGTCGCCAGCAGGTTGCCCTGGCGAACCGCCACGATCCGGCTCTCCGGGCCGTCGGCGGCGGGCAGCTCGGCCAGCACCTCGACGCCCTCGCCGACCGCCTCCACCCAGGGGGCGCGGATGAACACGCCGTGCACCGGGTCGCCGGCCAGGCCCTGGAAGGCGATGGCGGACTCGAAGGACTCGTTCTGCCGCCCGAAGGCGTTGCGGCGCACCGTCATGTCGATGCCGCCGACCGTCTCCTGGTCGTCCCGGCCGTCGAGGATCTTGTCCGCCAGCATGATCATGCCCGCGCAGGAGCCGTACACCGGCATCCCCGCGGCGACCCGCTCGCGCAGCGGCGCCATCAGCCCGAAGGCCAGCGCCAGCTTGGACATCGTGGTGGACTCCCCGCCGGGGATCACCAGGGCGTCGACCTCGGCCAGCTCCTCGGCGCGGCGCACCGGACGGGCGAGCGCGTCGGCCTCGGCGAGCGCGATCAGGTGCTCGCGGACGTCGCCCTGCAGGGCCAGGACGCCGACAACGGGGGTGCTCACGGTTGCTACCTCTTCAAGTCAGTACGGATACGTGCGACGGCCCGCCGCGCCAGAAAGCTGCGCGGCGGGCCGGCAAGACGCAGTGATTACCAGCCGCGGTTGGCGTAGCGCTCGGTCTCCGGCAGGGTGTCGCAGTTGATGCCGACCATGGCCTCGCCCAGGCCGCGGGAGACGTCCGCGATGACCTTCGGGTCGTCGTAGAAGGTGGTGGCCTTCACGACGGCGGCGGCACGCTTGGCCGGGTCGCCCGACTTGAAGATGCCGGAGCCGACGAAGACGCCCTCGGCGCCGAGCTGCATCATCAGGGCGGCGTCGGCCGGGGTGGCCACACCACCGGCGGAGAACAGCACGACCGGGAGCTTGCCCAGCTGCGCGACCTCCTTGACCAGCTCGTACGGGGCCTGCAGGTTCTTGGCCGCGACGTACAGCTCGTTCTCGTCGAGGGTGGCCAGGCGGCGGATGTCGCCGTTGATCTGGCGCATGTGGCGGACGGCCTCGACCACGTTGCCGGTGCCGGCCTCGCCCTTGGAGCGGATCATGGCCGCGCCCTCGGCGATGCGGCGCAGGGCCTCGCCCAGGTTGGTGGCGCCACAGACGAAGGGGGTGGTGAAGGCCCACTTGTCGGAGTGGTTGACCTCGTCGGCCGGGGTCAGCACCTCGGACTCGTCGATGTAGTCCACGCCCAGCGCCTGCAGGACCTGGGCCTCGACGAAGTGGCCGATGCGGGACTTGGCCATCACCGGGATGGAGACGGCGTTGATGATGCCGTCGATCATGTCGGGGTCGGACATCCGCGCGACGCCGCCGTCCTTGCGGATGTCGGCCGGCACGCGCTCAAGCGCCATGACGGCCACCGCACCGGCGTCCTCGGCGATCTTCGCCTGCTCGGCGTTGACCACATCCATGATCACACCGCCCTTGAGCTGCTCGGCCATGCCGCGCTTGACGCGGGCGGTGCCGATCTGCGGCTGGTCTGCGGTGGTGGGGGTGGTGGACACGTGAGACCTCACTCGAAGATGAACCAGTGCTATCGCCCTATCGTAGGCCCGAAACACCCCTTACCGATGCGCCATCAAGTCCATCCCGGCCAATGGGATACGACAAACAGGCTGGAACCGGGCTACCCGGGTGCTCCGGCGCGGCTACGCGGGTGCCCCGTGCGGCGTGAGTGCCACCGGAGGCTCGTCGTCCATCTCGAAGGCGAGCGGGAACGGCGCCCGGCCGGCCAGCCGGAAGTAGCGCACCAGACGGTGCTCACGGACCGCGCGCGCCGCCCGTACCGCGTCGTTGTGGAACCGCCGCGCCATCGGGACCCGCCGCACGGCCGCCGTGAGATCCTTCACAGCCTCCTCGCCGCCCGGCGCTGCCATCAGGGCGGCCACCTGCTCGGGCTCGGCGAAGACCGCCCGCAGGGCGAGGCTCAGCTGACTCTCGGCCACCTCGCGGTGCTCGTCCTCGGCCTGACGTGCGGCGTGCGAGGCCTCGTAGAGCAGGATCGAGGTGGCCGGGTCCAGCAGGGACGAGGTGGCGAGCTCCAGCGCGACGGAGGCCCGCCGGACCAGCTGTGCGTCCAGCGAGGCCCGTGCCGCGTCGATCCGGGCGTGCAGCCGGTCCAACCGCCCTGCCGTCCAGCTCAGGTACACGGCGAACAGCACGACCGCCGCAGCGGCCCAGATCCAGGTAGTCACGGGGCGCTACGCTACCCGGCCGCGGAGTACGTCTTGCGGTAGGTCGCCCGGTCCATGTCCACGATCTCGACCGCGAGGTGGAGCCGGTCGCCCGTCACGTGTTCCTGCAGCAGGGCCAGGGCCTGCTCGCTCAGCCCGGCCTTGGCCTCGGTGCTGCGCCCGTCGAGCATCCTGATCTGCAGATGGACCATGGCCTGCGCCGGGTCGCCGTCGGCGATGAAGGACTCCTCGATCCGGCGGAACCTGGTCTTGCAGTCCGACACCGGGGCGTCGATCGTCTTGGCGATCAGCGCGTGCAGCTCGCCCGCAAAGGCGCGGCGGTCGAAGTCGAGGCCGTCCGAGTGGTCGACGATGATCTGTGGCAACGGAACCTCCGATGAGTCGAGTTAGGGCGTCCGCCAATAGGCGAGGCAGCAGGCCAACCACAGGGGCGCGTGGGGGTACCTCCCGGCCGAAGGCTGGGGGAGAACTGCGCGAGATCGGAAGGCAATGGCCTGTTTCCTCCCGCATCGCACAGTTCCTTGCGCCCCTGGGATGCCCAATCCTGATCGGTGCACTTGCTGGCGGAGCGTCTCAGTCGCGGGTCAGGCCGAGGCGTTCCCGCCAGCCGAGCCGCTCGTCCTCCGCGACCGGGGGCATGCCGTCGGTGACCGTCTCGTAGACCGAGAGGATCTCCGCGCCGACGGTCTCCCAGTCGAAGCGCCGGACGTGGCGCGAGGCCGCCTCCCGGAGCTTCTTCAGCCGGTCCGGGTCGGCCAGCAGGCGGAGGGCCGCGTCGGCCAGCGCGGCCGAGTCCTCGACCGGGAAGAGCTCGCCCGCGTCGCCGCCGTCCAGCACCTGCTTGAACGCGTCCAGGTCGCTGGCCAGCACCGGGGCGCCGGCCGACATCGCCTCGACCAGGATGATGCCGAAGCTCTCACCGCCGGTGTTGGGCGCCACGTACAGGTCCACGCTGCGCAGCAGCCGGGCCTTGTCCCGGTCGCTGACCATGCCGAGGAACTCCACCTGCGCCCGGACCTCGGGCGCGAGGTCGGCCACGGCCTCCTCCTCGTCGCCCTTGCCGGCGACCAGCAGCCGTACGCCCGGCCGCTCGGCGAGGATCTTGGGCAGCGCGGCCAGCAGTGTCGGCAGGCCCTTGCGCGGCTCGTTGATCCGGCCGATGAAGCCGATCGTGCCGGGCCCGCCGTCCAGTGCCCCGCCCTGCCAGCGCGGGTCCGGCTCGGCGGAGGCGAAGAAGCCGACGTCCACGCCGTTCGGGATCACCACGGCGTCGCCGCCCAGGTGCTCGACCAGTGTGCGCCGGGCGTACTCGCTCACCGCGATCCGGGCGCTCATCTTCTCCAGGCTCGGCTGGAGGATCGGCGAGGCCGCGATCATCGCCCGGGAGCGCGGGTTGGAGGTGTGGAAGGTGCCCACCATCGGGCCGGAGGCCGACCAGGCGGCCAGCATCGACAGGCTCGGTGAGGCCGGCTCGTGGACGTGCAGGATGTCGAAGCGCCCGTCGTTCAGCCAGCGCCGCACCCGGGCCGCCGACAGGAGCCCGAAGCTCAGCCGCGCGACCGAGCCGTTGTACGGCACCGCCACCGCCCGCCCGGCCGAGACCACGTACGGCGGCAGGGCCGACTCGTCCTCGGCCGGGGCCAGCACGGAGACCTCGTGGCCGAGCGCGATCAGGTGCTCGGCCAGGTCCCGGATGTGGAACTGCACGCCACCGGGGACGTCCCAGTCGTACGGGCAGACGATACCGATCTTCACCGGGCCCCCTTCAGGTCGGACAGCCACAGCTTCTGCAGCATGTGCCAGTCCTCCGGGTGCTCCCGGATGCCGTCGGCCCACACGTCGGCCATCGCCTGCACCATAGCGGCGGTCTTCGTCCGCTGGTCGCCGTCCTCGGGCGGCAGCACCTCGGGGTGGATGACCGCCCGCATCACCGGGCCGTCGTACCAGAGCGTCACCGGCAGCAGGGCGGCACCCGTCCGCACGGCCAGCGCGGCGGGCCCGGCCGGCATCCGGGTCGCCTCGCCGAAGAAGTCCACCGGTATCCCCGCCTCGGAGAGGTCGCGGTCCCCCACCAGGCAGACCAGCCGGCCGCTGCGCAGCCGCCGGGCGAGCGTGCCGATCACCGACACGTCGCTGCCGGTCAGCGGCAGCACCTCCATGCCGAGGCCCTCGCGGTACGCCACGAACCGGTCGAAGAGCGACTCCGGCTTCAGCCGCTCGGCCACCGTCGTGAACGGGTAGCCGACGTGCGTGGCCACCCAGGCCCCCGCCAGGTCCCAGTTCCCCATGTGCGGCAGCGCTATCACCGCGCCGCGCCCCGCCTCCATGGCCTCCTGGAGCTGTTCCAGACCCTTGACCTGGACGTTCTCGGCGAGCCGTGCACTGCTCCAGGTCGGCAGCCGGAACGACTCCATCCAGTACCGCAGGTACGAGCGCATCCCGGCCCGCGACAGCTCCTGCAGCGCGGCCTCGTCCGCCTCCGGGCGCACCCGGCGCAGGTTGGCCTCCAGCTGCAGCACTCCCTTGCCGCGCTTGCGCCAGGCCGTGTCCGCGATCCGGTTGAACAGCCCCCGCGCGGCGGGCTCCGGCAGGTGCTTGAGCACCGCCCAGCCCAGCGCGTACGCCGAATCGGTCAGTCGTTCTTTCATGCCACCCCCGCCCGCTCGGCCTCGAAGGCCTCCCGACGCACCGTCAGCATCCGCTGCAGCACGGTGACCAGACTGCCGACCGCGACCACCCAGAGGGCCACCGGGAGCAGCCACTCCACGTACGGCACCCCGAACGTGTGCAGCCCCGCCACCCCGGCCGCGACCAGGGTGATCACCAGCCGCTCGGCCCGCTCCACCAGCCCGTTGACCTTGCACGGCAGACCCAGGCTCTCGGCCCGCGCCTTGGTGTACGAGACCACCTGACCGCTCGCCAGGCAGAAGACGGCCGCCACGCAGAGCAGGTTGTTGTCGCCCGTCCCGGCGTACCACATGGCCAGCCCGCCGAAGATCGCCGCGTCGGCGACCCGGTCGAGGGTGGAGTCCAGGAAGGCTCCCCACCGGCTGGAGCTGCCGGCCTGGCGGGCCATGTTGCCGTCGACCAGGTCGGAGAAGATGAAGAGGGTGATCGTGATGGTGCCCCAGAAGAACTCCCCGCGGGGGAAGAACACCAGCGCACCCGCGACCGACCCGGCCGTCCCGATCAGCGTCACGGCGTCCGGGCTGACGCCCCAGCGCAGCAGCAGAGCCGCGAACGGCGTCAGGACACGTGTGAAGAAGGCACGTGCGTACTTGTTGAGCATGGCCTTCCGGACCGCCCCGATCTCACCGGCATCCGCCCTTCACCCCAACGGGCGACGGGCGACCGAGCGGATAAGCCCGCCTGGCTGGACAATGGTATCCACGCCGCTCGTGCGCTTGACCGCCCCACGCCCGCGAGACGGCATTCGGCCCAACTGGCCACCACTCAGGGCACTTCCGCGCACACGGGACGTGACATCCCCAGCACGCGAGCAGCAGGAGGACAGCCATGGCGGACCGGGGAACACCCCACGCACCCGCGCCCACCGTCGACCGGCCGGCGCAGCTGCGCAACGTGGTGCTGGTCGGCGCCAGCGGCGCCGGGAAGACCACGCTCGTCGAGTCCCTCGCCCTGACCGCGGGCGCGCTCACCCGGGCCGGCAGCGTCCCGGAGGGCACCACGGTGTCCGACTACGAGGAGATCGAGCACCAGCAGCAGCGCTCGGTCCAGCTCTCGCTGGTCCCGGTGGCCTGGCGCGACACCAAGATCAACCTGCTCGACACCCCCGGCTACGCGGACTTCACCGGCGAGCTCCGGGCCGGGCTGCGCGCCGCCGAGGCCGCCGTCCTCGTCCTCTCCGCCGCCGAGCCCATCGGCCTCACGGCCCTCTCCGTCTGGCGCGAGTGCCGGGCCGCCGGGCTGCCGACGGCCATCGCGCTGACCCATCTGAACGCGGCCCACATCCGCCTGGACGAGACCCTGGCGGCCTGCCAGGAGGCCTTCGGCGAAGAAGGCCACCCGGACTCCGTCCTGCCGCTGCACCTGCCGGTCCTCAAGGACGGCCACCTCTACGGCTCGCTCGAACTCCTCACCGGCCGTACCTACGGCGATCCCGGCGACCTCCCCGACGCCGAGGTGGCCCGCGGACGGCTCGTCGAGGCCATCGCGGGCGAGGACGACACCCTCCTGGAGCGCTACGTCGCGGGCGAGGACCTCGACCCGGCCTCGCTCACCGAGGCCCTGCGCCGGGAGTTCCTGCAGGGCACCCTGCACCCCGTCCTCGCCACCGCTCCCCCGGCCGACCCGTCGGAACCGCCCGTGGGCGCCGCCGAGCTGCTCGACCTGATCACCGAGGCCTTCCCCACCCCCGCCGAGCGCCAGGACGAACTGCCGCCCTGCGACCCGGACGCCCCCGTCATCGCCCAGGTCGTCCACACCAGCGAGGACCCGTACGTCGGCCGCCTCAGCCTGGTCCGCGTCTTCTCCGGCACCGTGCGCCCCGACACCACGCTCCACCTGGCCCGCCACCCCGACGAGCGCGTCACCGCGCTGACCTCCCCGTTCGGCAAGCAGCAGCGCCCGGTGCCGCACGCCCTGTCCGGAGACCTGGTCTGCCTCGCCAAGCTCAGCGCCACCCGCACCGGCGACACCCTCGCCAGCGACGAGCAGGTCATCGAGCCCTGGTCGCTGCCCGAGGCGCTGCTCCCGACCGCCGTCGAGGCCCACAGCAAGGCCGACGAGGACAAGCTCTCGCAGAGCCTCGCCCGGCTCACCGCCCAGGACCCGGCCCTGCGGGTCGAGCAGAACCCCGACACCCACCAACTCGTCCTGTGGTGCACCGGCGAGGCCCACCAGGCCGTCGTCCTGGACCGGCTGCGCACTCGCTACGGCGTGCACGTCGACACCGTCCCGTACAAGGTCGCGCTGCGCGAGACCTTCGGCACCGCCGCCAGCGGGCACGGTCGGCACGTCAAACAGTCCGGCGGCCACGGCCAGTTCGCCATCTGCGACCTTGAGGTCGAGCCGCTGCCCGGCGGCGGCTTCGAGTTCGTCGACAAGGTGGTCGGCGGCGCGGTGCCGCGCAACTTCATCCCCTCGGTCGAGAAGGGCGTCCGGGCCCAGCTCGCCCACGGCGTCCTGGCCGGGTACCCGATGGTCGACGTCCGGGTCACCCTGCGGGACGGCAAGGCGCACTCGGTGGACTCCTCCGACGCCGCCTTCCAGACCGCCGCCGCCCTCGCGCTGCGCGAGGCCGCCTCGCACGGCTCGGTACGGCTGCTGGAGCCCGTCGACGAGGTCCAGGTGCTGCTGCCCGACGAGTACCAGGGCGCGGTGCTCACCGACCTGTCGGCCCGCCGCGGCCACGTCCTGGGCACCGAGCGCGGCGGGCCCGGCCTCAGCCTGGTCCGTGCCGAGGTCCCCGAGATCGAGCTCACCCGCTACCCCGTCGAGCTGCGCTCGCTCTCCCACGGGACGGGTCAGTTCTCGCGGACGTACGTACGCCACGCGCCGATGCCCGCCGCCCTGGCCGCCCAGTACGAGCACGCCTCCTAGCCGGCGCCCGTCTTGGGCGCGTGGGCAGCCATGCACTGTCCACGGGCGCGTGGGGGCACCTCCCGGCCGAAGGCTGGGGGAGAACTGCGCGAGATCGGTAGGAAACAGCCTGTGTCCTACCGCTTCGCGCAGTTCCTCGCGCCCCTGAGGTACCCGAACCTGATCGGTACGCCTCAGACCTGGCGTGGAAGGGCGCAGGCCGGGGTGCCGCCGGGCAGGCGGTGGCGGTTGCTGGAGATCAGGCGGTAGACCGCGGCTGCGAGCGGCCGGACCGGTGGCAGGGCCAGCAGGCCGCCGAGGTAGGCCCAGGCGCCGCCGGAGCGCATCAGCAGCCGGGCCGCCGCCTGCCCGCCGCCGTACACCTGCCCGGCCGGGGTGATCCAGAGGATCTCGCGCTCGGCCCGGTCCCAGGTCACCAGACCCTGGCCGCCGGCCCTGTCGTCCAGGGCGGGGAGGTCGGCGAACTGGAACGGGACCGCCTCCCAGCCGCCCGAGGAGAGGCTCGCCCGCAGGTAGCGCTCCGCCCAGGTGGCACAGGTCGTACAGAAGGCGCAGTCGCCGTCGAAGATCAGTACCGGGTCCGTCGCGATGTCATCGGCCATGATGCGATCCTGCCCCACCGGACACAGCGGACACACACCTGGCCCATCGGAGGATCAAAGCCGCCCGAAAGTGGGCACCATGGTGGGGACGCCCGCCCCGGGCGAGATGTGACAGCTGTTCAGACGATCATCCGCGCGGCGGGCAGGCGGCGCGGTAACCTGCCGCTGACAAGGGGAGGAGGGGAGGCCGCCGTGACCAAACTGGACATGACCCCGGGTGCGCAGATACCCCGTACGGACGTCGGACCGCAGACCGCCGTCACCCAGCTGCTCTCCTCGGCCGCCTACCGCGACACCGAGTTGAAGGCCCTCACCGACCTGGAGGGGGTCAAGGCCAAGGAGGGCAAGTTCGCGCTCTTCAGGCCGAGTGTCGGCGAGGCGTTCAGCCGGGCGGTGATCGACCGGACCTTGCGGCCCAAACGCCTTCCGCTGGTGCCTTCCTTCGGCACCGACACCCGCATGGTGGTCGAACACTGCCTGGCCGCCGAGGAGCTGCGCCACGCGCGCGACCGGAAGCTGACGCTGGTCACGCTGTTGAGCGGGGTGCTGTTCCTGCCGGGGGCCCTGCTCTGGCTGGTCGCCTTCCAGGGCCGTGCGTACTTCAAGAAGCACAACCCGGCCCGCGAGGGCTTCTACGGCACCCTGCTGCTGCTCGCCGTCGCCGGGCTGGCGCTGCTGCTCGCCCTTCGGCCGCCGGTGCACGGGCTGTGGGCGCTGTACTTCCGGGTGATGATGCTGGCGCCCGTCGCGGGCTGGTTCTTCGCCAAGCGGATCTGCCTGCGCAGCACCGAGGACCTCCGGGCCCGTTGGGGTGGTCTGGTCGAGGGCAGCGCGCTCGCCGCGACGGTGCCGAAGGCCGTACCGCGTGACGATCTGGACCAGCGGGCCACCGAGCTGCGGGCCTCGCTGGAACGGCTGACCGCCGAGCAGGAGACCAACATCCAGCACTACGCCGGGTCGAAGGGCATCCTCGGCGCGGGCATGCGCTGGGGTGTCTGGGAGGTCGTCGAGGATCTGCGGCCGGCCGAGGGCCACGCGGACTTCCGGGCCTTCCACCCGTGGGACCTCACCCGCCGGATCACCGACCGGCTGGGCAGCCTCGGCCAGAGCGAGGTCGCGGGCGGCGCCATGCCGCACGTCTCGGTCCAGCAGTGGGTCGTGGTGGACATCCCGGAGGGGGCGGACGAGATCGGCCGCCCGGCCGGCGCGGAGATGGACGGCTACCGGATGCGCGACTTCGCCATCCAGGCGATCGCCAACCGGCAGTCCCTCGGCACCGACACCCGGCACCGGCTGGCCGCCCAGTTCGTGCTCCACAAGGGGCAGTTGGTGGCCTCCGTGCTGATCAACGTCACGGTGCTCAGCAACACCCTGCGGGTCTCGGTGGCCGGTTACGCCCTCGGGCCGCTGGCCGGGCTCTTCGGCACCAAGCCCAAGCCCAAGGAGATCAACGTCCCGAAGACGGGCAAGTTCTGGGAGGAGCGGACGGTCCAACTGCCCCTGGTCGACAACGACGAGGTGGTCCGTCAGGCCGTCCGCGCGCCGTTCATGCACCTGCCCACGCTGCTGATGTGGCTCGGCGGCTCGGTCACCCTGCCGGAGCCGTTCTCCCTGCGGGCGGCCTGGGCCGACCGGACGTGGACCAGCCGCTTCAAGTCGGACGACGTCATCTACGGCGCCACCCCGGTGGTGAACGCGGTGCTGGCCGCCACCATCGAGTTCCTGGAGGAGCACGACATCAACGTCGAGCGCTTCACCAGCCGCGCCGGGATCCTGCGGGCCGAGATGCAGGGCGTGCGCGCCTTCCGCGCCGACAAGTACGACGCGGGCTAGGACTGATACACGAGCGCGGGGCCCGTACCGGATGTCCGGTACGGGCCCCGCGCTCGTGTATCAGTCCTGCGGCCAGGCCTCCGCGAGCATCTTGCGGGTGTCCGCCAGCAGCTGCGGCAGCACCTTGGTGTGGCCCACCACCGGCATGAAGTTGGTGTCCCCGCCCCAGCGCGGCACCACGTGCTGGTGCAGGTGGGCGGCGATGCCGGCACCCGCCGCCGCGCCCTGGTTGAGCCCGATGTTGAAGCCGTGCGCACCGGCGGCGGCACGCAGCGCGGTCATCGCCTTCTTGGTGTACGCGGCGACCTCGGCCGTCTCGGCGTCGTCCAGGTCGGTGTAGTCGGCCACGTGCCGGTACGGGACGACCATCAGGTGGCCGCCGTTGTACGGGTAGAGGTTGAGCACCGCGAAGACGGCGCTGCCCCGGGCGATGATCAGCCCGTCCTCGTCACTGAGCGACGGGATCGAGCAGAACGGACAACCGTCGTCGGGAGCCGGGCCCGTGGGCTTGTTCTCGCCCTGGATGTACGCCATCCGATGGGGGGTCCACAGGCGCCTGAAGCCGTCCGGCTCCCCCACGCCCTGCTGCAGTTCCGGCTCACTCGTCATGCTGATCAGCATATTCGCCCGACGCTGCTTGCAAAGCAGTGCGGGGCAGACTCATGCAGAGCCTGCCCCGCCGCTCGAGCGAGATGTCAGAAGTGTCAGACCTGGATCCGGCGCTGGACCGCGTCGACGATCTCCGCGACGGCCTCGGCGACCGGAACGCCGTTCTTCTGCTCACCGTTGCGGTAGCGGAACGACACGGCGCCCGCCGCGATGTCCTCGGCACCGGCCAGCAGCATGAACGGGATCTTGGCCTTCTGGGCGTTGCGGATCTTCTTCTGCATCCGGTCGTCCGAGGCATCCACCTCGACGCGGATGCCCTGCTTCTTCAGCTCGGCCGCGACCTCCTGGAGGTACGGCACGTGCTCGTCGGTGATCGGGATGCCGACCACGGTGACCGGGGCGAGCCACGGCGGCATGGCACCGGCGTAGTGCTCGAGCAGCACCGCGAAGAAGCGCTCGATCGAGCCGAACAGCGCACGGTGGATCATGACCGGCCGCTGGCGGTTGCCGTCCGCGCCCTGGAACTCCAGCTCGAAGCGCTGCGGCAGCTGGAAGTCGACCTGGATGGTCGACATCTGCCAGGTACGGCCGATGGCGTCCTTGGCCTGCACCGAGATCTTCGGCCCGTAGAACGCCGCGCCCTCGGGGTCGAGGACCAGCTCGAGGCCCTGCTTCTCGGCGGCCGCCCGCAGGGTCTCGGTGGCCTCCTCCCAGTCCTCGTCCGACCCGATGTACTTCACCGGGTCCTTGGTCGAGAGCTCCAGGTAGAAGTCGTTGAGCCCGTAGTCGCGCAGCAGCTCCAGCACGAAGGTGAGCAGCGAGTCGAGCTCGTCCGCCATCTGCTCGCGGGTGCAGTAGATGTGCGCGTCGTCCTGGGTGAAGCCGCGGGCGCGGGTCAGGCCGTGCACCACACCCGACTTCTCGTACCGGTAGACCGTGCCGAACTCGAAGAGCCGCAGCGGCAGTTCACGGTAGGACCGACCGCGCGAGCGGTAGATCAGGTTGTGCATCGGGCAGTTCATCGGCTTGAGGTAGTAGTCGTTCTCGCCGTCGAGCTGCATGGGCGGGTACATCCCGTCGGCGTACCAGTCGAGGTGACCGGAGAGCTCGAAGAGGGTGCCCTTGGTGGCGTGCGGGGTGTAGACGAACTCGTAGCCCGACTCCTCATGGCGCTTGCGCGAGTAGTCCTCCATCACCCGGCGCATGATGCCGCCCTTGGGGTGGAAGACGGCGAGGCCGGAACCGATCTCCTCCGGGATGGAGAAGAGGTCGAGCTCGCTGCCGAGCTTGCGGTGGTCGCGCTTGGCGGCCTCGGCGAGGAAGTCGAGGTGCGCCTTCAGCTCGTCCTTGGTCGGCCAGGCGGTGCCGTAGAGGCGCTGCAGCTGCGGGTTCTTCTCGCTGCCGCGCCAGTAGGCGGCGGCGGAGCGCATGATCTTGAACGCCGGGATGTGCCGGGTGCTCGGCAGGTGCGGGCCGCGACAGAGGTCGCCCCAGCACTGCTCGCCGGTCTTCGGGTCCAGGTTGTCGTAGATGGTCAGCTCGCCGGCGCCGACCTCGACGTCCGCGCCCTCGCCCGCGGTGGCGGCGGAGCCCTTGAGGCCGATCAGCTCCAGCTTGAACGGCTCGGCGGCCAGCTCCTCGCGGGCGGCCTCGTCGGTGACCACGCGGCGGGAGAACTTCTGCCCGCGCTTGATGATCTCCTGCATCTTCTTCTCGATGACCTTGAGGTCATCGGGGTGGAACGGCTTCTCGACATCGAAGTCGTAGTAGAAGCCGTCCTTGATCGGCGGGCCGATGCCGAGCTTCGCCTCCGGGAAGACCTCCTGCACGGCCTGCGCCATCACGTGCGCGGTCGAGTGCCGCAGGATGTCCAGGCCGTCCTTGCTGCTGATCTCGACCGGCTCGACCTCGTCGCCGTCCTGCACCTGGTACGCCAGGTCCTTGAGCGCGCCCGCGACCCGGGCCGCGATGATCGAGCGGTCGTCGGCGAAGAGATCGGCGGCCGTAGTGCCCGTGGTCACCACGCGCTCTTCCCGATCGGGTTCGCGGTTGATGATTACCCGGACGTCCGTCACCGGTCTCTCCTGACGTGTGGATCAGTGTGGTGCAGCACAGCGCTGCGCTGACGATGGTACCGAGACCGGCGGGCGGACTGTGCACCCATACCACCCGGCGCGGAGTGACCAAGTGGTCACTCGGAGCGATCGGCCACAGTGTCACCGCACCCGCACGGGATTGAGGGGACGTCAACTGCGGTATCACCAAGGCAGAACGCCGCCGTGCCCGGCGCGCCACTGGTCCTCGGTGGCGCGCCGCGCACCGCCCGCTGCCACCTGAGGGGCAGTCATGCAACAGTCTCAGCACTGGTACGAAGGTCCGCTCGCCTCTTTCGACACCGAGACCACCGGCGTGGACGTCGAGACGGACCGCATCGTCTCGGCCGCGATGGTCCTCCAGGCCTCCCCCGGCGCCGGCCCGCAGTCCGCGACCTGGCTGGCCGACCCCGGAGTCCCCATCCCGGACGGCGCCCGCGCGGTGCACGGCATCAGCGACGAACACGTCCGCACGCACGGCCGCCCGCCCCGGACCGTGGTCGCCGAGATCGCCCGCGCCCTGGGCGAACAGGCCCGCGCCGGCGTGCCGCTGGTGGTCATGAACGCCCCGTACGACCTGACCCTGCTCGACCGGGAACTGCGCCGCCACCGCGACCTGTCGCTGGCCGACTGCCTGGCGGGCACCGAACTGCTGGTGCTCGACCCGAGGGTGCTCGACAAGCACGTGGACCGCTACCGCAAGGGCCGCCGCACGCTCACCGATCTCTGCGCGCACTACGGGGTCTCGCTGATCGGCGCCCACGACGCCGCCGCCGACGCGGTCGCCGCGATGGAGCTGGTACGCGCCCTGGGTGCCCGGCACCCGGGGCCGCTGGGCGCCATGACGCCCGCCGAGCTCCATCTGCGGCAGGCCGTCTGGCACTCGGCGCAGGCGCGCGGGCTGCAGAACTGGTTCGACCGCTCGGGCAGCCCGGAGCGGGTGGACTTCGCCTGGCCGCTGCGGCCGGCCAGGTGCGGCTGCGGCCGCCGGCTCTCGCCCGAGCACCGCTGCGAGGCGGCGGCCTGAGCGGCAGGGCCCGGGTACACCTCAGGCCCTGACCAAGTACCGGTCAGGGCCTGAGTGTTGTCTCCGGTGGGCGATACTGGGATCGAACCAGTGACCCCTTCGGTGTGAACGAAGTGCTCTCCCGCTGAGCTAATCGCCCGGGCAACGAGAAGAAGACTAGCACCACTTGGCGGGTGGTCCGCAAACCCGTTCCGTCCCGGCCCCGGCCGAGGGTCCGCCAGATCGGCTGTCTCGCAAGGCCGGTGATTGCGAATCAGCTCGTCCGAGTTGCACCCGATAAAGACATCGAGCCCCGGCCATAAATGGCCGGGGCTCTCCATCTCACAATGCATTCCGGTGGGCGATACTGGGATCGAACCAGTGACCCCTTCGGTGTGAACGAAGTGCTCTCCCGCTGAGCTAATCGCCCGGGTGCAGGGAAAACATTACCCCATCCGGATGGGTGCTCCGAACACCCTCCCGCCGGTTCAGCTCAGCTGCCAGGGCAGGGTGAGTCCGTACCGCGAGAGGTACCAGCCGCCCAGGCCGGCGATCACCAGGAGACCCACCACGGTGAGGATGATGTTGCGGCGGCGCACCCGGGGGTCCATGGCGCGCTGGGCTGCCTCGGAGACCTTGCGGCGGGTCCAGCGCAGCACCAGCTGGGCCCAGACGAACTCGGTCGCCCAGATGCCCATGCCCAGGAAGATGACCACCCACCCCGGCCCCGGCAGCGGCAGCAGCACCACACCCAGCGCGACCACCGCGAGCCCCACCAGGAAGACCGCCACCTGCCAGCTCAGGTGCAGCGCCGGGTGCCGCCTGATGAAGTGCGGGGCCCGGGAGCCGAGCCCCTTGTGACCCGTCTCGTCCGGGTCAGGATTGTCGTTTCGTACAGCCATGCGGCGAAACTACCGGAGTTGCCGCGCGGGCCACGGCCGATCAAGGCGCCGTGGCGATTCTGCAATGCGCCGGAAGGGGTACGACTCTGACCTGAATCCGGACAGACGGGTTTACACCGGGCTTTCAGGTGGGATGGTCCGTTCGCCGACGTGCGATTCCCCGAGCGCACACTGAGCGAAAGGCCCTGGCGCTTATGAACACCACGGTCAGCTGCGAGCTGCACCTGCGCCTCATCGTGTCCAGCGAGTCGTCACTGCCCGTCCCCGCGGGCCTGCGCTACGACACTGCCGACCCGTATGCCGTGCATGCGACGTTCCACACCGGTGCCGACGAGACCGTGGAGTGGGTGTTCGCCCGTGATCTCCTTGCGGAGGGGCTGCACCGACCCACCGGTACCGGCGACGTCCGGGTGTGGCCCTCGCGCAGTCATGGACAGGGTGTGGTCTGCATCGCCCTGAGTTCTCCGGAAGGAGAAGCCCTGCTGGAGGCCCCGGCCCGAGCGCTCGAGTCCTTTCTCAAGCGCACCGACGCCGCCGTGCCGCCCGGCACCGAACATCGTCACTTCGACCTCGACCGGGAGCTGTCCCACATCCTCGCCGAAAGCTGACCGCATCGGCGTGGGGCCGCACCTCATAGCGTCCGTCCTACTCGGGGGCACGGTCGCACAGTCAGCCGCGCACACGCGGCCTCGGGGCCCGTCCCCGGGTGGCTCCCACCGGAGCCGCCCGGCCAACCTCAACGGCAGGGGGCGAAGGCGCCCGGCAGCGGTGCCGGCCACCCGATCGTGGGCGGCCGGCCACGCTGCCGGGCGCCTTCGCCCATTTCTCCCCCTGGCGGACATCCGCCGCGCTGACAGCGGCTCCCGGTAGAGTCGCGGGTGATGACCGACGCGGGAGGCCGAGGCCCCCGCCGCGCGAGGAGCCCTCACGTGCTGATCACCCATGACACCGAGTGCGCGCTGAGCATTCTGGTCGAGCTGCTCAACACCTCGCCCGGAGCCTGCGGCAGCGAACAGCTCCCGGATGTCGCCGCGCTCAGCTCCTTCGTGGTCGGCCAGGAGATCAGCGAGATCGATTCGCTGACGCCGGCCGACCTCGCTGCCGTGCACGCGCTCCGCACCAAGCTGCGCGCGGTGTTCTCCGCCGCCTCCACCGAGGAGGCCGCCGAACTGGTGAACGCGGTGGTGGCCGCCGCCGGCACCACGCCCCGGCTCACCAACCACGACCAGCACGACTGGCACATCCACTACTTCGCGCCGCACGCCGCACTCGGCGACCACCTGGCGGCGGAGCTCGGGATGGCGCTGGCCTTCATCGTGATGGCCGGCGAGCGCGAGCGGCTGCGCCGCTGCGAGGCGCCGGACTGCGCCCGGGTCTTCGTCGACCTCTCCAGGAACCGCTCCCGCCGCTACTGCGACAGCCGCACCTGCGGCAACCGGCTGCACGTCGCCGCGTACCGGGCCAGGCAGCGCTCGGCGGAGGCCGCGGACGCAGCAGAGGCCGTGGGGGCCGCCCGGGCCGTGGATGCCGCAGAGGCCGTGCCGACCGGCTGAGGCCCGCGCAGGTGGAAGACTGGGGGGCATGATCGAAGCTTCCCTCCCCCGCCTCGAGTTCTGGTGCGACCTCCAGTGCCCGGACTGCCGCACCGCCCTGGACGACGTACGGGCGCTGCGCGCGCAGTACGGCGACGCCCTGCCCATCGAGCTGCGGCACTTCCCGCTGGAGAAGCACAAGCATGCGTACGCGGCCGCCGAGGCCGCCGAGGAGGCCTTCGCCCAGGGCAAGGGCTGGGAGTACGTGGAGGCGCTGCTGGCCCGGGTCGAGGAGCTGGACCGGGGCGGGCACAAGCTGCTCATCGCGCTGGCCGGAGAGATCGGGCTGGACGCCGAGGAGGTCGAGCTGGCGCTGATCGACGGCCGGCACATGCTGATCGTGGATGCGGACCAGGCCGAGGGCAAGGCGATCGGCGTCAGCGGCACGCCGACGTACGTGATCGCCGGGCAGCGCCTCGACGGCGGGAAGAGCCAGGACGGGCTGCGCGAGCGGATCATCAAGATCGTCGACGAGCAGCGGTCAGAGCAGTGACTTGCCGAGGACCCGCTGGGTGACGCCGTAGCCGAGCGACTCGTAGAGCCGGATGGCGATGGTGTTGCTGCTGAAGACGTTCAGGCCGAGGTCCTGGACACCCGCCACCAGGCATTCGCGCTCGGCGAGCAGCATCAGGGCGCGGCCGATCCCCCGGCCGCGCTGGGCCGGGGCCACCTCGACGGTCATCACCCAGGCCAGCGGAGCACCGCTCGGCAGGACGCTCTGCTGCAGGGCCACCCACAGACTGCCGAGCGGGGTGCCCTGCGCGTCGTGGATGCGGCGCAGGGCGACGCCGGGGGTGGCGTGGCCCTGCGGCAGCACGTGCACATGGTCGGCGTCCGACTTGGCTCTGGCCTGCGCCTCCGTGAGTCCGGAGGCGCAGAGGTCGTGGAGGTACCCGGCTTTGGCCGCCTCCAGCCAGTCCTCGTAGTCGGCAGCTCCGATCTGACGGACCGTCAGTCCGGTTGGCAGGTCCGGGAGTCGGGTGAGGTGCTTGGCCATGTTGCGCATCCGCTCGGTGTAACCGAGGGCCTCGGCGAGGCCCAGCGCGGCGGTGGCCTCGGCGGGGATGCTGACGTCCACCCTGCTGCAGTCCCACCCGCGCAGGACCTCCTCCGCCGCGAGCGCGCCGACGGTGGCCCGGCCCCGGCGGCGGCCCTCGGCGACCTCCAGTTCGGAGATCTCACCCCACCACTGCGACCCCCGCGGGAGAGCCGTGGTGCGCAGGCCGCCGACCGGGCGGCCGTTCACGCAGATCTGCCAGCGACGGCTGCGGCCGCCGCCGGGCAAGGGCTCCTCGGGACGCTCGGGGCGCAGCGTGGTGGTCATGAGGGCTCCCTTCCCCGTCCGCGGGCGCTTCTACCCGCTCACGGGTCCGGGACGTCTCCTCGCGCTCACGGGTCCAGGTCGTCGCCGCTGCGCTCGGCGAACTGGGCCATCGCCTTGAGTGTGACGGGGCCTGGGGCGGGCAGTTCGCGGTCGTCGACCCGGGCGACGGCCTGGACGTCGCGCAGGGTGGAGGTCAGGAAGATCTCCTCGGCGCCCTGGAGGACGTCGAACGGGAGGTCGGCCTCTTCCGCACCGGTCCAGTCGATGACGAGCTGCCGGGTGATGCCGGCCAGGCAGCCGGAGCTCAGCCGCGGGGTGAGGAGCCGGCCGTCGAGGACGACGAAGACATTGGAGCCGGTGCCCTCGCAGAGCAGGCCGGCAGTGTTCGCGAGGAGGGCCTCGGAGGCGCCCACACGGTGGGCTGCGGCGAGGGCGACGACGTTCTCGGCGTACGAGGTGGTCTTCAGGCCGGCGACGGCGCTGTGCTCGTTGCGGCGCCACGGGACGGTGTGGACGGCCGTGGTGTCGGGGCGCGGGTCGGCGGTGCCGATGGCGACGACGAGGGTGGCGGGGTCGGTGCCGCGCTCGGAACCGAGCGGGGAGATGCCGCCGGTGTACGTGATGCGGATGCGGCCGAGCGGCATCGGGTTGGCGCGCAGGACCTGCTCCACGCCCTCGCGTACCTGGTCGTGGTCCGGGTCGGGCAGGCCGAGGCCGCGGGCGGAGCGGGTGAGGCGGTCCAGGTGGCGGGTGAGCGCGAAGGCGCGGCCGTCCACCGCCTTGACGGTCTCGAACACGCCGTCGCCGACGGTGAGTCCGTGGTCGAGCACGGAGACGGCGGCGGCGCCGCTGTCGACCAGGGAATCGTTGACCCAGATCATTGAACCTTGCTCCTCGGGTGGGGGTCAGTACGTGCCGGAGCCCGACGCTATCGCGACCAGGCGGGCGGCTTTGAGTTCGGTCTCGTCCCACTCGCGGTCGGGATCGGAGCCCCAGGTGATGCCGGCGCCGGTGCCGAATCGCAGGACGGGCTCCGCGCCGGCCCGGTCGATCCAGAACGTCCGGATGCCGACGGCCAGTTCGGCCTCTCCGCGGTCGGCGTCGACCCAGCCGACGGCGCCGCAGTACGGACCGCGGGGGGCGGTCTCCAGCGCCTCGATGATCCGGAGCGCGCTGGACTTGGGCGCGCCGGTCACGGATCCGGGCGGGAAGGTGGCACCGAGGAGCTCGGGCCAGCCGGCGCCGTCGCGCAGGGTGCCCTGGACGGTGGAGACCAGGTGGACCAGGCCCGGGTGCTTCTCGACCACGCAGAGGTCGGGGACGGTGACGCTGCCGGTGGCGCAGACGCGTCCGAGGTCGTTGCGGACCAGGTCGACGATCATCACGTTCTCGGCGTGGTCCTTCTCGAGCAGGTCGTCCTCGGTGCGGCCGGTGCCCTTGATCGGGCCGGAGGAGACGGTCCGGCCGTCGCGTCTCAGATACAGCTCGGGCGAGGCGGTGGCGATCTCGACGCCGTGCTCGGGCAGCCGGATCGTTCCCGCGTACGGCGCGGGGTTGCCGTGGGCGAGCAGGCCGGTGAGGGCGTCGATGTCGGTACGGCCGGGGTCGGGCAGCGGCGCGGACAGCACGCGGCACAGGTTCGCCTGGTAGACCTCGCCGGCGGCGATGTGCTCGCGGATCCGGCGGACACCCCCCGTGTAGGCGTCCCGGTCCAGTGAGCTGTGCCAGCTGCCGGGGTGAGGCCCGAGCCAGCCGTCGGTACGCGGCGGGGCCGGGTCGGGGCGGACCTCGTCGAAGCGCGCGCAGGTGAGCCGGCCCTCGAAGTCGTACGCCACGGCCCAGAAGCCCGAGGAGTCGAGCGCGGAGGGGTCCGAGGTGACCTCGCGCAGCCCGGTCGCGAGGCGGCCGCCGAAGCGGGCTATCGGGGCGGCGGGGGCTGGGTCTGAGGTGCGGCCGGACACGGTTCTCCTGCGCGGACTCGGTGCTGTTCCGCGCGGGTGCGGGCGCGGGGACTGGGGACGGACTCGGTGGCTGAAGTGTAGGTCGGAGGGGGTGCGGGGCGCGGTGCGCGAGCCGCCGGGGGGCTCCGGGCGGGGTGCTCGGGAGGCTGACGGGGCACCACCTACCGGGCATCCCCGCGGCACGCTGCGGGAACGGAATTTGAGCTGGCCCAGGTTTCCGCTAAAGTTCAACACGTCGCCGGGAAACGGAGCCGCAGAAAAGCGGTGAAGGCACCGGGAGACAGGCGGACGTGGCTCAGTTGGTAGAGCATCACCTTGCCAAGGTGAGGGTCGCGAGTTCGAATCTCGTCGTCCGCTCGATGGAGAACAGGGTAAGATCGTTCTTCGAAGTTGCCTGGTGGAGTGGCCGAGAGGCGAGGCAACGGCCTGCAAAGCCGTGTACACGGGTTCAAATCCCGTCTCCACCTCCAAGAGGTGCCCCTGGTTCGCCAGGAGCCCTCCCCGCGCGATTAGCTCAGCGGGAGAGCACTACCTTGACACGGTAGGGGTCACTGGTTCAATCCCAGTATCGCGCACTCGGATCCTTCGGGGTCCGTCGCAGGACCGCCTCACCAGGCGCGATTAGCTCAGCGGGAGAGCACTACCTTGACACGGTAGGGGTCACTGGTTCAATCCCAGTATCGCGCACTCGGGCCCTTCGGGGTCCGTCGCAGGACCGCCTCACCAGGCGCGATTAGCTCAGCGGGAGAGCACTACCTTGACACGGTAGGGGTCACTGGTTCAATCCCAGTATCGCGCACAGTACGTACGAAGGCCGTGATCCGGATCGGGATCACGGCCTTCGGCGTGTCCGGGCAGCCGGCCGGCGAGCGTCCAGGAGTCGAAGACACGGAGGTGCCGGGTACGGAGGCCCTCACCGACTCCCGTACCCGGCACCTTCTGTGTGCCGGGGTGCGTCCGCACCGCCCTCGCCCGTCCGCGACCGTCCTTGACGGTGCTCGGCGCCCCGGCCGACACCGACCCTTCCCCAAGGGTCAGCGCCCGATCAGATCGGCGACCGCCTTGGTCTGCGTCGCCAGCTGCTCCCATCCGCCGAAGAGGGCGATCAGCAGGATCGCTATGGGCAGCGTCATCGCAACGGCCACCGCGGGGTGCCTGGTACCGGCCTCCGGTGCCTGCGTGAAGCTGGGGCGACGGCGTCGAGCGGCTCCGCCGAGCTGCGTGGCCATGATCGAACTCCTGCCCGTTCCTGCTGCTGATGGGGTGTCGGTACTGCAGCGGTGGGCGGTTTACCTCGGGGGACGAGCCGGCCGCCCACCGCTGTGCTCAAAGGTATTCGGGGCCCGGCCGCCGGTCGTCATGCCCGCGTACCGTTCTGCGGGCCTCCCGGAGGATGAGGCCGGGCCGCCGGACCTACTACCGGAGGGGGAGACCGGGTCGAGCGCATCCCCGAGGGAACCCTGAGAGCGACCCCGAAGGGGCGTTCCGTACCTGGTCATCGGGGGCGCGCCGGGGCGGATCGGACAATCCGACCGGTACTGCGGGTGTTGCGTATCAGCACACCGCAGCACGCAGTCCGTAAGCTGTGCCGTACAGGATTCTGACGATGCCCCAACCGACGGGGCCTCACCCCACGGGCTGACGGGAATACAGGGATGGCGATGATGCGGCTGAGGCGTGAGGACCCCCGCATCGTCGGCCCCTACCGGCTGCACCGGCGGCTGGGCGCCGGCGGGATGGGCGTGGTCTACCTCGGCTCGGACCGCAGGGGGCAGCGCGTCGCGCTCAAGCTGATCCGCGCCGAGCTGGCCGAGGACGCCGAGTTCCGTACCCGGTTCGCCCGGGAGATCTCCGCCGCCTCCAAGATCCGGGGCGGCTGCACCGCTCGCGTGGTGGGCTCCGACATCGAGGCCGACCGGCCGTGGCTGGCCACCGCCTACGTTCCCGGGCCCTCGCTCTACAAGCGGGTCGGCGAGGAGGGCCCGCTGCCCTGGCCGGAGGCGGCCCGGATCGGCGCCGCGCTGGCGGACGGGCTGGTCAAGGTGCACGAGGCCGGGGTCGTCCACCGCGACCTGAAGCCGTCCAACATCCTGCTCTCCCCCAAGGGTCCGCGGATCATCGACTTCGGCATCGCCTGGTCCCGAGGGGCCAGCACCCTCACGCACGTCGGTACAGCGGTCGGCTCGCCCGGCTTCCTCGCGCCCGAGCAGGTACGCGGCGCGGCCGTGACGCCCGCGACGGACGTCTTCGCCTTCGGGGCGACGCTGGCCTACGCGCTGACCGGGGACTCGCCCTTCGGCTCCGGGGCGTCCTCCGAGGTGATGCTGTACCGGGTGGTGCACGAGGAGCCCGATCTTTCCGCCGTCCCACCGCCGTTGGCGCCGCTGGTGCGGGCCTGCCTGGCCAAGGAGCCGATGGAGCGGCCCGGCGCGGCCGCGCTGCACGAGCGGCTCACCGAGCTTGCGGCGCGCGGTGCCGCGCTCGGCGGCGCCCGGTCTCGGGCTGGCGCCGGTGCGCCGCCGCAGGCCTCGCCTCAGCACGCGGACGCGCAGCGGGCCGGGGCACAGCGGGCCGGAGCGCCGCACGTACCGCCGCGGCGGCCGCACGGGCAGGCGGCGACGGCTCCGATGCCGCGGCCGGAGGCCGGTGCACCGGTGCGGGAGCGGCAGCAGACACCGGCGCCGGGGCGTCCGGCCGGGCCGAGGGATCGTCAGCACACGCCCGTGCCCGGACGGCCGTCGGGGGCGCGCAGGCGGCTGCTGCGGCAGCGGGTGGTCGTCTTCGTCACCGTCACTGTCGGCGTCGCGCTGGCCATCGCCGCTGCTCAGGGCTGTGAGAACCGCAGCAACCAGGGGCGTGGGGCGGGCGCTTCACCCTCGCCGTCCGCTTCGCTCGGCGGGGTCTCCGTCGACGGCGCGCAGCAGTCCGCTGCCCCGTTCGCGGCCGTCGCGCACGGCACCGCCGACGCCGGGCTCGGGCCCGCCGTGGGCGCGGTGCCGAGCGTCGACTGGCCGAACCGTACCTACTCCGACCCGGCCGGCGGGCCGGCGATCCGCCTGCGGGACGGGCACTCCACGGCCGAGGGCGCCCAGATCGCGCTCAGCACCGTGCTGCCGGCTCGCTACCGCGATGCCCCGGCCGCGCTGGTGGTGCTGCGGCGGGCGGAGGGCGCGGTGCTGGTGGACCTCGTGGAACTGTTCGGCTTCAGCGGGGACACGCCCGTCCTGCTGGCGTCCCGTGCCTCGGTCGCCGACCCGCAGGCCGCGGCGGCCTGGCGGATCGAGAACGGTGCGCTGATCCGCGAGGAGCGCGTCTCGCAGACCGGCGCGGGCTCGTCCACCCGCTACACCGTCCGGGGCGACGGCAGCATGGAGGAGTCCTGGCCGGGCGCCGGGATCTCGGGCGGTACGGGCGGCTGAGCCGCCCTCCAGGTCACAGCTGACGTGCCTGCGCCACCATCGACCGCGCGATCAGCAGGCAGGTCGCCACCGCGATACCGACCAGCACCAGCATCCACGGCCAGGCGCCGCCGAAACCCAGCAGTGCCGCGTCCCGCAGGCAGCGGATCCCGTACGTCACCGGGTCGGCCCAGGAGAGCCACCGCAGCACGGGTGCCATCTGCTCCGCCGGGTAGAAGGACGGGCTGGCGAAGAGCAGCACCGGCGCCAGCACGTTGATGGTGACGGTGAAGCGCTGGAAGTCCTCGAACAGCGTGGCCAGCAGCAGGTAGAGGCCGTTGAAGGCCACCGAGGCGACGAGCGTCCCGCACAGCAGGGCGGCCCAGTGACCGATCGGCCAGCGGAAGTCGAACACCGCCAGCGCCACTCCGAGTGCCGCCAGCGTCTGCACCAGCACCAGGGCGGTGGTGACCATCAGTTTGCCCGCCACGTAGCTGCTGCGCCGGAGCGGATGCGACCACATCTCGACATCCATCCGCCCCAGCCTCTCCTGGAAGAGCGAGGTGCCCGAGGTGGTCGCGGCGGCGAGCATCGACGAGAGCAGCAGGGCGGGGACGGTGAACTCGGCGTAGCCGATCCGCCGGCCCTGGTACCCCACCTCGCCGACCAGGTTGGCCAGCGAGGTGGCGAACAGCAGCAGGTAGACCGCGCTCGGGGTGATCGCGAGCAACAGGTTGGTCCGGTTCCGGGTGAGCAGGCAGTACTCCCGGTACATGGTGGCGACCGCGTCGCTCGGCAGGGCGAGACGTCGGCTCGGTGGCGCCTGCGGTGTACCGGTGTGGCGATCGGTGGCAGCTTCAGTGGTCATCGCGGCACCCCACGAGTTCGAGGAAGGCGTCCTCCAGTGACGGAGCGCGGTACTCCAGGGTCGCCTCGCCGACGCCGTGCTCCTGCGCGTCGGCGAGGGCTGCGGGCAGCAACTCCCGTACCCGGGCGCCGCTCACCTCCAGCAGCCGGTCGCCGGCGGTCACCCGGAGCCCCGGCCGGTCCAGCAGCTTCGCCAACCGGTCGGTGTCCTGCGGGTCGGCCGGTCGTACGAGGGCGACATGGCGCCCGAAACGCTCGGCGAGGTCCTGCGGGGTCCCGTGCTCCACCAGCCGGCCCTGGTCGACGATCAGGACCCGCCGACAGTTGCGTTCCAACTCCTCGACGTAGTGGCTGGTCCAGAGCACCGTGGTGCCGTGCTGCCGCCGAAGGTCGTCCAGGAGTGCCCACACCTGGCGCCGGCCGCTGACGTCCAGGCCCGCGGAGGGCTCGTCGAGCAGGAGGAGACGGGGATTTCCGAGCAAAGCACGGATGACCTGGAGCCGCCGCATCTCGCCGCCGGAGAGCGTGAAGACGAGCTGGGACACGGCGGCGCGGAGCTCGAAGGCGTCGAGCAGGTCGTCCACGCCGGCCCGGACGTCCTGCCAGCGCAGGCCTTTGAAGGCGACGGCGATCCGCAGGTTGTCCAGGGCGGACAGCATCATGTCGAAGGGCGCCGACTGATGGACGACCCCGATCGCACGCTTGGGCCTGCCACCGTGGGCCGACGGGCTCACGCCGAACACCGAGACGGCGCCCGCACTCGGCACCGCCGCGCCGCAGATCATCTTGGTGAGGGTGGTCTTGCCGGCCCCGTTCGGCCCCAACAGGCCCACGACGGCACCCGGTTCGATCTCGAAGGAGAGGTGGTCCACGGCGTTGCGCTCCATGCCGGGGTACCGCTTGACCAGGGCGTCGGCCCGTACGGCGACGGTCATGAGCACCTCCCGGCCACCGCGGCGGGGGCCGACATCCTGGAGCCGACGACCCGCAGGGCGTCGGCCAGGCCCAGCGCTCGCAGCGGCTCGCCGAGGCGGACGTGGAAGTCGGCCGCCTCCGGTGGCAGGGTCGCCGCCGTGGCGGTGAGCCCCGGCGGACAGCCGAACGTGAAGCCGAGCAGGATGCCCACGTCCCACGAGCCTGCGGCGGCCAGGATCTCGTCCAGAGCCGTGACCGGGAGTGCGGCGTACGGGGAGATCCCGATCAGCAGCTCACCGGCCCTGCGGGTGGGCGCCGAGGCGGGGGTCCGCAGGCGCACGCGTCCGTGGCCGTGGCCAGGTTCCGTCCGGAGCGCGGCGAGGTCAGGACGGCGGGGCGGCAGCGCTCCCCCGAACTCCGGGACCACTCCCAGATAGTCGTCCGGGCTCACCGGAGGATCGAACAGCGGCAGATTGTCGCCCAGTGTCAGCACGCCGGCCCCGGTACGCCCGACGGCTCGGTGCACGATGACCCGGCGGCCGAGCGAGAACGCGACCACGTCTCCGGGCGCCACCGCCTCGAAGGGGCGGGCGACGATGGTGACCACCGTGCCCGGACGAATGGCAGGCAGCATGCTGCTCCCCTGCGCGCGGACCCTGGCCCGACCGGCGGCGGCCAGGGCCGCGCGCAGCAGCTCGGCCTCCGGAGCGCGCTCAGACACCGGACGCTCCCGCGCTCGGCGCCTCTGCCGTCCGCTCGTCCTCGGCGGCGGCGCAGGCGAGCCCCTGAGCCAGCAGCAGGTCCACGAACTCCTGGACGTCGCGCGCGACGACCGCGAGCTGTGCGGGGCTCCGGTCGGTGTGCCGCTGTGCCAGCTCGGCGGTGACCGCCTCGACCGTGCGGCCCTCGGCGATCAGAAGCCAGATCTCGGCGGCAGTGCTGTTGAGAGTGCGGAAGTCACCCGCCTTCGGGTCGTACAGCCGCACCTCGCCGTCGGCGGGGATCCATACGACCTCGGAGTCGATCCGGTAGCTCATCGGTGCTCCTCTTCAGTTGGCGAGCGGCAGCAGGCGGCGGCCGGCGGGCTTCCAGTCCTCGTAGACCGGGTGGACAGAGTCGTCGCGGACCAGGTGGGGGCGGAACATCTCGTCCTGCCTGGTGCTCAGTTCACGGCCGGTCACGCCGTTGGCCTGCCACAGGCTGGAGACCATCGAGTGGCGCAGGATCCGGCACAGGTGGCGGCCGTTGCGGTGCACGTCCCCGGTCTCGGCCATGTGGTACGCCCGGCACCCTCCGCCGCACGCGCCCCGGATGTAGCAGCGGCGGCAGTCCTGGAGGTTGTCGCCGCTGAAGACGCTGTTCCGGCGCATGTCGGCGAGCAGCGGGTGGGCGAAGAGCTCCGTCAGGCGCTGCGTGCGGATGTTCCCCGCCTTGTGGATCTGCTCGGTGACCAGCTTGCACGGGTACACGTCGCCGAGGGAGTTCACGTAGATCTCGTTGCCGCCCATGCCGCAGTTGCCCTTGATCGAGCACGGCTTGCTCGCCCTGGGCCCCTCCGGGAGCAGCTTGTCCGCCATGGGGTGCGTCCAGAAGAACTCCTGGGTGCGCTGGAACTCCGTCCACCCGAAGTCGTAGCCGTCGGTCGCGGCCCGGCCCAGGTCCGAGTGGTACATCAGGCGGACCCGGTTGATCTTGAGGTCGTCGACGAACTCGCAGAGCCGGTCCAGTGCGTCCACGTTGTCGGGGGTCACCACGTGGTTGATCGTGGGGATGACTCCGGCCTGGTTGAGCAGACGCAGGCCGTTGGCGGTGCGCGCGAACGTGCCCTTGCCGCGGGTGCGTTCGTGCAGCTCGGCGGTGCCGCCGTCAACGCTGACCGTCACGAGGGTGAAGATGTCCGCGACCCGCTGCGCGGTCTCAAGCTTCCGGATGGTCGTACCGTTGGTGATCATGTGGACGGCCAAGCCGCGGTCCCGGGCGTGCTGGGCGACCTCGAACAGGTCCCTTCGCAGCATGGGCTCGCCGCCCGTGAAGATCATCTGCTGCACGCCCATGTCCGCGATCTGGTCCACCAGATCGAGGGACTCGGCGGTGTTCAGCTCGCCGGGCAGGGCCTTCTCGGACGACGCATAGCAGTACGGGCATCGGAGGTTGCAGCCGTCGGTGATCGCGTAGTAGACGGTCGTGAGTTGTGGCTCCGGCGCCCGGACCACCGGACGGCGGCCCGGCAGGTAGACGATCCAGTTGAGCACCAGCTTCGCCAGGGTCCGCTCCAGCCCGGCGGTGTCGGCCCAGCTCGGGTCCGGCGCCACCCGGCGGGCCAGCGAGCCGAGCACCCCGGCCTCCGACTCGTTCAACAGACACCAGGCGGCCAGCTCCGGATTGGTGACCAGCCGGTCCTCGTCGTGCCGGAAGTAGACGAGGTCCTCGGGAACGACCAGGTCGTCCCACTGCTCCAGCAGTTTCATCCTCCACCTCACTGATGAAGGGGTGGTGCCCCGGCCGGGGCCCGGGCACCACCCCGGTGTTCAGTACTGACCTTGGTGGTGCGGGAGTTACTTCTGGACGGTGCCGGAGCCGGCGCCTGCGCCACCGGCACAGCCGCAGGCGCAGGCCATGTCGGCGTCGAACTCGGCCGGGAGGATCTCCGGCTTGACCCAGCTGATGCTCTCCATGGTGCTTCCCTTCTGTCGGTGGAACCTGACAGTGCACACCGCCCCGGCACGCCTCGCGCAAAAGTGCACGGAATTCGGGTGCCGGCCGCCTCCGAATACGGAGGCGGGGCACACGCAGGGCAGAAGACCGCTACGCGGTCCGACGGAGTCGAAGCCGAAATTCCGCCCCCTTCGGAGCGACACGTTCATCGGCTCACGAGCAAGCATCCACGGCGACTTGTGAGCATGTCAACAGGGCGGCCAGGACTGGTCTTCCATCTCCAACCAGCCTTCGTACCGTGACATTTGTCATGGTCAACGGGCCTTTCGTCACGCAGGGTCGCCTCGCGGTCCGGGACCCGCAGGGGCACGGCGGAGCTCGTAGAGAGACGCGTTCGCATGTCGTCTTGTATGGGCACATCGATCCCCATCAATGACCGATGAATTCGGACCCGATCAGAATTTCCGGGCACCGTGACGGTCCGTCATGGGGAGAGAGCGGAAAATCAGCCGGCGGTCACCGCGTAGAAGGCGACGGCGGCGGCGGCACCTACGTTGAGCGAGTCGATGCCGTGGGCCATCGGGATGCGGACCCGGCGGTCGGCGGCGGCCAGGGCGCGCTGGGTCAGCCCGTCTCCCTCGGCGCCGAGCATCAGGGCGGCCTTCGGCAGGCGGTGCGGAGCGGCCTGGGCGAGGTCGTCGGCTCCGGCCGGGGTAAGGGCGAGCAGCTGGAAGCCCGCGGCCCGTACGGTCTCCAGGGCGGCCGGCCACGGGTCGAGCCGGGCGTACGGGACGGCGAAGACGGCGCCCATGGAGACCTTGACGGCCCGTCGGTAGAGCGGATCCGCGCAGTCCGGGGAGAGCAGCACCGCGTCCATGCCGAGGGCGGCGGCGCTGCGGAAGATCGCGCCGAGGTTGGTGTGGTCGACCAGGCCTTCCAGGACGGCGACGCGGCGGGCCCCGACGAGCAGGTCGGCCGCCTCCGGGAGGGGCTTGCGCTCCATCGAGGCGAGGGCGCCCCGGTGAACGTGGTAGCCGGTCACGGCCTCGGCGAGGCCGGGCTCGACCACGTGGACGGGGGCGTCGGCGGCCTGGATGACGTCGGACATGACGTCCAGCCACTTGGGGGTCAGCAGCATCGACCGCATCCGGTAGCCCGCCTCGACGGCGCGCCGGATGACCTTCTCGCCCTCGGCGATGAAGAGGCCCTCGGCGGGTTCGCGGCGGCGGCGCAGCTCGACGTCGGTCAGGCCGGTGTAGTCGGCCAGGCGCGGGTCGGCGGGGTCGGTGACGGTGCTGGGTTCGGACACGACTCTGATCTTGCCTGCTCGACGGCCACGGGTCCAAACCCACCGAGGTCGGGAGGCCGGCCTCCCAGGGGCGCGGGGAACTGCGCGACTCGGAAGGGGAACTCCCGCACCGTCCGTACCGAGCGAGGTGCAACGCGCCCGTGTGCCCCGGCTGAAGGTGGGAGCCTTCCGATTCGCGCCGTTCCCCGCGCCCCTGAAGGGCAACCGCCAGCACACTGAGGTCGAGCGGCCAGCCATCGAGGGGCGCGGGGAACTGCGCGAATCAGAAGGCGCTACCTTCAGCCCGGAACCGTGAGCGAGTTGCACCTTGCTCGGTACGGACGGTGCGGGTGGTGCCCTTCCGTCTTCGCGCAGTTCCCCGCGCCCCAGAAAGGCACCCGCCTACGCCAAGATCGGGCGGCCAGCCCCCGCGCCCCTGGTGGTTCGCCGATTGCGTCAGTGGGTGAGGACGTTGACGACGTCGCCGATGACGATGACGGCCGGGGGCTTGATCTGTTCGGCGGTGACGGTGGCGGCCACGGTGGCGAGTGTTGCGTCGATGCGGCGCTGGGCGGCCGTGGTGCCCTCCTGGACGACGGCGACCGGGGTGTCGGCGGATCGGCCGCACTCGACCAGCTTGGCGGCGATCTCGCCGATCTTGTCGACGGCCATCAGCAGCACCAGGGTGCCGCTCATCTGCGCCGCCGCCTCCCAGTTGACCAGCGAGCGTTCGTCGCCCGGGCCGACATGGCCGGAGATGACGGTGAACTCGTGCGTCATGCCCCGGTGCGTGACCGGGATGCCGACGGCCGCCGGGACACTGATCGAGCTGGAGATGCCGGGGACGACGGTGACCGGGATCCCGGCCTCCGCGCAGGCCAGGAGCTCCTCGCCGCCACGACCGAAGACGTACGGGTCGCCGCCCTTGAGGCGGACCACGAACTTGCCGGCCTTGGCATGGTCGATCAGGGTCCGGTTGATCGCCTCCTGGGCCATGAAGCGCCCGTACGGGATCTTGGAGGCGTCGATGACCTCGACGTGCGGGGGCAGCTCGGCGAGCAGCTCGCGCGGGGCCAGCCGGTCGGCGACCACCACGTCGGCGTCGGCGAGCAGGCGGCGGCCGCGCACGGTGATCAGGTCCGGGTCGCCGGGGCCACCGCCGACCAGGGCGACGCCCGCGCCGTGCGAGCGGTACTGACGGGCAGCGAGGGAGCCGTCCCGCAGGCCGTCCACGATGGTGTTGCGCAGGGCGGCGGAGTGACGCGGGTCGCCGGTGAGGACGGCGACGGTGGCGCCGCCGTCGCGGCCGGTGGCCGGGGTCCAGGCGGAGGCTGCCGACGCGTCGTCGCTGCGGGCGCAGAACACCCGCAGGCGCTCGGCCTCGGCGCTGACGGCGGTGTTGACGGCCGGGTCGTCGGTGGCCACCAGGGCGTACCAGGTGTCGGCTAGGTCGCCCTCGGCGTAGCGGCGCTGGTGCCAGGTGATCTCGCCCGCGTCGCCCATGGCGGAGACGGCCGGAGTGGTGGACGGGGATATCAGGTGCACGTCCGCGCCCGAGGCGATCAGCGCGGGCAGCCTCCGCTGGGCGACCTGGCCGCCGCCGACCACGACGACGCGTCGGCCGGCCAGCAGGAGACCGACCGGGTACGGGGTGAGGCCCTCGGTGCTGGGGTGGGGGTTGGGGACGCTCATGCCCAGACCTCGCTTCGCTCGGTCCGCGCTTCGCGCAACGCGCACCTTCTGATGATTCGCTCGCTTCGCTCGCTCATGGGGGGCGGGGCTCCTGGGTGGGGGCGTCGTACGGGTGGACAGCACTCCTCCCGTACCGGCGCGCCCTCGGGCCGGTACGGGAGGAGGGACGGCGTCAGGCCTTCTCGGTGACCCCGGCGGAGTCGAAGGTGGCTACATCGTGCATCGCGCGGGCCGCACTCTGCACCAGCGGGAGGGCCAGCAGTGCGCCGGTACCCTCGCCGAGCCGCAGATCGAGGTCGATCAGCGGACGCAGGCCCAGCTTCGCCAGCGCGGCCTGGTGGCCGGGCTCGGCCGAGCGGTGGCCGGCGATGCAGGCCGCGAGGACCTCGGGGGCGATGGCCTTGGCGACCAGCGCCGCCGAGCCCGCGATGACGCCGTCCAGGATGACCGGCGTGCGCAGCGAGGCCGCGCCGAGCAGGAAGCCGGCGATGGCCGCGTGCTCCAGGCCGCCGACGGCGGACAGTACGCCGATCGGGTCGGCCGGGTCGGGCTGGTGCAGCGCCAGGGCTCGGCGGATCACCTCGACCTTGCGGGCGTGGGTCTCGTCGTCGATGCCGGTGCCGCGGCCGGTGACCTCGGCCGGGTCGGTACCGGTGAAGACGGAGATCAGCGCGGCGGAGGCGGTGGTGTTGGCGATGCCCATGTCGCCGGTGATCAGCACCTTGTTGCCGGCGGCGACCAGGTCGCGGGCGGTCTCGATGCCGACCTCGATGGCCTTGACCGCCTCGTCGCGGCTCATCGCCGGACCCTGGGTCATGTCATCGGTGCCGGGCTTGACCTTGCGGGGCAGCAGACCGGTGGTGCGGCCCTGCTGGATGGCCTCCGGCAGCTCGCTCGCGACGCCGACGTCCACCACGCAGACCTCGGCGCCGACCTGGGCCGCGAAGGAGTTGACCACCGCTCCCCCGGCCAGGAAGTTGGCCACCATCTGCGCGGTGACCTCCTGCGGCCACGGGGTGACGCCCTGGGCGTGCACGCCGTGGTCCCCGGCGAAGATCGCCACGCAGCCCGGCTCCGGGATCGGCGGCGGGCACTTGCGGCTCAGGCCGCTCAGCTGCGCCGCGATGATCTCCAGCATGCCGAGCGAGCCGGCGGGCTTGGTCATCCGCTTCTGACGGTCCCAGGCCTCGCCGAGCGCCTTGGCGTCCAGCGGGCGGATGCCGCGCAGGGTGTCGGCGAGCAGGCTGTGCGGCTCCTCGCCGGGCAGGGCGCGGTTGCCGTACTGCTCCTCGTGGACGACCCAGGAGAGCGGGCGCTTCTTGGCCCAGCCCTGCTGCTGCAGCTCGGGCTCGTCGGGGAAGGAGTCCACGTACCCGACGCACAGGTACGCGACCACGTCCAGGTGCTCGGGCAGGCCGAGCTCGCGGACCATCTCCTCCTCGTCGAAGAAGCTGACCCAGCCGACGCCCAGGCCCTCGGCACGGGCGGCCAGCCAGAGGTTCTCGACGGCGAGGGCGGCCGAGTACGGGGCCATCTGCGGCTGGGTGTGCCGGCCGAGGGTGTGCCGGCCGCCACGGGTGCGGTCGGCGGTGACCACGATGTTCACCGGGGTCTCGAGGATGGCCTCGATCTTGATTTCCTTGAACTGCTTCGCCCGGCCCTTGGGCAGCGAGTCGGCGTACGCGTCGCGCTGACGCTCCGCCAGCTCGTGCATCTTGCGGCGGGTCTTGGCCGAGCGGATGACCACGAAGTCCCAGGGCTGGGAGTAGCCGACGCTGGGGGCGGTGTGGGCCGCCTCCAGGACGCGGATCAGCACCTCGTGCGGGATCGGGTCCGGGCGGAAGCCGTTGCGGATGTCGCGGCGCTCGCGGATCACCTGGTGGACGGCTTCGCGGCCGGCCTCGTCGTAGCCGGGGGCGGCCGGGGCGCGCTCGGGCTCCGTCTCCACCGACTCCGTGTCAGAGGGCGCGGAGACCTCAGCGGGCTCGGCGGGCTGGACGGGCTCGGGCTGCTCCGGGATCTCCACGACGGGAGCCGGGGCCTCCACGGTCTCGGCCACGACGGTCTCCGGGGCCTCCACGACCTCCGGGGTCACCGGGGCTTCCTGCACGGTGGCCTCCGGGACGGGCTGCGGCTCGACGAGCACGGCCTGCGGCTCGGGCTGGGGGATCTCCTCGGGCTGAGGCGGACCGACCGGGAGACCGGACGGCATGTCACCCGTGCCGACCGCCGTCTCCGGGACGGCCTCGACGACGTCGACCGCGACTCCGCCGGAGGCCTCCAGCGGCTGCTGCCCCTCGACGGTCGGCAGCCCGTGCGGGCCGGGGGCGGCCAGGAACGCGGAGATCCGGCGGGGATGGCTCGGGGCGGCGGCCTGCATGGGGATCGCCGGCTGCGGCACCTCCACGGGAGCCTCAGGGGCCTCGGCAACCGGGACCTCCACGGCGGCCACCTCGACCACCGGCACCTCGACGACCTCCACGGCCTGCACCTCGACCACCGGCACCTCGAAGATCGGGGCCTCGGCGGCCGGGACCTCCACCGGAGCCACCTCGGCGGGCGGGGTCTCCACCACCGGGGTCTCCACCACCGGGAGCTCGACGGCGGGCGTCTCCACCGGAGCCGCCTCCGCGACCGGCAGTTCAACAGCCACCGGCACCTCGGCGACCGGCGCAGCGGCGAACTCCACCGGCGCCGCCTGGGCCTCGGCCACCAGTGCCACCGGCGCCGGCGGCACCTCGACGGGCAGCGGCTGGACCGGCACCGCCACCGGCGGCTCGGCCTGCAGCTGCGGAGCAACGATCGGCACACCGTGCGCGGGCGTGCCGCCCTGCGGCACCGGCTGCCCGGACGGCCCACGGTCGGCCAGCGAGCGGACGGGGACGTGCCCGGTCATCAGCGACGGGTCCGGGATCGGCGGGCCGGCGTGCAGCGGACGCCTCGGGGGCTGAGGGGCCGTCATGGGCGCAGCCTGGGCCACCGGTGCCGCCACGGGCTGCTCGACGATCTCCTGCACAACCGGTTCTGCACCGGGCGCGGCCACCTCCTGCACGGTCGGAACCTGCGCGGACGGAGCCTGCATGACCGGGGCCTGCTCGGCTGCCACCACGGGCGGCGTCAGCGGCGGCCAGGACGGCTCCACCGGCGTACCGGCAGCAGCGGCCTCCTCCACCGGCGGCGCCAGTTCCTCGACCGTACGCAGCGCCATGGTGTCCACCACCTGCGCGGGAGCAGCCGGAGCAGCATGTGCAGCCGCAGCGGGCGTCTCGACGACCAGCACCGTCTCGACGGGCCCGTGCGCGACGGCCTCGCCCCAGGAGCCCTGCGGGCCGGGCATCAGCAGCACGTCTTCCTCGTCCTCGAGCTGGTCCGGCTGGTCGAGGAAGGTGAACCCGGGGCGCTGCTCCTGAGCCCAGCCCTCCGCACCCGCCGAGGAAACCCCCGGGATCCCGGTACCGGGCACCGCAACACCCGGCACCGCGACGCCCGGTCCCGAAACGCCTGGCACGGCGACACCCGGTACGGCGACGCCCTCCGGCCGGCCGAGCGGGTCGACCCCGCCGAGCAGGTGCTCCGGCAGTCCCTCACTGGGGACGTGGCCGCCATCGGTCATGTCAAAGCTCCTTCCAGGCCGCTTTCGCGCCCTTGGCGACGCGATCACCGACCGCAGCGCCCAACTCCGCTCGGGGCGGGCCGCGCTCCGGCCCGTCCGTCCACCTACTGGCGGCCGCCACGCTCCCACGCGGCGGCCATCCTCACCGGCGCGCGCTGTGCCACCCCCGGCTGCACGCCACCCGCCGGGGTGGCACACCATCAGAAACAACGACAACCCGGGGCAACCGGCACGACCGCACCGGACCCTACGGCATTCTTCCGGCCCGACGCGCGCCGCGTCGAATGCCCGCACTCCGTACCGATGTGGGTTGCACCACGTCAAAAAGGTGACAAACGTACCGAAGAGGGCATGTTCCACCGATTGCCGAGCGCAGCCAGGACGACGCCACATTACCGGCCGGGACTGACAGCCTCTCGAATCGGCGTCCGGATGCGACGGGGATCACCGTGCCGCCCCGGACTTCGGACGGCATACGAACCGTCAGGACTCCTGCTCACCCCAGAGCACCAGGCTCTGCTCC
The DNA here is from genome assembly GCF_007828955.1 of Kitasatospora atroaurantiaca. Classification (NCBI taxonomy): domain Bacteria; kingdom Bacillati; phylum Actinomycetota; class Actinomycetes; order Kitasatosporales; family Streptomycetaceae; genus Kitasatospora; species Kitasatospora atroaurantiaca. The sequence goes on along the minus strand of NZ_VIVR01000001.1, from coordinate 6,688,027 downwards.
CCCGGGCCGAAGGAGAGCCCGGCCGCCGCGCCCCGGCCCGCACCGAGCGGTGCGGACTGCAGCAGTGCACCGTCCACCCGGTAGCCCGCCGTCGCGATGGCCTCCCTGATCTCCTCCGCCTCGGCGAGGGTGTGACCCACCGCGACAAGGCGCTCGGGACGGCGCGCGAGGACGGCCCGCACCACCTCGGCGCCGCCGGACTCCACCACGACGGAGTCCGGTTCGGGCAGCCCGCCCAGCACCTCGGGGCCGACCCCGTGGACGGCCTCCACCTCTACTCCGTACCTGCGCGAGTTCACCGCGATCTGCGCACAGGCCGCACGGTCGGCCTCGACGGCGACCACGGCCGCGCCGAAGCGCGCGATCTCCACGGCGAGCGCGCCGCTGCCGGCGCCCACCGCCCAGACCAGGTCGCCCGGGACGGGCCCGAGCCGTGCGAGCGCCAGCGCACGGACGTGCGGGGGCAGCGCATGGCCGCCTCCGTCCAGCGCCGGCGCGGCGCGCTCCGCGCCCGCGTACGCCGCCTCGGGGAGCGCCCAGCCGCGGTCGGGGCCGGGGAAGCCGACCGGGCGGCCGGCCAGCCAGCCGGCCGCCTCGCCGACGGTGTGGTTCTGGCTGGCCCCGCCGATCACCAGGACCACGGCCGGGTCACGCCAGACGTGGTCCGGCACCCGCTCGGAGGTCAGGACGGTGACGTCCTCCTCCGGGGTGCCGAGTGCCTCGCAGACCACGAAGGTGCGGTGGACGTCCCGGAGCATCAGGGCCAGCTCGCTGGGGCCCGCGTCGGCGCTGGTGAGCACCGCGACCTTGGGGTGGGCCCGGCAGACGTTGGCCGCCCGGCGGAGCCGGCCGCCGTGCGTGCTGACCACCTGGGCGTCCTCCCAGGGCATACCGGCCCGGGCGAAGGCGGCGGCCACCGAGGAGACGGCGGGCAGCACCTCGAGTTCGAGCCCGTACTCGGGGCGGCGCAGCGTACGGACGACTCCGAAGAACCCCGGGTCCCCCTCGGCCACCACGACAGCCGCGCCGCGGTGCTCGGCGATCCGACGGGCCGCCAGCTGGACGTTGCCCAGGGCGAGCCGCTCGGCGCCCGCCGGGACGGGCAGGGCGGCCAGTTGGTACGGCGCTCCCGCGACCAGCGTGGCCCCGGCGAGCGCTGCGCTGGCAGCCTCGGTCAGCGGCGTACCGTCCCACCCGATGACCGTGATCCGGTCCGCCATCTGCGGCTGCTCTCCCTCGCCTGTTCGGTCCCGCCCACGGGCTGTCCGCCCGTCCAGGAGCAGAGGCTACCCGGAACCGTCGACCGGGCGCGGCAAACTCGCACACCTGTCCGCAGCGGTCAGTCGCGCAGCACGTACCGCTGCTCGGCCCAGTCGTCGTCCTGCACGACCTCCACGTCCTCGGGGAGAAGGCTCCAGAGAATGAGGTCGCTCCGGCTGTCCGCACCACTCGGGTCCCAGTCGCCGCCGCGCACTATCCAGGCGCTGCGGAGCACTCCCTCGCTGATGCAGCCGATCTTCTGGGCGACCTGCTGGGCGGCGGTGTTGCCGGCCGCGGTCCGCAGCTCCAGCCGGAGGAAGCCCCGGTCCTCGAAGAGCCACTGGGCGACGCCGAGGACGGCCTCGGGGGCGTAGCCCTCGCCACGGGCCCAGGACGCGGTGATGTAACTGACCTCGGTGGAGAGCAGCCGCCAGTCGGTGCCGCGCAGCTCGACCACCCCGACCACCCGCTGGGTGAGGTGCTCGGTGACGGCGAAAACGATTCCTCGCCCCTCCGCACGGCGGGCCGGGGCGAGGGTACGGGCCCACTCGAGGGCGTGCGCCTCGGTGAAGGGCTGCGGGATGGCCGTCCAGGCGTGCACCAGCTCGTCGGCCATCATCGCGACCAGGCTGGGGGCGTCGCCGTCCTCAAGGGGTCGCAGCAGCAGCCTGTCGGTGCTGATGGCGGTCTCGGGGAAGCTCGCTGCCATGCCGTCTCTCCTCGCCGGGTCGTGGACACACCGTACGCCCCGCCCTTCCTCGGGCGTGTCAGGGTACCGGCAATCCGGCGACGGCTCGTCAGATCGGCTGCCGACAGGCCGTCCCACCTGCATACTGCCCGACCGGGCCCCCGACGAGGTGCATCGGGGGCCCGGAGAGCGAGGGTGGTCAGAAGGAGGGGATGACCGAGCCCTGGAAGGTGTCGTTGATGTACTTCTTGACCTCGTCGGAGTGGAGCAGCTGGGCGAGCTTCTGAACGCGCGGGTCGTTCTCCTTGCCCTTCTTGACGGCGAGGATGTTGGCGTACGGGTTGTCCGCGGCCCTCTCCAGCAGGATGGCGTCGGTGGCGGGCTTGAGGCCGGAGTCGAGCGCGTAGTTGCCGTTGATGACGGCGGCGTCGAGGTCGGCCAGGGAGCGGGGCAGCTGGGCCGCGTCCAGCTCCTTCCACTTGAGGTGCTTCGGGTTGCCGGTCACGTCGGCCGGGGTCGCGGCGGTGCCGACACCGGACTTCAGCGTGATGACGTTGTTGTCGGCGAGCAGCTTGAGGGCGCGGCCCTCGTTGGTGGCGTCGTTGGGGATGCCGACGGTGGCGCCGTCCGCGAGCTCGCCGGCGCTCTTGACCTTCTTGGAGTACAGGCCGAGGGGCTCCAGGTGGACCGTCTCGACGGAGACGATGCTGGTGCCGTGCTTCTTGTTGAAGTCCTCGAGGTACGGGACGTGCTGGAAGTAGTTGGCGTCCGCCGAACCGTCCTGGACGGCCGTGTTGGGGGTCACGTAGTCGGTGACCACCTTGACGTCGAGCTTGAGCCCGGCCTTGTCGGCCAGGTTCTTCTTGACGTAGTCCAGGATCTGCGCGTGCGGGGTCGGGCTCGCGATGACGGTGAGCGCCTTGTCCGCGTTGGCGGAGGATCCGGCCGAGGAGGAGGAGCTGCTGCTGCAGGCCGCCACGGACAGGGCGAGGCCGGCGGTGGCGAGGACGCTGGTGAACTTCAGGACGTTGCGCACGAAAAGTGCCTTTCTCCATGGAACGGACGGCCGGTCGGACGGTTTCCGGGTCCGGCGGCCAGGTCTCGCTGCAGGCCCGGTCGGGCCGGCAGCGTGGTCAGTGAGGGAGGACGAGTTCCTCGTCGGCGGTGGTCTCGGCGGTGCCGCGCGGGCGCAGCAGGCGGGTCGCGCCGCCGGAGTGGCCGCGGTGGGTCAGACGGCGGACGATGACGTCGCCGATCAGCTGGACGGCCATCACGAGGACGACCAGCTCGGCGACGATGACCCACATGAAGGTGGTCTCGAAGCGCTGGTAGCCGTAGTTGACCGCGAGCGTGCCGAGCCCGCCGCCGCCGACGGTGCCGGCCATCGCGGAGAACCCGATCAGCGCGATGATCGTGGTGGTGACGGAGGAGACCAGAGCGGGCAGCGACTCGGGGAGCAGCACCTTGCGGACGGTGGTCCAGGTGCTGCCGCCCATCGCGTGGACGGCCTCCAGCAGCCCGCCGTCCACCTCACGCACCGAGGTCTCCACCAGCCGCGCGAAGAACGGGATGGCGCCGATGGCGAGCGGAACGGTCGCGGCCTGCCAGCCGATGGTGGTGCCGACCAGAGACCGGGTGAAGGCCTGCAGGGCCACCATCAGGATGATGAACGGCAGCGAGCGGCCGACGTTGACGATCGTGCCGAGCACCCGGTTGACCGGCATGTTCTGCAGCGCGCCGCCCTTGTCGGTGAGCACCAGCAGCAGGCCGATCGGCAGGCCGAGCAGGACGGTGGCCAGGGTGGCGACGCCGACCATCTGGAGCGTCTCCCAGGTGGCGGGCCACATCAGCTCCTGCATCTGGTCCCAGGTCATGCCACCGCTCCGTTCGTGTCCTTCAGTACGTCGACCTGCAGGCCCTGCTCGCGCAGGAAGCCGATCGGCACCACGTTGTCCTGGTGGCCGCCGGGCAGCTCGACCCGCATCCGGCCGACCATCCGGCCGGCGATGGTCTCCACGGCCGCGCCGAGGATGTTGATGTCGATCTGGTACGTCCGGGCCAGCTGGGAGACGAAGGGCCGGGCCGAGGTGTCGCCCTGGAAGGTGATCTCCAGCACGGTGTTGCCCGCGTGACCGTGGCCGAACTCGCCGAGCGGGAAGAGCTCACGGGCGAGTTCCGAGTTCTCGGTGGCGAGCAGCTCGGTCAGCGCACCGGCCTCGATCACCTTGCCGCCGCGCATCAGGGCGGCGGAGTCGCAGACGGACTTGATGACGTCCATCTCATGGGTGATCAGCAGGACGGTGAGGCCCAGCTGCTGGTTGAGGTCGCGCAGCAGGGCGAGGATCGAGCGGGTGGTCTCCGGGTCGAGGGCCGAGGTGGCCTCGTCGGAGAGCAGCACCTTGGGGTCGCCGGCCAGCGCGCGGGCGATACCGACGCGCTGCTTCTGGCCGCCGGAGAGCTGACCCGGGTAGGTGCGGGCCTTGTCGGAGAGGCCGACCAGGTCGAGCAGTTCGGCGGCCTTGCGGCGGCGCTGGGAGCGGTCGAGGCCGATGATCTCCAGCGGAAGCTCGACGTTCTCCTGGACGGTGCGCGAGGAGAGCAGGTTGAAGTGCTGGAAGACCATGCCGATACGGCGGCGGGCCTCCCGCAGTTCGCGGCCTGCGCGGTGCTCCTGGCCGGAGAGGGCGGTGAGTTCGAGCCCGTCCACGGTCACGCTGCCGGAGCTGGGCCGCTCCAGCATGTTCACGCAGCGGATGAGGGTGCTCTTGCCGGCGCCGCTGGTACCGACGACTCCGTAGACCTCGCCCTCGCGGACATGGAGGTCGACGCCGGCGAGGGCGGTGACCTCGCGGCCTCGGGACCGGTAGACCTTCGTGAGGTCCTTGGTGGTGATCACAGCTGCTTCCGATGGTCGGGGGCGGACGGCTTGTGGCCGCCGCACCTGGTGCGGTCAGCGGCATGCGGGGGCACGCCTGTGAAGGGGGATCAGGTCCGGCCATGCCTCGATCGCCGCCGAGCGGCGGGGATGTACGCGGGCATGGCTCTCACGTGTCAGAAGTGATCACGCGGGACGGCGCCGAACGGGCGGCGCGGGGTACTCGCTTCGGGGGCGCGAGGAGGGGTACGAGGGCCCTCAGCAGTGACACATTCGACAACACATGCAGAGCCCACCTGCCGGCACGGTGCCGGTGGGGATGCAGGTCGTCGTCGCAGTCATGGGTGCAAGTAAATCAGACATACGGACCGGGTCCCAGTTATCAGGACCTGATGTCCGCAATGCGGACACGACGCAGGCGTACCAAGCAGAAAAGCGCCCAGCCCGTGACGGGCCGGGCGCTTTCCGGGGTTTGCTAGGCCGTCGCCGCCAGCGGGACGTGGACGGGCTTCTCCAGGGTCACGATGCTCAGCCGGCGGCTGACCTCCCGCACGCCGCGCTGCTGGTACCCGTGGCGCGCGTACAGGCGCAGGTTGCCCAGGCTGCGGTGGCCGGTGAACAGCTCGAAGGACGTCACCGGGTACTCGGACTGCAACAGACGCTCGACGGCGTCCAGCAGGCGTCCACCCAGGCCGTGACGCTGCATCCGGGGGTGGACCACCAGGCGGCCGATCTTCGCGGTGCCGTGCTCGTCCACCCGGCCGCGGACGGTGCCGACGACCTCGTCGCCGAGCCTGGCCACCAGCACGTGCCGCTCGGCCAGTTCGGCCCGCAGGCTGTCCAGGGTCTGCGTCAGCGGCTCGATGGCCCAGTCGCCGTAGAGCTCGGCCTCGCTCTGGTAGCCGAGGTACTGGAGCTTGAGGATCTGCTCCGCGTCCTCCTCGCTCGCGACCGAGATGATCACACTCATGCCCATGTGTGGGGGCCTCCCCATCGTTAGTTCCCGGTGCACGTGAGGGTTCGCGCACCGGTTGCCCTGCCGGAGGTGTGCCCGGACGGGGATCTGCCCTGACCGGGAGTGGCGCAGCGACGTCCCCCGGCGGTCACCGGGGCCGGACCTGCGCTCACGCTCAGTATCCGGCCGGTCCGGCCATCGTCAAGAGGGACGTTCGCCACCGCTCTACCCAGCCGCCGCCTGCTCTCAACCTTCCGGCCGCCTGACGTGGTGAGCGTCACTACGAGCGTCCGCCAGCTAGTGGGCAGACGGGTAGCCCAGGGGCGCGTGGGGGCACCTCCCGGCCGAAGGCTGGGGGAGAACTGCGCGAGATCGGAAGGCGACGGCCTGTGCCCTACCGCTTCGCGCAGTTCCCCGCGCCCCTGGGCCACCCAATCCTGGTCGGGTGCTCGCCTACTGGCGGAAGCTCTATGGGCGGTGCCCCTGGAGGAGGGCGCGCAGGCAGGCCAGGCAGCGCGAGCGGGTCGGTCCGATACTGCCGCGTGGCACGCCGAGCTCGTCGGCGAGCTGCCGGTACGTCAGTTCGGGCGACTCGGCGAGGGCGGTCATCAGCTGCGGGCAGCGGCCGGGCAGCCGGGCCAGGGCCCGCCTGACGGCCCGTCGGCGCTCGGCCGCCAGCAGGTGTTCCTCGGGTGTGCGATGGCGCTGTGGGACCCGTCCCACCGGCGTCTCGACTCTCGTGTAACGCCCCGCCGCGAGCACCTCCCGGACCACGATCCCCCGGAGCCAGGCGCGCCGGTCACGCGGCAGCCCGCCGGCACGCGACCGCTCGACCACGCGCAGCCAGACCGCCTGTTCCACCTCCTCGGCATCGAGCCGGCGGCCGCGGGCCAGGACGGTCAGGAACGCGGCGAGTTCAGGGCGCAGCTCGGCTACAGGAACCACGCCCGTAATGACCGTCGATGACTCGACCGCGACACGGGGAGCGTCGGGTGACCACCCGGACGGGGCGCTCAGACGCTGGGCGGGATGTTCTGGTTGACGCGGAAGAGGTTTCCGGGGTCGTACCTGTCCTTCAGGGCGGTGAGCCGCTCGAACTTCGCCAGGCCGTAGGCCTCGAGCACGCGGCCACGGCCCTCCTGCCCGAGGAAGTTCACGTACACCCCGCCCGAGGAGTACGGCCGCATCGCGCTCCAGAACCGCCCGGTCCACGCGATGTGCTCGTCCGGCGCTCCGGTCTCCCAGCGCGAGTTGATGTTGAGCAGGCAGGGCGCCGCCCGGTGGGTGTACGCCGTGTCGTCGGCGCCAACCCTGGCGATGGCGCCGCCGAGGAAGGCGAGCTCGATGCCCGAGAGCGGGGAGCTGATCCGGGCGACGTGGTCGGCGATGGTCTCGATGGCGGCGCCGTTCAGCACGGTCAGGTACTCCGCCTTCCAGTGGTTGAGCGCACCCGGGCCCCAGCCGGAGTCGAGCATCCGCTGCCAGACGACGTACGGCCGGGTCTGCACGGTGTCGGCCAGCGCGCCCTTCCATCCCCGCAGCGGCGCCAGCACGCTCACGCCCCGGTCGGGCGGCCCCGCCCAGCACATCCCGACCCGGACCACCGGGGTGCCGTGCACCTCGGCGGGCAGGAAGGGCGCCGCCGGGGCGGTGCTGAGGACGCAGGACACGAACAGCTCGTCGGGCGCGCCCGCGAGGTGGTCGCGCACCGCGCTCAGCACCTCGGGCAACCGCTCGGCCGGCAGGAAGACCGCGCCGCAGAGCACCTGCCGCCCGACCGGGTGCAGGCGGTAGGTGAAGGAGGTGACGATGCCGAAGTTGCCGCCACCGCCGCGGATGCCCCAGAAGAGGTCCGGGTGCTGCTCGCTGCTGGCCGTGACCAGCTTGCCGTCGGCCGTGACCACATCGGCCTCCAGCAGGTTGTCGCAGGCCAGGCCGTACGCGCGGCTCAGCCAGCCGAAGCCGCCGCCGAGGGTGAAGCCCGCGATGCCGGTGCTCGACATCAGGCAGCCTGGCGTCGCCAACGAGAAGGCCTGGGTCTCGTGGTCGAAGTCGCCCCAGGTGACGCCGGGCTGGGCCCGGGCCGTCCACCGCGCGGCGTCGACCCGCACGCCCTTCATCGGGGAGAGGTCGATCACCAGGCCGCCGTCGCAGACCCCGAGTCCGGCGATGTTGTGGCCACCGCCCCGGACGGCGGTCAGCAGCCCGTACCGGCGGGCCATCTCGACGGCGCGGAGCACGTCGGCGGTGCCGGTGCAGCGGGCGATCACGTCCGGCCGCCGGTCGATCGCGCCGTTCCACACCGCCCTGGCCCTGTCGTACTCGGGATCCCCCGGAACGATGACCTGCCCGCGAAAGCCCCGACGGAGAGCCACCGCCGTCTTGGCGTTCATGCCCCCAGTATCGGCCAACGGGCCCACCCGTCACGACGGGCCAACCCATAGGGGCGCGTGGGGGCACCTCCCGGCCGAAGGCTGGGGGAGAACTGCGCGCAGCGGAAGAGCACAGGCCGTCGCCTTCCGAACTCGCGCAGCTCCCCGCGCCCCTGGGACACCCGAACCAGATCAGGTGTCCTCAGTGCTGGGTCCACTCGTGCTGGGTGGCAAGGTCGGCCTTGATTTCTGCCAGCTGGGTGGCGACGGCGCTCGGGGCGGTGCCGCCGCGGCCGTTGCGGGAGGCGATCGCGCCGTGGACGCTGAGCACGGAGCGGACCTCGGGGGTGAGGTGCTCGGAGATCTCGGCGAACTGCTGGTCCGTCAGGTCGGACAGCTCGATGCCCTGGCCCTCGCAGACCTTGACGCAGGCGCCGGCCACCTCGTGCGCGACCCGGAACGGCACGCCCTGCTTGACCAGCCACTCGGCGATGTCGGTGGCGAGCGAGAACCCGGCCGGGGCCAGCTCCTCCAGCCGCTCCCGGTGCACGGTGAGGGTGGCCATCATGCCGGTGAAGGCCGGCAGCAGCACCTCAAGCGTGTCGCAGGAGTCGAAGACCGGCTCCTTGTCCTCCTGCAGGTCGCGGTTGTACGCGAGCGGCAGCGCCTTCAGCGTCGCCAGCAGGCCGGTGAGGTTGCCGATCAGGCGGCCGGACTTGCCCCGCGCCAGCTCGGCGATGTCCGGGTTCTTCTTCTGCGGCATGATCGAGGAGCCCGTGGAGAAGGCGTCGTGCAGCGTGATGAAGCCGAACTCCTTGGTGTTCCAGATGATCACCTCCTCCGCGATGCGGGAGAGGTTGATCCCGATCATCGCCGTCACGAAGGCGAACTCGGCGACGAAGTCCCGCGAGGCCGTGCCGTCGATCGAGTTGCCGGCCGAACCGTGCTCGAAGCCGAGCTCGGCGGCCACCGCCTCCGGGTCCAGGCCCAGCGAGGACCCGGCGAGCGCGCCGGAGCCGTACGGCGAAACGGCCGTCCGGGCGTCCCACTGGCGCAGCCGCTCGGCGTCCCGGCCGAGGGCCTGCACGTGCGCGAGGACGTGGTGGGCGAAGAGGACGGGCTGCGCGTGCTGGAGGTGGGTACGGCCCGGCATGGCGGTGTCGGGGTGCGCCTCGGCAAGGCCGACCAGCGCGTGCTGGAGGTCCAGGATCAGCCCGCCGATGATCTTCGCGTGGTCCCGCAGGTACATCCGGAAGAGCGTGGCGATCTGGTCGTTGCGCGAGCGACCGGCCCGCAGCTTGCCACCCAGATCCGGGCCGAGCCGCTCCAGCAGGCCGCGCTCCAGCGCGGTGTGCACGTCCTCGTCGGCGATCGTGCCGGTGAGGGCGCCCGACTCGACGTCCGCGAGCAGCTGGTCGAGCCCGGCCAGCATGCCGGCCAGCTCCTCGTCGCTCAGCAGCCCGGCCTTGTGCAGGACCCGGGCGTGCGCCTTGGAGCCGGCGATGTCGTACGGCGCCAGGCGCCAGTCGAAGTGCACCGAGGCGGAGAGCTTGGCCAGCGCCTCGGAGGGGCCGTCGGCGAAGCGGGCGCCCCAGAGGCGTACGTCTGCGGTCTGGTCGGACGACATCGCGTTGGCTCCTTGCTGGGTAGGGGGAGGTCCCGGCTGCGCAGCTGCAGCCGGGACCGGGAGGGGTACGGCTCAGGCCAGGTCGCGCCGGGCCGCGATCTTCGAGGACATGCCGAAGATCTCGATGAAGCCCTTGGACATCGACTGGTCGAAGGTGTCGCCGGTGTCGTACGTCGCCAGGTTGAAGTCGTACAGCGACTGGTCGGACTTGCGGCCGTTGACGACGGCGCGGCCGCCGTGCAGGACCATCCGGATCTCGCCCGTGACGTGCTGGTTGGCCTCGTTGATGAAGCCGTCCAGGGCGCGCTTGAGCGGGGAGAACCAGAGGCCGTCGTAGACCAGCTCGGCCCAGCGCTGCTCGACCTGCCGCTTGTAGCGGGCCAGCTCGCGCTCGACGGTGACGTTCTCCAGGGCCTGGTGGGCGGTGATCAGGGCGATCGCGCCGGGGGCCTCGTAGATCTCGCGGGACTTGATGCCGACGAGCCGGTCCTCGACCATGTCCAGGCGGCCGATGCCCTGGGCGCCGGCCCGCTTGTTGAGCTCCTCGATGGCCTGCAGGACGGTCACCTTGCGGCCGTCGATGGCGACCGGGACGCCGGCCTCGAAGGTGATGACGACGGTGTCGGCCTCGCGCGGCTGCGCCGGGTCCTGCGTGTACTCGTAGACGTCCTCGATCGGGGCGTTCCAGATGTCCTCCAGGAAGCCCGTCTCGACGGCGCGACCGAAGACGTTCTGGTCGATCGAGTACGGGTTCTTCTTGGTGGTGACGATCGGGAGGTTCTTGGCCTCGGCGAAGGCGATCGCCTTGTCCCGGGTCATCGCGTAGTCGCGGACCGGGGCGATGCACTTCAGCTCGGGGGCCAGCGACTGGATGCCGACCTCGAAGCGGACCTGGTCGTTGCCCTTGCCGGTGCAGCCGTGGGCGACGGTGGTGGCGCCGTGCTTCTTCGCGGCGGCGACCAGGTGCTTGACGATCGCCGGGCGGGAGAGCGCGGAGACCAGCGGATACTGGCCCTGGTAGAGGGCGTTGGCCTTCAGCGCCGGGAGGCAGTACTCGTCGGCGAACTCCTCGCGGGCGTCCGCGACCTCGGCCTCGACGGCGCCGCAGTCCAGCGCGCGCCGGCGGATCGCGTCGAGGTCCTCGCCACCCTGGCCGACGTCGACGGCGACGGCGATGACCTCGGCGCCCGTCTCCTCGGCGATCCAGCCGATGCAGACGGACGTGTCCAGACCGCCCGAGTAGGCGAGTACGACGCGCTCGGTCACGGCTTTCTCCTTCACAACAGTGCGAACAGGGTTACGGCGATAGGCATAAGTATGCACTACACCGTATGAAACTCAAAACAGTCTGCGGTGGCCGGTCTACTGGGTCTTCGCCTGTGCCAGCTGCATCAGGTGGTCGGCCAGCGCCTGGCCGCCGAACGGATCGCGGCTGATCAGCAGCACGGTGTCGTCACCGGCGATGGTGCCGATGATCTCGAACACCTCGGCGGCATCGATGGCCGAGGCCAGGAACTGGGCCGCACCGGGCGGCGTGCGCAGCACCACGAGGTTGCCCGAGGCGGTGGCCGAGACCATCAGCTCGCCGGCCAGCCGGGCCATCCGCCCCTCGCTGGCCGACTCCCCCATCGGGGCACGCGGCGTACGGTCACCGCCCTCGGCCGGGACGGCGTAGATGAGCGCGCCGTCCCGGTTACGGATCTTCACCGCGCCCAGCTCGTCCAGGTCCCGCGAGAGGGTGGCCTGCGTGACCACCAGTCCGTCGTCGGCGAGCAGCTTGGCGAGCTGGCTCTGGGAACGGACGGGCTGACGGGTCAACAGGTCCACGATCCGCCGGTGGCGCGCGGTGCGGGTCTGCGGGACCTGCGGCGTCGGACCGGCGGCGGGCTGGTCGGCGTGGGGTGCGGTCATATTGATAATTCTCCCGGACTACGCTCGGCTGTTCGCGCCGGGGGCCGACTCACGCACGCTGCGCAGGATCCCCGGCAGCGCGGCCAGGAACTGGTCCGCCTCCGCGGAGGTGAGCACCAGCGGCGGCACCAGCCGTACGGCGTCCGGAACGGCCGCGTTCACCAGGAAGCCGGCCTCCTGGGCCGCCGCCTGGATCTGCGCCGAAACGGGCTCGTTGAGCACGATCCCGAGCAGCAGCCCGGCGCCCCGGACGTGGCTGACCAGCGGGTCGCCGATCGCCTCGATGCCGCTGCGCAGCTGCTCGCCGACCTTCTGCACGTGCTCCAGCAGGCCGTCGGCCTCGATGGTGTCGAGCACGGCCAGTGCCGCCGCCGCGACCACCGGGTTTCCGCCGAAGGTGGTGCCGTGGTGGCCCGGCTGCAGCAGCTCGGCGGCCTCGCCGAAGGCGACGGCGGCGCCGATGGGCAGCCCGCCGCCGAGACCCTTGGCGAGCGTGACGACATCCGGCTCGACGCCCTCGTACGCCTGGTGGGCGAACCAGTGGCCGGTCCGGCCGATGCCGGTCTGCACCTCGTCCAGGACCAGCAGCGTGCCGGTCGCCCGGGTGATCTCGCGGGCCGCCTTCAGGTAGCCGTCCGGGAGGGGGATGGCACCGTTCTCGCCCTGGATGGGCTCCAGGAACACGGCGGCGGTCTCGGTGGTGACGGCCGCGCGCAGCGCCTCGACGTCGCCGAACGGGACGTGCGTGACGTCGCCGGGCAGCGGGCGGAACGGGTCCTGCTTGGCGGGCTGGGCGGTGAGTGCGAGGGCGCCCATGGTCCGGCCGTGGAAGCCGCCCTCGAGGGAGACCAGGTGGGTGCGGCCGGTCCGCCGGCTGATCTTGAAGGCGGCCTCGTTGGCCTCGGCGCCGGAGTTGCAGAAGAAGACCCGGCCCTCGCGGCCCGACAGCCGGATCAGCCGCTCGGCCAGCTTCACGGTCGGCTCGGCGATGAAGAGGTTGGAGACGTGGCCGAGCTCGCCGATCTGCCGGGTGACCGCCTCGACGACCGCCGGGTGGGCGGTGCCGAGCGCGTTGACGGCGATGCCGCCGACGAAGTCGACGTACTCCTTGCCGTCGGCGTCCCAGAGCTTCGCGCCGGCGCCGCGCACCAGCGGGATCCGGGGCGTGCCGTAGTTGTTCATCAGCGAGTGCTGCCACCGCTGGGTGAGTTCGGTGTTGCCCGTCATGCCAGTCCCCCGGTCACGATCGTGTCGTCGTCCGGCACGACCATCGTGCCGATGCCTTCGTCGGTGAAGATCTCCAGCAGCAGGGAGTGCTGCACCCGGCCGTCCAGGACACGGGCGGTGTGCACCCCCGAGCGGACGGCGCGCAGGCAGCCCTCCATCTTGGGGAGCATGCCGGTCGCCAGCGTGGGCAGCATCTCCTCCAGCTCGGCCGCGCTGAGCTGGCTGATCACGTCGTCGGAGTTCGGCCAGTCGGCGTACAGGCCCTCGACGTCGGTGAGGACGACCAGCATCTCCGCGCCGAGCGCGACCGCGAGCGCGGAGGCGGCGGTGTCGGCGTTGATGTTGTAGACGTGGCCGTCGGCGCCCCGGGCGATCGAGGAGATGACCGGGATCCGGCCGTCCCCGATCAACGCCTTCACGGCGCCGGCCTCGATGTTGACGATGTCACCGACCAGGCCGATGTCCACCTGCTCGCCGTCCACGACCGCGTACCGCTTGACGGCGGTCATGGTGTGCGCGTCCTCGCCGGTCATGCCGACCGCGAACGGGCCGTGCTCGTTGAGCAGGCCGACCAGCTCTCGCTGCACCTGGCCGGCCAGCACCATCCTGACCACGTCCATGGTCTCGGGGGTGGTGACCCGCAGCCCGTTGGTGAAGGAGGACTGGAGGCCGAGCTTGTCCAGCTGCGCGCTGATCTGCGGGCCGCCGCCGTGGACGACCACCGGGTGCAGGCCTGCGTAGCGCAGGAAGACCACGTCCTGGGCGAAGGCCGCCTTGAGCGACTCGTCGACCATGGCGTTGCCACCGAACTTGATCACCACGGTCTTGCCGTGGAAGCGCTCCAGCCACGGGAGCGCCTCGATCAGGGTGAGGGCCTTGGGCAACGCGGTGTTGTTGCGGGCCTGTTCGCCCTTGGGTGCGATCTGCACGATGTCCTCTGACTGTCAGGTCTCAAGTCTCAGGTGGAGTAGGCGCTGTTCTCGTGCACGTAGTCGGCGGTGAGGTCGTTGGTCCACACCGTGGCACTCGCCTGACCCGCGTTCAGGTCGGCGGTGATGACCACCTCACGGCCCGTCATGTCGACCAGGTCGCGGTCCTCGCCGACGCTGCCGCTCTTGCAGACCCAGACGCCGTTGATGGCGACGTCCAGCCGGTCGGGGTCGAAGGCGGCCTTGGTGGTGCCGATCGCGGCCAGCACCCGGCCCCAGTTCGGGTCCTCGCCGTGGAGGGCGCACTTGAGCAGGTTGTTCCGGGCGACGACGCGGGCGACGTCCACCGCCTCCTCCTCGGTGGCGGCGCCGGTGATGTCGATCCGGATGTCCTTGCTGGCACCCTCGGCGTCGCCGATCAGCTGCCGCGCCAGGTCGGCGCAGACCGTACGGACGGCCTCGGCGAACTCGCCCTGGTCGGGGGTGACTTCGGACGCGCCCGAGGCCAGCAGCAGCACGGTGTCGTTGGTCGACATGCAGCCGTCGGAGTCGATCCGGTCGAAGGTGGTGCGGGTCGAGGCGCGCAGCGCGGCGTCCAGGGCCGGCGCCTCCACGGCGGCGTCCGTGGTGAGGACCACCAGCATGGTGGCGAGGCCGGGTGCGAGCATCCCCGCGCCCTTGGCCATACCGCCGACCGTCCAGCCGGCGCCGCTGCTCACCTGCGCGGTCTTGTGCACGGTGTCGGTGGTCTTGATGGCGATCGCGGCGGCCTCGCCGCCGTCCGTGCCGAGCGCCTGGGCGGCCTGCTCCACGCCGGGCAGCAGGATGTCCATCGGGAGGCGCACGCCGATCAGGCCGGTGGACGCGACGGCGACCTCGCCGGCGTTCAGCTTGAGCTCCTCGGCGACCTTCTCGGCCGTCGCGTGGGTGTCCTGGAATCCTCCGGTGCCCGTACAGGCGTTGGCACCACCGGAGTTGAGAACGACGGCCGAGACCTGCCCACCCTTGAGGACCTGCTCCGACCAGAGGACGGGGGCGGCCTTGACCCGGTTCGAGGTGAAGACGCCGGCGGCGGCCAGCGAGGGGCCGTCGTTGACGACGAGGGCGAGGTCGGGGGTGCCCGACGCCTTGATGCCCGCGGTGACCCCCGAGGCGCGGAAGCCCTTTGCCGCCGTGACGCCGATGCTCTGGTTCTCTGTCACGGTGCGACTCCGTTCATGGGGAGGCCCAGCTCTTCGGGCAGGCCAAGGGCGATGTTCATGCTCTGCACCGCGCCGCCGGCGGTGCCCTTCACCAGGTTGTCGATCGCGCTGATCGCGATGATCCGCCCGGCGTGCTCGTCCAGGGCGACCTGAATGAGCGCGGCGTTGGAGCCGTAGACCGAGCTGGTCTGCGGCCACTGCCCCTCGGGCAGCAGGTGGACGAAGGGCTCGCCCGCGAGGGCCTCCTGGTACGCCGCGCGCAGCGCCTCCGCGGTGACGCCGGGCTTGGCCTTCGCGCTGCAGGTGGCGAGGATGCCGCGGGGCATCGGGGCGAGGGTCGGGGTGAAGGAGACGGTGACCGGCTCCCCCGCGACCGGGCCGAGGTTCTGCGCCATCTCGGGCGTGTGCCGGTGGCCGCCGCCGACGCCGTACGGGCTCATCGAGCCCATGACCTCACTGCCGAGCAGGTGCGCCTTGACCGCCTTGCCGGCGCCGGAGGTGCCGGAGGCCGCCACGATCACCGCCTCGGGCTCCGCCAGCTTCGCCGCGTACGCCGGGAAGAGGGCGAGCGAGACGGCCGTCGGGTAGCAGCCGGGGACGGCGATGCGCTTGGTGCCCTTGAGCGCGGCCCGGTGACCGGGCAGCTCGGGCAGGCCGTAGGGCCAGGTGCCCGCGTGCGGCGAACCGTAGAACTTCTCCCAGGTCGCGGCATCCTTGAGCCGGAAGTCGGCGCCGCAGTCGACCACGAGGACGTCCTCGCCGAGCGCCTCCGCCACGGCGGCGGACTGGCCGTGCGGCAGCCCGAGGAACACGATGTCGTGCCCGGCGAGCACCTCGGGCGTCGTCGGCTCGAGCACCCGGTCCGCCAGCGGCAGCAGGTGCGGCTGCAAGGTCCCGAATCTCGCCCCGGCGTTCGAGCCCCCGGTCAGCGCACCGATCTCGATCTCGGGATGCCCGAGCAGCAGGCGCAGAACCTCACCGCCCGCGTACCCGCTGGCGCCGGCGACGGCAACTCGCAAAGCCATGACGTTTCCTCCTAGGGCTTGGCATGAATATACGCACCACGGAACATTCATGCAAGGAGCTTCGGAACTGCTGTCGGAGCGGGCGGTACCCTCGTCCCATGGACCAGGTACGCCTCGCCAACCTTGCGCACCTGCGCCGGGCGCGGGATCTGATCGACCGGGAGTATGCGCGACCGCTCGACGTGCCGACAGTGGCTCGCCACGCGCTGATGTCGCCGGGGCACTTCTCCCGGGCCTTTCGGGCGGCCTACGGCGAGACGCCGTACAGCTACCTCATGACCCGGCGGGTCGAGCGGGCGATGGCGCTGCTGCGCGCGGGCATGAGTGTGACCGACGCGTGCATGGCGGTCGGCTGCACCTCCCTCGGCTCGTTCAGCTCGCGGTTCACCGAGGTCGTGGGGATGACGCCGAGCGCGTACCGGGCCCAGGAGCACCATGCCGTGCTGGCGATGCCCGCGTGCGTGGCCAAGGTGCGCACCCGGCCGACCAGGGACCAACCGATCAGGATTGAAGAAGCGGTCCGCGCGGCCGCCACCTAGCGTTGGCTCCATGAGCATCTCACTCCAGTACTGCCACATCACCGTCAACGAGCTCGACGAGTCGCTCGCCTTCTACCGTGACGCGCTCGGCCTTGAGGCGCGCAACGACGTCGCCTCGGGCGGGTTCCGCTGGGTCACCCTGGGCACCGCGTCCCAGCCGGACCTCGAGATCGTGCTCTCCGAGCCGCACGCCGGCCGGTCCCAGGCCGACGGCGACGCCCTGCAGGAGCTGCTGACCAAGGGGGTCCTGCCGATGATCGTGTTCCGCACCGACGATCTCGACGCGACCTTCGAGAAGGTGAGGGCCAGCGGCGCCGAGGTGCTGCAGGAGCCCATCGACCAGCCCTGGGGCCCGCGCGACTGCGCGTTCCGGGACCCCTCGGGCAACATGGTGCGCATCTCGCAGGCGCCCAAGGCCTAGGCGCCGCGAGCACTCGGCTCCCGCGCGTTGCCGACACCGGGTCGCCCCACACTGGTGTCGGCAACGCGCGGAACGCACCAGCGGCGCGCGCCGCTGGTGCGTTCCGCCTGTATGACGCCCGGCCGTCGTGGTGAGCGGGCCCTCAGACGTGGTTGACGCGCGCTGCGGCGATCGGGCGTTCGTTCATCTTCCACGGGGTGGGCGCGGTGACGCTGTGGCGGTACCCGGCGAAGAGCTTGGTGGCCGCGTCCGCGTAGAAGATCATGTGGCCGTAGCCGACGCCGGTGTAGCTGTTCCAGGTCGACCGGCCGGCGGCGTCGACGGTCTCCTCCCACCGGGTGTCGGGGAAGGCGCGGAAGAGGTCGAGCGCTGCGGTGCCGGTCGGGTTGCCGTGCGGCTCGCTGGTGCAGTCGATGACCTCGAACACGTACGGGATCACGTTGGGGCCGACCTTGATGTCCACCGCCGGGTCCTCCCAAGTCCCCTTGCGCTCGCGGATCATGACGATGTGGCCGGTGTATCCCCCTGGCGTGGTCGAGGCGTTCGGGAGGTAGTCCAGGGCCACCAGGTCGCCCGGGCGCAGGTTCACCGGCTTGGTGACGGGGTCGATGTGCGGGATGGCTGATGCGTTGGCGAATCCGGCCCGGAACTGCTCGGCGGTGGGGAAGTGCCTGTCGGGGTCCTTGGGGTCGACGCCGAAGCGCGCCCAGAACGTCTCGTCCGCCCACGCGTACGCCGTGGACGGCCACGGAGGCGTCGTGGCCCCGATCGGAGGCGTGGTCGCCGGAGTCGTCCCGTAGGCCCGTTCCAGCATCATGCCGATGAACGACGCGCACTGCGCCAGCGCGTTGAACTCCTCAGGGTGGCCGGGACGGCCGAAGATCGCGTGCGTGCCCGTCTCCCAGGTCTTGTCGTTCGCCCGGTACCTGTTCGCCGAGTTGCTCCAGGGCAGCAGCCGCAGGTACTCCACCAGCTGCTCGGCCTCGATCTGGTGCGCCGGCTTGACCGGGTACGGGTTCGGCGGCGGCACGGTGGGGACGGGCATCGCGGTCTCCGGCGTCGGCGTTGTCGCGGCGATGACCCGGTCGGCCGACGAGGCGGCGACGAGCGCGGCTCCGACGGCGGTTCCGGCCATGAGCGCGCGGCGGCTCAACGGCTTCTGTGACATGACAGGCCCCCCAAGGACATGGTGATGATCAGTCAGCTTGGATCATAGGACTCCCAGCGCGACCGCCCCCAGCACTCGGGTCACTGCTTGTAGGCAGCCTCCAACGCCGGAATGTCGATCTTCTTCATCTGCAGCATGGCCCGCATGACCCGGTCGGCCTTGGTCGCGTCGGGGTCGCTCAGCATCTCGGTCAGCACCCGCGGGACGATCTGCCAGGAGAGGCCGTACTTGTCCTTCAGCCAGCCGCACGGGCCTTCTTCTCCGCCCTCACCGAGCTTCGCCCAGAGCTCGTCGACCTCCTCCTGCGACTCACAGTCGACCTGGAGCGAGATCGCTTCGCTGAACTTGAACTGAGGGCCGCCGTTCAGGGCGACGAAGCGCTGCCCCGCGAGCTCGTAGGTGACGGTCATGACCGTACCCGCCTCGCCCGGCCCTGCCTTGCCGTACCGCTGGACGTCCACGATCCGGCCGTCCTTGAAGATGGAGGTGTAGTGCTTCGCCGCCTCCTCGGCCTCGGTGTCGAACCACAGGAAGGTGGTGATCTTCTGCATGATGCGTTCTCCCGGCTACGCGGCGACCAACGGCTGATCCGACGCTAACCGGCACCACCGACAAGGGCGCTCGGACGCGCCAGCCGAGTCGCCCGGTCGCACCGCCGCGCAGACCTGCATCGCCCACAGTCAGGCTTCACTCCTGGGCCTGCGCCGCCACCAGGACGTCCCCGGCGGCCGTTCGGTAGTAGAGCACCGACTTTCCGGCGCGCCGCCGTCCGACCAGGCGGGCGTCGAGCAGGACCTTGAGGTGGCGGCCCACCGACCCCAGCCCTTGGCCGGTCAGCGCCACCAGCTGCGTCGTGCTCTTCGGGCTGCCGAGCAGGACGAGTACGCCCGCCCGCGCGGGCCCGAGCAGGCGGCCGAGGGCCTCGGGCACCGAGGCCGGGACCGGCTCGGAGAGCACGCCCGAGCACGGGTAGACCACGGCGTAGCGGTGCGACGCTTCCCAGGAGACCCAGCCCCGGCGGGGTGTGACGGGGACGAACATCAGCTGGGCCCCGGAGAGCTCCCGCGGCGGGTAGTCGTACGCGTTGATCTGCAGCCGGCTCTCCCCCAGCCAGCGCATCCCCGGGCGCATGTCCTCCAGGGCCGCGGCCCAACCGCCCTGGCTCACCTGCGCCGTACGCGCGATGACGTCGGCCTCGAGGATCCGCCGACGCCGAGGCCAGGAGGGGAGCACCGATTCCGTCCACACCCACTCCAGGATGTCGGCGGCGCGTTCCGGCAGATCCGACCTGCGCAGTCGGGCGGGGAGCGGGCCGCCCAGGGACACGGTCAGGTCCGCGCGGGCGGCCTCGGCCGGCGTCTCGCGGATCCGCGCCAACTCCTGCTCGAAGGACCGCTCCCCCTCGCCCGTAGGCGTCGGGGTGAGGAAGTCGGCGTTCCAGCCGCGCCCGAGGCCGGTCCGTACGAGAAGCGCGGTGACCGGGTCCCCGGCCAGCCGCTCCCGGTAGGCGCTTCGGTGGACGTCGAGCCAGGCGCGCTCGCCCGGGTGCGCGGCCGTTCCCCGATCCAGGGTCTGCAGGCTCGCGGTGACCTCGGCCAGCGGGGAGATGACGAACCGGCTCCCCGCGAGCGTGTCCGCGTTGACCTGCCACCAGCCCATTCGTTTCGCCTCCCCGCGAAACAGTAACGCCCCGGTGGCGGCGCCACGGAGCCTTGGGCGATGCGCACCTACCAAGAACTCTTCCGGACACCGGAGTTCATGCCGCTCTTCCTGACCTGCGCCGGGCAGGTGGCGGCCCAGACGGTGAGCGGCCTGGCCCTGGGCACGCTCGTCTACGCGGCCACCGGCTCGCCGCTGCTGTCGGCGCTCAGCATGTTCGGTTCGTCCTTCGCCCAGGTGATCGGCGCGGTGGCACTGCTGTCGGCGGCCGACCGGCTGCCGCCGCGCGCGGCCATGAGCGGGATGGCGCTGGCCTTCGGCCTCGGCACCGCCGTCCTGGCCGTTCCCGGCCTGCCGCTGTGGGCCGTCTTCGCCGTCGTCCTGAGCCTGGGGCTGGTCGCCTCGGTGGGTGGCGGGGTGCGCTACGGCCTCCTCACCGAGCTCCTCTCCGAGGAGGGCTACCTGCTCGGCAGATCCGTGCTCAACATGACCTCCGGCACCATGCAGATCTGCGGGTTCGCCATCGGCGGCGTACTCGTGACCACGCTGTCGCCGCGCGGCACCCTGCTGGCCGCCGCCGGCCTCCACCTCCTCGCGGCGGTCACCGCCCGGCTCGGCCTGAGCCGCCGTTCCCCGCGCACCGTCGGACGGCCGTCGGTGGCCGTGACCTGGCGGACCAATGCACTGCTGTGGTCCGCCACGCCCCGCCGCTACGTCTTCCTCGCCCTGTGGGTGCCCAACGGACTCATCGTCGGCTGCGAGTCGCTCTTCATCCCGTACGCACCCGGGAACCCGGGGCTCCTCTTCGCCGTCGCCGCGTGCGGCATGCTCATCGGTGACACGGCGACCGGCCGGTTCGTCCCTCAGCGGTGGCGGGCCCGGATCGGCCTCCCGCTGCAACTGCTGCTCGCCGCACCGTACCTGGCCTTCGCGCTGCGCCCGGGGCTGCCCCTCGCGGCGGCCGTCGTCGTGCTCGCCTCGGTCGGGTACTCGGCAAGCCTGCTCCTCCAGGAACGCCTGGTGGCGCTGACGCCGACCGACGTACGCGGGCAGGCCCTCGGGCTGCACTCCGCCGGCATGCTGACCATGCAGGGGATCGGCGCCGCACTCGCGGGCGCAGTCGCCCAGCGCTCGTCGGCGACGACGGCGATGGCCGTGATGGCGACGGCCTCCGTCGCGGTCACCCTCGTGCTCGCACCCGGACTGCGGCCCACCCGCGCACCGGTGGGCTCGGTAAGGTCGTGAGCCATGACCGCGTCAGAGCCCACCATCCTTGCCACTTCAGGTGGTCACCGCGTCGGGGACCGTACCAGGGTGACCTTCGACGCTCTCGTGCATCACGCGGTCGACCTGTCAGGGGTCCACGGACGACGTCCTCGCGTGATGTACGTCGGCACGGCGATCGGCGACGCCGAGCACTTCACCGCACGCATGGCCGAGGCCGCTCGGGTCGCCGGGTTCGATCTGACGCCGCTTCACCTCTTCCCCATGCCGAACCTCAAGGACATCGAAGGCGCCGTCCTCGATCAGGACGTCGTCTGGGTCATGGGCGGCTCGGTGGCGAACCTGCTGGCCGTGTGGCGCGTTCACGGGCTGGACACGATCCTCCGAAGCGCCTGGGAGGCCGGTGTCGTGCTCAGCGGAGTCAGCGCGGGATCGATCTGCTGGTTCCAGGGCGGCCCCACGGACTCCTTCGGACCGGAACTGCGGCCGCTCACCAACGCACTCGGCCTGCTGCCCTACGGCAACGGTGTCCACTACGACAGTGACAAAGGGCGCCGCCCGCTGGTCCACCGGCTCGTCGCGGACGGGACCTTGCCCGTCACGCACTGCACCGATGACGGGGTGGGCCTGGTCTACCGCGGAACCGAGCTGGTCGAAGCCGTCACGGAGACGGCAGGAAAGGGCGCCTACGTCGTCGTACGGGAGGGCGACTCGGCCGTCGAGCAACGCCTTGAGCCCCGCCGGCTGCCTGTACCCCGCCACTAGCGGCACGCTGAACAGGTAAATTGACTGGACCATCGCAGGCGCCCCGGGCTCCACTCGGGCCCGGACCGGCCACCGGCGGACGGCATCCGCCCGAGAACAACAGTGCAAGAGGACCCACGCGCAGTGACCGAGATACACGAGAACGCGGAGCTCGACCGGGCCCGTGACGGCCTCCAGGGTGACTGCGCGAGCTGCTTCGGGCTCTGCTGCGTCGCACTGCCGTTCTCGGCCTCCGCGGACTTCGCGGTCAACAAGCCCGCCGGGAAGGCCTGCTCCAGTCTGCAGGCGGACTTCCGCTGTGGCATCCACACCCGCCTCAGGCAGCAGGGCTTTCCCGGCTGCACCGTCTACGACTGTTTCGGCGCCGGTCAGAAGGTCTCCCAGCTCACCTTCGGCGGGCAGGACTGGCGGCAGGCTCCCGGGACCGCGCAGCAGATGTTCGACGTGTTCCCGATCGTGCGGCAGCTCCACGAGCTGCTCTGGTACCTGACCGAGGCCCTGACCCTGCTGCAGGCCCGCCCGATCCACGGTGACATCCGCCTCGTACTCGACGAGACCGAACGTCTCACCCGCCTCGACCCCGAGACCCTCCGGGAACTGGACGTGGCGGCCCACCGGCAGACGGTCAACGCCCTGCTGCTCCGTACGAGCGAGCTCGTACGCGCCGGGACCCGTCGCAAGAAGCAGGACCGCCGAGGCGCCGACCTCATCGGGGCCAAGCTGAAGGGCGCCGACCTCAGAGGCGCCAACCTGCGAGGGGCGTACCTCATCGCCGCCGACCTCACGGGCGCCGACCTGAGGTTCGCCGACCTCATCGGAGCCGATCTCAGAGATGCCGACCTCTCGGGCGCCGACCTCACCGACAGCATCTTCCTCACCCAGCCCCAGCTCAACTCCGCGAAGGGCGACGCCGGAACGAAGGTGCCGCGCTCGCTGAACCGCCCGACGCAGTGGTCACGGTAGAGACGCAGCGGTCACGGTAGAGCGGCGCGGCGTTCGGCCGTCCGGCAGGGTGTGAGGCGGCCGGGAACCCCGGATCCCCGGCCGCCGGTCAGGGGCGCCAGGCCGGGTCGACGGCGATGGCCTTCAGCTGGTCGGTCGTCAGCGCCGGAGTGTCTGGACGGAACGTATAGCCGTTCTCGCCGTTCCACTCGGCGACCGTCACCCGGGTGCCGTCGGGGTGGAAGGCCTCGACATTCCAGGAGACCGCAGGACCGCCCCCGGACTTCGTGGCACCGCTCTCCCGGATGATCACCAGGGTGCCGTCCGGGAGGTGCTCGTTCGACTCCGCCTCGGGCCCCGCGTCGAAGTTCTTCCTCGCGCTGCGGTTCATCTCCGACGGCAGGGAGACCGTGACGGACAGCATGCTGGTCCGCCCGTCGACGGTGACCGGCAGGTGCGCCTGCCCCCGCCCGTGCTGGCCACCCTGGTCGCCGGTCTTCACCCCTGTGGGCAGCATCGTCACGGCCTTGGCCAGGATGTCGGCCGGCGCCGGAAACGCGGTGGGCGGCCCACCACGTTGCAGCCGTTTCGTGAACGGCGCCGGAGAGGCCGTCAGTTCTTGACGGTCCGCAGGATGACGAACTTCGGGTCGCTGGTGACGACCTCGCAGTTCCCGAAGAGCCGGCGCAGCTTCACGTGGTAGCCGAGGTGGCGGTTTCCGATGACCCAGAGCTCGCCTCCGGCGCGCAGCGCGTTGCGCGCACCGGTGAACATGCGCCAGGCCGTCGCGTCGGTCGTCGCCTGGTGGGTGTGGAAGGGCGGGTTGTTGAGCACCAGGTCCACCGTCCCGGCCGGTACGCCCGCGAGGCCGTCGCCGACCCGGAACTCTGCGACGGCTCCCGCACCGGCGTTGGCCCTGAAGGTGGCTTCCGCCGAGGCCACCGCCTGGTAGGACTCGTCGACGAACAGCACCTCGGCCTCCGGGTTGGCCAGCGCTGCCGCCGTCCCGACCACGCCGTTCCCGCAGCCGAGGTCCACGACGCGCTCGGGGCCGTGGCGCTTGGGCAGGTTGCGCAGGAAGAACCTGGTGCCGATGTCCAGGCGTTCGGCGCAGAAGATCCCCGCGTGGTTGGTGACGGTCAGCCCCGAGACAGCGCCGACGTCGGCGGGCAGAGCGTAGCGGACCGGCCACGGACTCGCGGCTCGGGCGAGCGTCGGGTCGGGCGAGCAGAAGATGAGCCGGGCCTTCTTCGCCGCCAGGGACGTCCGGGTCGGTCCGAGGATCTGCTCGAAGAGCTTCAGCGTCGAGGTGTGGATCTCGGTGACCATGCCCGTGCCGACGACGACGGTGCCGGCGTGGATGCGGGGTGCGAGGCGGTGCAGCTGGTCCTCCAGGAGCGCGAGGCTCTTGGGTACGCGGATCAGCAGCACGTCGATCCGGTCGGGCGGCGTGTCCCGGGTCGACAGGAGTCGTACGGCGTCCGGGGCGGCCCCGCTGCGCGCCAGGTTCGCCCGGGCCGCCTCCTGGCCGAGGAACGAGTCGGTGATCTGTACGGGGCGGTGGGCGGCGAGCGCGGTGACCAGCGCACCCCAGCGGTCGCCCACCACGACCACGGTGCCGGACAGGTCCGTCGGCTCTGCGTCGATTCCCGCGAGGTGCCGCAGCAGGTACTCGTCGGCGGCGTCCCAGGCGCGGAGCTGGTCGCGGGGGTCCTCGGGGAAGCGGGTGAGGTCGAACTCGCCCCATGACGTCGTCAAACGGTTCATTGTGCCCTCAGGCTAACCGAGTCCCCGGCCTGCCGGGCAATCGCGCCGAACGCGTCGGGCGAGGGTCGGACCGGGTCGCGGCGGAAGCCGGGAAGCCGCAGGAGTCGGCCGTTGTCGGACCCGGGTGATGGGATGCACGGGACGGAGCCGTCCGAGCCGAGGCGGCTGCAGGTGACGACCGTGGACAGGAGTGGTCGAGGTGGCTGAGTGGGCCGGCGGGCCGCAGGTACGGATCGAGCCCTGGGCGGACCACGCCCTCGATCTGCTGCGGCGCCTCAACGCACCGGAGATGACGGAACACCTCGGAGGTCCGGAGACCGAGGAGCAGATCCTCGCCCGCCACCAGCGGTACCTCGCGATCGCCGGCTCGGGGACGGGCCGGATGTTCCGCGTCGTCCTGCTGCCGGAGCGCGAGGAGGTCGGCAGCGTCGGGTACTGGGAGCGGGTCTGGCGGGGCGAGACCGTGTACGAGACCGGCTGGGGAGTCCTTCCGCAGTTCCAGGGGCGGGGCATCGCGGCCGCGGCCGTCGCGGCGGCCGTCCGCTGCGCCGCGGCGGAGGGCAAGCACCGGTACCTGCACGCGTTCCCGTCCCTCGACAACCCCCCGTCGAACGCGATCTGCCGCAAGGCCGGCTTCTCCTTCCTCTCCGAGTGCGACTTCGAGTACCCGCCGGGCACCTCCATGCGCTGCAACGACTGGCGCCTGGACCTCACGGCGGTCATCTGAGGCCGCCCTCGCAGAGAGAACAGGTGATGTGACACGCCGTCAGGCCTTCGCTGTGTGGCGATGGCCACGGCCGTGCTCTGCGGCCGATACTGGCCGAAGGCGTATCAGGGACCAACGGTGCGGAAGGACGGTGCGGCGTGGACTGGAAGCTCGAAGTGGTGGTGGTTCCCGTGGCGGACGTGGACCGGGCGAAGCTCTTCTACGGCGAGCAGGTCGGGTTCGTGGTCGACCACGACACCCGGATCGGCGACGAGATCCGCGTCGTGCAGCTGACACCACGAGGGTCTGCCTGCTCGATCGTGCTCGGCACCGGGGTCGCCGAAGGTGTGCCGGGCTCGGTGAAGGGCCTGCAGCTGGTGGTGTCCGACATCGACGCGGCACGGGCCGAACTGGTCGAACGGGGCGTGGACGTCAGCAAGGTCCAGCACTTCGACAACGGCGTGCAGGTCGAGGGCCGGGGTGGGGACTGGAACTCGTTCCTCTTCTTCAGCGACCCCGACGGCAACAGCTGGACCGTTCAGGAGTGCCCGGCCGGCAGCTGAACCTCAGGGCGAGAGTTTGATGCTCGCCGCGATCGGGAGGTGGTCACTGCCGGTCGCGGGGAGCGTCCAGGTGTCGGTGGGCGTCGCCGCGCGGGTCATGATGTGGTCGATCCGGGCCAGGGGGAAGGCGGCCGGCCAGCTGAAGCCAAAGCCCGACTCCGCGGGCGTCATCCGGGAGGTGACGGGGGCGAGGCCGCGATCGTCGAGGGTGCTGTTGAAGTCGCCCAGCAGGATGACCCGCTCCAGCGGCTCGGCGGCCAGAGCTGCGCCCAACGCGACCGCACTCTCATCCCGGCGGCCCGAGCTGAAGCCGCGAACCCCGATCCGGACCGACGGGAGGTGGGCCACGTACACCGCTGTGTCGCCGTGCGGGGTCCGCAGGGTGGAGCGCAGCCCGCGATTCCAGTCGGCCTCGAGATCCTTCGGCTTGATGTCGACCGGACGGGAGTCCACCAGGGGGTACTTGGACCAGAGGCCGACGGTGCCGACGACTGCGTGATAGGGGTACACGGGGGTGAGGACGGCCTCGTAGGCGGGCAGTGCAGCAGGTATCAGCTCCTCGAGTGCGAGGAGGTCGGCGCCGGTCCGGGCCAGGGACCGGGCGGATCCGGCGGGGTCGGGGTTCTCGTCGCTGATGTTGTGCTGAACCACCGTCAGGTCGTGTGCCGCTCCGCGATGGGCGGGCAGGAGCTGCCCGCCGAAGAGGACCAGCCAGGTGGCTGCGGGCAACGCGAGGGCGCCCAGCGCCAGGGCCGAACGGCGCAGCAGCGCCGGGATCAGCAGCACGGGAACGGCCAGGCCGACCCAGGGCAGGAATGCCTCGAGCAGGCTGCCGAGATGGGCCGCCATATTGGGCACGGCGCTGTGGAACGCCAGGAGCACGGAGACCAGTACGGCCATCGCCGCGACGGCCCGTCCCGGTCGTCGCGGTGCCGCAGGACCGTCCGACTGCTCCACCACCACTGACCGTCCCCCCGTAAGACCATCTGCCTACCGGGGAGGGGACGCCGCCGAACGCCCGGTGGTTGCGGGCCGGCACCTGCCCGCAACCGCCGGCCTCAGCCAAGTTCTGAGCCCGCGTCAGCTTCGGGGAACCGGACGACGGCCGCGCGGCGTCCCAAGACCTGCTGCCGTCGTCAATCGCTGGAGGTCTCGTCACATGTGGAGCGCGCTGGGCCTGCTCTTCGCAGCCGTTCCGCTGATCGCCTGGGCGATGGTGGCGCGGACCCGGCAGGCCGGTCCCGTGGTCGGCGTGGCGCTGTTGGCCTGCGCGGGTCTGCTGGTCGCGGTGCAGCACGGCTGGGTGTCCGCGAGCCGGGCCGACGCCCATGCCGTCTACGTGCCGGTGACGGGGCTGCTGATCGGCTTCGGGGTCCTCCTCGAACGACACCAGGAAGGCCCAGGCCAGGGCCGGTGGGTCCACCGGAGGAGCGGCGCCGTCGGCCTGCTGGTGGCCCAGCTGGCCCTGACCCTCTGCGGCTGCGCACTGTACGTGCTCATGCTCGCGGAGCCGTCCGAACCGCCGTCCGCCCGTGACGTCCCCAAGCTGCCGCCCGGCCTCA